>WAKA01000056.1 GCA_015523565.1 Candidatus Heimdallarchaeota archaeon | reverse complement strand
AGATGAGGCTGAAGAAGAAGAAATGCAGGAAATTGAAGAAGATGAGGCTGAAGAAGAAGAAATGCAGGAAATTGAAGAAGATGAGGCTGAAGAAGAAGAAATGCAGGAAATCGAACCAAAGACAACAATGGATATTCCTAAGGTTGTGCAATCCAAACCAACTGTTAGTTCCCCACCAGCTATCTCGAAAAAACCTCGATCAAAAATGGAACAAAAGAAAAAGAAACAATCTCTCCCCCCTTCTCCTGCAAGCACAGGTGCTCCTCCTGCACCTCCCATTGCTGAAAAAATTCCTCCTGCAAGCACAGGTGCTCCTTCTAAAATGGATGAATCTCCTCGTTCGATACCATCCCCTAAAAAACCCCCTGCACCTTCAAAAAGACCCTCTGTTTCAAAAACTGCTCCTGAAACATTAGGGGTTGCTCCTCCTGCCGCCCCTGCTCCTGCGCCAGTGCCTCCCTCTGCTCAACAATCAATTCCTCCAAAAGAACCTTCTGCTGAACATGATGAAGATCTTGATCTTGAAGAATTGGAAGAAATGATGGTTATGGAGGATGCAATGATTGAAGAACACGAAACTGGTCTTCTCCCCAAAGAAATGAAAGAAAGAAAATATGGTCCATTAAGCCAAAAGAATGTAAAGGTTTCTTGGTTTGACAGGATGATTTTACAGCGAACTTATCCACTTACTGTTCAAATCTCCTCAAAGAAATTGGAAAAGAAGAAATCTGTGACTTCATTAATTTCTGGAGAAAGGATTACTGAGGTAACTGAGACGATTGTGGTTGAGGAAGAGAAACCAGTCACTATCCGCCCCCATTTCCCTGGATGCATTGTCACTCCAACTGAAAGGGTTGTCAAACCAGAAGAGGAAACTACAACCACATTTTACGTGACTCCCCTCTCTAAAGGATGGATGGATTCGCGCATTGAATTTTTCCAAGGGTATGAATTGATAGATTCAATACGTTTGAAATCAAAAGTTATTGACCATAGGCTTTCAAAAATTCTCGCCGTATCTGGAAGTATAGTCAGTGCAGTGCCAGCCACTTTTGCATTTCTTTTTAATGTATCCCTTCAAGAATTCTTTGAACAGCGTATTAGTGGCATTTCTGGTTCTATTGCTGTTTTAATTCAATTGATAATTACTGTTGCCCTGTTTGGTGCAGGATTGGGGCTCTATCAATGGACATCCTTCCGAAGTCAACAAAATAAGACATTTTCAATCTAGCATGTGTGAAAATTATTAATATGGATTAAAATAATCTTGGTTGTGGATTTTACTGATATTGACACTATTTTCATTGATTTGGACGGAACACTTCTTGATTTGTCAGATGCTGACTTTGAAGGTGTTTACATCCCTGAAGCCGCAAAATTCTTTTTGGATGTCATGTCATTTGATGAATTTGTAAAACACCTGATGATTGGCACTGAAAAAATGATAAAAAATACAAAACCACGACCCGTTGTGGATGCATTTTTTGAGTATTTCACTCCCTTTACTGGATTGACTGAGGAAGAGGCAAAGTCGCGGTTCATCAAGTTTTATAAGACTACCTTTGATCGTCTAAGGGAAAGAACCCGTCCCATACCCCATGGACGGGATTTGGTTCTTGATGCCAAAGAAAAGGGGTATAAAGTAATCTTGGCAACACAGCCATTGTTTTACAAGTTGGCAACGGAAAAGCGTATTACGTGGGCCAATCTCTCCCCTTCAGATTTCATTCATTTTACACATGCCGAAAACTCAAATTTCTGTAAGCCTTATCCTCAATACTTTCTGTCCTTGCTAAAAATTTCCAATAGCCGTCCAGAAAATACAGTTATGGTAGGGAATGATTTTCTTTATGATAATGCCGCAAAAAGTGTGGGGATAAAAACATGGATGACTGATACACATCAAACCAACACAGATCATCCGAATGCTATTCCACCAGATCATGTGGGGAACCTAAAAGAACTTCTCGGAATTTTGTAATTCTGTAATTAGGACTAAACTATACAAATCATAGAACAATTCCTGAAATGGTGGCTATTGAAAGAAGGCTATTGTTATGTTTTCATTATCCAAAATTGCAATTGGGATAAAAGAAATCCTTAACACCACTTCCAAAATAGATTGCATATGATTGAAGGTCTGTCAGGAAGAAAAATACTTGTCACAGGTGCTTCTGGTGGAATTGGATCTGCCACTGCAAAAGTTTTATTGAAATCTGGTGCAGTTGTTTTTCTTCACTATAACAGTTCCAGTCAAGGAATTAATGAAATTAAGGATTGGATGGAAAAAGAGGGGATCCCCAATGATCATGGTTTTCCTGTACAAGCTGACTTAAGTGAAGAGGAACAAGTTATACAAATGTTTGAAAACATAAAGTCCATGGGTGGAAGTTTGCATGGTCTTGTAAACAATGCAGGCATTTGGCCTCCAAAAGATACGTCCATTGTGGAAATGACACTTGAACAATGGAATAGGACCCTTGCGGTAAATTTGACTTCCATGTTCCTCTGTAGCAGGGAATTCCTCCGTTTATTAAAATCAGATCCGATTGAAGATGCTTCTATCGTCCTGATAGGTTCTACAGCTGGTATTTTTGGAGAGGCTGGTCATATTGACTATTCTGTGACAAAATCGGCCTTGCATGGTTTCATGCTTTCTTTGAAAAATGAAATTGTTAAAATCAGTAGGCATGGAAGGGTCAATACAGTCAGTCCTGGCTGGGTAAAAACCAAAATGGCTGAGGACGGTCTGAAAGATTTGAAAACAGTCACAAAAGTCTTGCAAACCACCGCGATGAGGAAAATTGCCACTCCCAATGATATTGCTTATCCTGTCGCATTCCTATTAAGTCCTCTCCTTTCAGGTCATATAAGTGGACAAAACATCGCGGTGACTGGTGGAATGGAAGGTCGCCTCCTATTTTATCCTGATGAAGTAGATCCTGCCAATGCATGAGCTTTGTTCCGAAAAAGATGGCAAGTGTTCATTACTGACATAGTTCCCATAAAACTTGATGGACGTAATAATAACCGGCTATTCCAAAAATTGTGAATTTTGTGGAATCGATACCTTCCTCTTTGATTTGGATGGAACTCTAATCAATACATTGGATTTGCATATTGAAGCGTTTCAATGGATTCTAAAAAAACTAGGGAAGAATGTATCAAAAGCCGAACTGAGTTTACTAATGGGTATGACTCCTCATGATATCATATCTCGTTTTTTCAAGGACATAGACCCTGAAGAAGTATGGCAGGCCGCAAAAGAAAAGGAAGACTATTTGGAAACACTGATTAAACATGTGAATCCTTTTGAAGGTGTTGTCGACTTATTAAGACAAATCAAGTACAACAATGGAAGAGTGGTTGTCATTAGCAGTACCTATAAAGAACTTGTAATTATCCTTTTAAAAAATTCTGGACTTTATGGGTATATAGACATAATAATAAGTGGAGAAGACATCACAAAAGGAAAACCTGATCCTGAACCATTCCTTAAAGGACTGCATGCTTCAGGGTCAACAAAAACACATGCATTGGGTTTCGGAGACAGTATTTATGATGCCCAATCCTGTACTTCTGCTGGAATTCCTTTTGTAGGTGTCTTGACTGGAAAAACTCGAGCTGAAAAATTTATGGCAGGCTCATTTGAATGTTTGGTTCAAACGGTTCGTGACATTAGAATTAAATAAATATTTCATCCTCGATATTCTCAATTTTCTCATGTATGATATTCTGAATGAGATCCTCAAAGATTACTGCAATTTTTTCTTGTGGATCCTTTGCTGAAGTCTCAAAATACGTCACTTTTTGGTTCCATTCTTTTCTTATTTTCTCCAATATCTCATCAATCTCTTCTTGGGTGATTTCCCTATCTTCCACAAGGTCTTTTTTATTTGCAATCAAGGAGATTGGAATGCCAGGGGCGTATTTCGATAACTCATTAATGAATTTTGGAATGACCTCCAATGATTTTTTCTTTGTCAAGTCAAACACAAGCAAGGCTCCAAGTGCACCCTTATAGTATAATGGCAGGAGTGTATCATATCCCATCTGGGAACCTATATCCCAAATTGATGCCTGAACGAGATTTTCCCCCACTGTGATTCTTTTATTTTCAAGATTCATCGGCTGAGTTGGCGTATATTTATTTGGAAATGATCCATCAAGGTACTTTTTCAAAAGTGCTGTCTTTCCTGCTCTTGTAAATCCAAGCATAATAATCTTTACAATATACGAGGGAGTTTGTCCCTTTTCAACCATGGATTTATATTATTTCCGCCATACTTTAATATTGCCTCAGGATAAAATACATTTTTCATTTAAATTTAAGAGTGCTTGTAATCCCTAATATCATTGCAGTGAATGATGCCGCTATTATGGAAATCTTAACGGACTCAATTATTTCCTGTTCCGTGAATGATAATGATGCAATAAATGTAGACATTGTGAAGCCTATTCCTGCAATAAAACCAATGCTGATAAGGTGGCAATGTTCATCCCACGACGATATGATGCAATCCCTGCTTTGAGCGGAATTTGTGAAAATATAATTATCCCCAAGGGTTTCCCTATAACCAATCCAAAAAATATGCCTAATGAAACAGGTTTTGTAAAGCTTGCAATGATGCTCTCACTAAATTCAATTCCTGCATTGGCTAAAACAAAAAGAGGGATGACGCCAAACGTAATGTATGGTGAGATTGAATGTTCTAATCTTTGAAGCGGAGACAATACTTCATCACATGCGATTTTCAATGTCTGAAGGGTATCCATAAATTGTTCCACCTCGTATTTTTTTAGTTCATTGTCTTTTAGATGTGTCCATTTTATTCAAAAGTTAAAATCCTATCTCTTCAAATTCTATAAAGTCAATTCTTTGTTTTTCAGGTATTGCCATTGCAACAAGAATGCCTGACCGGGTAGGGTGCACGCCTGCCAAGAGCAAATTTCTGAAGGGGTTTTCAAGCTTTTTAATGGGAGATCGTTGTAATACTTCTCTCCCTTGCGGACATTGATATGTTTTCTGTCACATTCAATCTTATGGAGAAATTGTTGTATGCTTTTTTTTAATAGCCAACTATCTCTCAATAAACGTTTTAAATGATTGCAATATTTTTTAATTTTAAAGGGAAGATCCTATAGATTTGTCTTTTGACTTTAAGCAAGGACTTATTTATTTTATTAGTGGAAATTGTTCTTGCAGGATGGCATATCAAGCTATTAGTACTGCTTCATGAATTTCATCAATTATTTTTTTTAGGGTATCTTTGTCAAGCTCTTTTAACTTGTAATGCAATAACGGAGGAATTCCCAATGGATCTTCATCACAATCTTTTTGCACCTTGTGTATTGTATCAATCAATCCTGTGTCCAATGTGCCGTCATCAAGAATGAGGTAGGCATATAACCATATCATTGTGCTCACGCTTTTAGGATCAATTGTAGGGCTTTTTGGAAAATAACCAAAATAGATTATTTCTTTGCGCATTAAGATACGGTTTTTCACATTAAAAACATCAACGGTAAATCCAAAACGTTTTTCTGAAGAACTCTCATTATCCACTGGAATGCTGATGTTGTCAAGATCTAATTGTGGGAAAAATAAAAGGAATTGATCCTTTAACTTTTCCGATGTAATGACTTCAAGGAATACAAGGGGGGTAAGGAGCCTAGCCATTTATTTCACCCAGAACAAAAACCGTATGTTGGTACAATACGCACTAAGTTACAACTAGAAATTGAACCATAATTACTTTTAGAAATAATATACAAGATAATTGCTCCTATGATTATGGTAGTGGCAATCCCAAAGACTGACATAACTTTTTCCTTATCAAAGAATAGCCAATTCTGGGTGTCTGGGTCATATGTATATGAGAATTTCTCATTAAATTCAGGATCATTGCATTTATCAAAAAAAAGCAACTCCTCTTCTATATTCTGCGGTTACGTCTGATGCAAGTTTTGAAAAGAAAAAAGAAATGAACATATTCCCAGGTTCATAGCCAATCATTATTAATTCCCATCCAATGGCTATCTAGCTTATTGCTAATTCAAAAAATCGATTCTTTGCATCTTTGATCATGAAATTCATCAATTTCAGGATAATCATTTGCTAATGCACCATGGGCATTTTATGAGGTTCATTTCGGACTATTTACTTTTTAGCATTACAAGCTATTTCTAATATTTTATAGCGAACTACGATCTACTGGGTTAATTTGCTACAATTCTTTTGAGCCAATCTAGTAACTTAGGATATGCTACAAGCCTATTTTTTAACTTCACCACTCCATGTCCTTCATCCGCGAATCTTAATAGCTCTGTTTTGATTCCCCTTTGCTTCAAACTTTCGTAGATTTGGATGGATTCAGATAAGGGAACCCGTTCATCATTGTCACCCTGAATGATAAAAAGAGGTGCCTTGATTTGATCGACTTTGTTTATTGGTGAAATTCTGACTAGGGTTTCATAATCCTCTTCAAGTGAGCCGTATTCCGATTCACGAAGTTTCCTTCTCCATGGGGCGGTATTCTTGAGAAATGTCACAAAATTGGAAATCCCTACAATATCTACTCCTGCAATCCACAAATCTGGATATTCTGTCATGGAAGAGAGCACTGCAAATCCTCCATAGCTTCCTCCATAGATGACCAGCTTGTTGCCGTTAACTCTTGTATGGTTCTTTTTCAAATGGTTTGCAAGCTCTGCAATGTCTCTAATTGCATCAAGCCTTTTTTCTTTGTTATCTGCATCAAGGTATTTTCTTCCATAGCCTGCACTTCCCCTAATATTTGGTGCAACTATTGCAAATCCGGCAGAAACAAAAAATTGAATGATTGGGTTGAATGAAGGTCTAAATTGGGCTTCTGGTCCTCCATGGATCATCAATATTGCAGGGAAACCGCCTTCTGGAACCTCTGATTTGGGTAAGTATTCAAAATAAGGAACTTCCACCCCATCAAAACTTTTGAATTTTTTCAATTCTGCATTTGCTAATCTATCTGGATTTATGCCAGGTATGCTTGGGTTTGTTGCATTAATCCAATTGTTTGAATCAATTTGATAAATCCAGACACTGGATGGCATTGTTGGCGAACTAATTGTCATTGCAAGCTTTTTTCCATCTGGAGATCTTGACATCCCTTTTGTATATGATCTTGCATCTCCTTGCATTAAAACCCCCTGTAATGGCAAAGAAATCTCTTTTTTATCTAAAAGGTGATTTCCTTCCAACTTTGCAGAATAAAGTTTGCTGTATCCTTCTTGGTTTTCAGAGAAAAAAATAATATCACTATCATAATTCCAATCCACCGCTTCAATATTATATGGTCTTTGAGCGTCGATAGGTGTAAACTCGCCATTCTTTGTCAGAATTCCAAAACGTCTGAATTCATTCTGAAAATCAGTAATGACCAGCAATGAGTGTTCTGACATAAATTTTACAGGTTGCCAATAATGTTCTTCTTTTGTCACCTGTTTTGTGATATTCATTAATTCCTTTGTTTCAACATGGTACAGGAAGACCTCGGTAAAAACATTAGAATGGGGTTTGACTATTGCAAGAATATTTTCATCTTGGTTTACTGCCGTCAGTCGAAACAATCCCTCTTCTGGAGTGATTATTTCCTCAAAAGTATTTCTTGGGTCATCAATATTGAACCTGTAAATTCCAAATCTCTTTTTGTCCTTTACATTTGCTGAAACATAAACATAATTCTTTGAGACATAATTGATCAGGTATTTTGCCTTTAGGTCTTTTGTCAGAGAAACTATCTCATTTGCCTTATCCACATGATGAATTTGAAAATTTTCATCTCCACCTTGGTCTGTCTGGAAAATCAAATTTCCATTTGCCAAAACCCTTGGATTTGTGCACCTGTTTTCACTGAAAGTCATTCTTCTTGGCCATAATGGTTCATTCCCTAGTTTTGAAGCATATATCTGTGAATATCCTATAGCGTCGTATACAAAGGCGAAATGTTTGGAATCAGGAAACCAGCTTGCTCCTCCTGCACTTTCTATTGCCAAATAAAATTTTATTTTGTTATCCATCACTTCACTTTGGCAATTTGATATTTAGAATGGTATGATTGTGCCTATTGTTGTTTCTTCATTCGAACTAATTATATTCAAATCCGTGAATGGGTTATTGTGCCTGATAAATTCAGTCCAGAAATTCGTTCCAAAATCATGAGTCATATCCGCAGTAAGAATACAAAACCAGAACTGAATGTAAGGCGATTCCTTTGGCACATGAAATTCAGGTACCGGATTCATTATAAAATTGACTGCGGTGAAAAAATAGTCAAGCCCGACATAGCCTTCCCAAAAGATAAAATCGCAATATTTGTTGATGGTTGTTTCTGGCATGGTTGTCCCAAATGCTACAAGGAACCAAAAAGCAATGTGGAATTCTGGCGAAATAAAATAAATCGCAATAGAAATAGGGACAAGCTGGATGATGAACTTTTAAGAAACTGTAATTGGAAGGTAATCCGTATCTGGGAACATTCCATTCTTGAAAATTTTGAGGAAACAATGGAATGGTTGGTTCATGAGATTTTATCTTTTCGAAAGAAGGTCAATTAAATTTGAGATTGCCATGGCATTTGTCAATAGCGTAAATGTCAGCCTTGCCAAAAACATTCCTGTTGCACTGAATATTTCACATTCTATAAAGTTTCCTTCTGTCTTTATGTTTCTGATATTCCTTATAGGGATTTTGGGATCTTCCTCACCTTGATAAAGGAAAGAGATATGACTGTCTGTTATCAGAACAGGAACTGGTCTTAGGTGTTGATGGCGAATTGTGCCGTTGGCTAGGATGTAATGCATGTTAGTTGCCACTCCCTTTGCCAAAAGCTTCCTTTCTCCTTCTCTAATTTCTTCGTCTATATGTGCTGGAATTCTTTCATCCCAGAGGTGTTGAACAACTCCCTGCAAAAACAAAGAAAAGTCCCTTCCCAAAAACCTTAATGCATTTTTGATCTGGTTGGATGTGGGGGGGTTGAAAAGCAAAGCTTCGTAATCTCCTATTAAAAGGATAAAGTCCTCCTCTCTTTTTTGCTCAAGTTCCAACAGGATAACATGTTCCTTCGGTCGATTTTCGGGAGAAAGCATTTCCAAAAATTGTGATCTTGCTTTTTCCGTAGTAGAAATCATCATCTTGAATTCATTTACGTTTAAATTCTTGATTTGGATCCTTGAAAATGTCACAGCCTTTTCATCTATCAACTCCTTAGCACTTATCACATTTTCCAAGATTTCAATCGAATTGTCCAGATCTTCAACAAAACGCTCTTTCAGTATTTTGAAGACTATTTTTGGATCCACACCAATATATCTTGTCTTTCCTTCTCGAGATATTCTCTGAACTGCACCCATTAGCTCAAGGTCACCAAGAACATCATAGATTTTCGAACGGTTAATTCCTGCCTGTTCGGCTATGGCTGAACCTGTTGCCTCCCCCAATTTTAAAACTGCAATATATGCTTTTGCTTGAAGTAAGGTGAATCCCTTGGAAGATATATTGGTTAGCAAATCAATTACTTTTTCCTCTGTCATGTGACTCAAACCTTACTTGGCGGGTACCATTGATGCTCCACATTTAATGCAAAACTTTGCTCCAGGAACTGGATTTGTCTCTCCGCAATAGGCACAGATTTCTCCTGTCTGTGTCTGTCTAGGTTGTACAATTTCTGAAGGTATGGGAAATGTTTCCTGAACTGGTTTGATCAGATTTGTCAAGTATACTGTTCCCTCATGGTAGTCTATCATTATTGGCTTTCCATCTGCTGCGAGATCCAATATGAGGCTCGTCAAATTTTGCCTGCTTGTACGTGTCATTTTAGAAAGTGCTCTTAGATCCATTCTTTTCTCTTTTTCAACAATTGCCAGTATTCTCTTTTTTAATTTGTTCTTTTGTTCAACAGAATGGATTGTAAGAACAGTTGCTCCCAACATAAGAATAAACAAGCCAGTGTCAAACCCCACTGGACTCTGCCCTAACAATGCAACGGTTCCGACAGATCCTATAATAAATATGAATTGTTGGACAGGCGATGCATTAAAAATGAAACTTTCAACCCATTTGTTGGCAGAATTAACTGCGTTTTTAGGTAAAATCACACTTATCTGATCAAGAAATTTGCCCTGAGTGGATAAGAACAATAAAACCGTTACAGGTATGGAAATAGAAAACAGAATTGAGGAAATGGTTATTGAAACAATCGTTGTCGGTTGCATCGGTGTTTCTTCAAGGGTTTTCAACGATGCCCTAATTATGGAGATAAAGGAAGAGACTGTGAAAATTAGTGAAAGGAGTGTATAATAAAAATTAATACGGGGCACTGCCTCTTTGCTCATCAACAATAATATTGGAATTGTTTTATAAAAATCCTTCTCATTGGTTACCCTTCAAAGGATAACATTTTCCCTTATTTTTGAAATGTTCGTTGCATTTGCGGTAGAAAAATCCCATTCTCTTTTTTTGGAATTTCTCATGCTTCTTTTACCCTTTTTGCTTGTGCTCTTCATATTTTTGGATTGCCAATTGCCATTCTTCTTCTGAGAGTGCGGGGTCCCTTGTATTGTTGAGCAAGAATGCCTCGGTTCTCTCAAGGCAAGTTCCACATTCCATGCATGGTCTATCCTGTCCTTTATAACAACTCCACGTCAACTCTAATGGGGCTCCCAATGCCAACCCTTGTTGCGTAACCTCTTTTTTTGTCATCTTTTGGAATGGGGCAATAATGTTTACTGGCGTCCATAAATTTCCCAAATAGATTGCCTTATCCATTGCCTCTATGAATTCAGGTCTACAGTCTGGGTATACGCTGTAGTCACTTGCATGTGCGGCGTAAGCAATAAATCTGGATTCAAGGGTTACTGCCCTTCCCGCGGCTATGTTGAGCATAATTCCATTTCTATTTGGAACGATTGTAATTCTCTGGCTTTCTTTATCATACATTTCTGCGGGTACTTCTTCATTTCCTGTCAAAGCGCCCTTTGCAATCAATCTTCCAACATTTCGAAGATCAACCACTTGGTGCTTGACATTTTGCGAAAATTCTGAATTAAAACGTCGAATGATTTTTTTCGCGGCATCAAGTTCCTTGACATGTTTTTGTCCGTAATCAAATGAGATTGCCTCTACAATTGAATATCCTTTACTATGGAGAAACCAAAGCATTGATGTCGAATCCAAGCCGCCACTAATTATTGCTACAACGGTACCTTTTTCTTCCATTCCAATTAAGAGACAATCCCGACCTGTTTTAGTCTTTTCCTTATGTTCATCCCCCGTGTAAAACAGGCACTATCTTGAGTTTCAAGTCCTCATCAGGATTGAATGGCGTATCTACAATCCCCAAGCTTCTCAATTCCGTTTTGTTGGCAATATATAAAATTCCAGGCTTGGATTTTGTGCCATCTAATACTTCATCTTTTATTTCTGGATGTGTCGAAAGGGCTTCTGCGATAATCTCTCCTAGTGTCCTGTCGGATTCATTGACTTCCACAACATATTCTTTTGGATCCTCTGCTTTCCTCAAAGACCTGTGAATTTCGATGGTGACTGTTACCACATGACAAACATGATTTGTTTCCTAATGAATATTTGTTCCTGTACAACTAATGTGCATGCTTATTTGGCAATCTTTTTTTCTAAGTGATAATCCCCTATCATGTGAACAAGGAAGAAAAATTTGAGGTCTTGAAAGAGAAAAACCTCCTTGCTGAACTGGGTGGCGGTGAAAAGAGAATTGAGGCACAACACAATAAGGGCAAAATGACTGCAAGGGAAAGAATTGAGACATTGTTGGACAGCAACTCATTTGTGGAAATGGACAAATTTGTTGTTCACCGAACTAATGCATTTGGAATGGACAAGAAAAAAATATTGGGTGATGGGGTTGTCACTGGTTATGGCACAATAAATGGAAGGAAAGTCTGTATTTTTGCCCAAGATTTCACTGTTTTCGGGGGTGCGTTGGGAGAAATGCATGCAGAAAAGATATTGAAGATCATGGACTTTGCCATGAAAAATGGTTTGCCGATTATCGGATTGAATGATTCTGGAGGTGCACGAATTCAAGAGGGGGTTGCCTCTTTAGCAGGTTATGGAAAAATCTTCAGGGCAAATGTCTTGGCTTCAGGGGTCATTCCACAAATTTCTGTTATCATGGGTCCATGTGCTGGTGGTGCCGTTTACTCCCCCGCCTTGACTGATTTCATTATCATGGTTGAAAATTCCAGCTACATGTTCATAACTGGTCCCAATGTTGTCAAGGAAGTCACTGGCGAGGAAATAAGCTTTGAAGAATTGGGTGGTGCACAGACGCACAATAAGACCAGCGGTGTAGCTCATTTCAGGGCACCAAATGAAGAAGTTGCCCTTGCATATATTCGCAAACTATTGGAATACATTCCACAAAACAACCTGTCAGATCCCCCCCGATCTGCTCCTGTTGCTCCTCCAACTGACCCGATGGAACTTAGGGACATTATTCCAGACAACCCAAACAAACCATTTGACGTAAAGGATGTTATTACTCGTGTTGTTGACCATCATTCATTTTTTGAAGTTCAAAAAGAATATGCACAAAACATTGTTGTCGGTTTTGCTAGATTGGATGGTTATCCTGTTGGAATAGTTGCCAACCAGCCAAAAATTATGGCAGGCGCCTTAGATATAAACGCCTCAGATAAGGCCGCCCGTTTCATTAGATTTTGTGATGCATTCAATATCCCAGTTATAACTTTTGTTGATGTTCCAGGTTTTCTCCCTGGTTCAGACCAAGAGTTTGGTGGCATTATCCGTCATGGTGCAAAGCTCTTGTATGCCTATTGTGAAGCAATTGTTCCCAAATTGACAATAATTCTCAGAAAAGATTTTGGAGGTGCTTATGATGTTCTTGGAAGTAGACATTCTGGTGCTGACCAGGTGTTTGCATGGCCTACCGCAGAAATCGCGGTTATGGGGGCTAAAGGTGCGGCAAATATAATTTTCAGAAAAGAAATCTCTTCCGCCTCCAATCCCGACAAGAAAAGACAGGAATTGATCAAATCGTATGAGGAACAGTTTTCAAACCCATATGTGGCGGCAGAACTTGGACTTATTGATGGCGTCATTTTCCCAGAAGAAACTCGTGAAGTGCTTATCAAGGCTTTGAATTTCACCCTTAGCAAAAGAGAACATGTCCCTCCCAAAAAACATGCAAACATGCCTATGTAATTTCCAATGCAATCTTGTGAAAGTTCTCTATTGGCACTTGTGGGTAATCATCATGGAGTTTTTGCAGGATTGTCCAACGAATGCCTCGTCCCTGTATTTTCTCTTTCTTGAGATAGCCCATTTCAGCAAGACGTGTCAAATATTGGGTCAAATGTGATTTTTCTATATAAAGATCATAATTTTTGGACACAAGACTTTCCATCCAATCCCTATGGATGTCTGTTGTTTCCAAAACCACTCCAACTGCATATTGATTTGCCAAAAACAATCCAACTCTTTCACGCTTTCCACTATTCCAAATTTCTTCTGGTGTACGCAAGATTTTTGTAGCTGGTTCTTGTGGCTTACTTGGAACCTGTGTCTGCACTGGCTGTGTCAATGAAGAAATCAAAGCCGTTAGTTGTTCTGGAGAAAGTGACTTGAGCATACTCTTGTCTATCTCCACAACTGTTCCATCTGGCTTTGTAATCTTCATTCCTGACATGGAAGTGCCTCTAGTAAATAGTGATTCCTGTTTCCTTTAATAAATATGTATATTACCCTGTTAATTAAAACTGAAATTATTTTTGTATAATTGATTTATGCAAATTACTCTTCTTTTCTACGGATCACATATGTGACAAAGGTCATTGAAAAGATTGCAAAACCAACTGCAAATGCATTGATTGGGTTTTGTTGCACTGTTGTTGTCTCATTGACTGTTTCTGTAATGTTTGATACAACAGATGTAACACTGGTCTCTGTGACTGTTGTCGATACAACTGTTTCATCAACGACAAAGAATGAGGTGTCAGCAACAGATGCTCCAAATTCTGAGAAATAGGTTGCCTCAGCGTCAGAGCTCTCATAATCAAAGGTGAAAATACCATTTGGTGCAAATGTTGCAATTCCGAAGTAGGATTCACCTCCAATTTGTGCATCGCTTGAGCTTGCATATGTCTTGAAGGTTGCATTTGCTCCACTTGCTATTGGATGGATACCATAATCATCAACAAAGAAGCTCATTCCTTCAACGGCATCTGTACCATTGAGTTGATCTGCATCGATTGCGACAGTACCTGTACTGTTTACCATTCCAGATACATCAACACCAGTGGATGCAAGTGCGCTTGTACCGAATGTTTGACCACCCATATCTGTTCCATTTGATGTGAAGCTCAAGTCCATCACAGGATCATTATAATCATATGCTGGATAGTCCAATGGATATGTTGTTGCATTAACTGCTTCGTCAACAAATCCAAAATCAACTGGGAATGACTTGTATGTAGGAACATTTGACAAGTCTGCATCGGAGCTTCTTACTCTAACGATAACAGTGTCATATGCATATGAAAAAGCACCATTGTCGTCAACAGCAATATAAAGGACTGAAATGAAATTGTCACCCTGTTTCAGAGGAACTCCAAACCCAGAGGATGTCCATTCAAGTCCAGATGTAGCCATTTTGAAGAAGTTGTTGCTTATGACAAACGCTTGTCCTGCTGCGTCAGACCCATTGACAGTTATCAAACCAGAATAGTTGAACTTCACGTTCACAAATGGAACAGCAGTGTTTGTTACATAGTTGTAGACATCCATTCCACCTTCTGAACCGTCAACACCAAGGTCGTCGCCTGGTAATGTGGTTGTACCCACGAAAGTGATGTCTACACTGAAATCTCTTGTGGAGTTATCAAAATAAGCAATTTTAACTCCATCATCTTGTGTTTTCACGTCAGCGGCAACTGCATATGAGCCTGCTGCCATAAACATGAAAGCAATAAGTAACCATGAGATAGTGTATGCGCGGATCTTCATAGTATCCCATTTGACCAAAACATAAACAGTATTTATATCTAATTGCTGTCATCGAATTAAAGCTAAATAATTCTTCCAAAAAAAGCAACATCTGTTCCATAGTTGTAAAATTTTATTGAAAAAACGTTTCTTCTCAAAGAAAAATCGAACTAGGGGATGACCTAATTTTTCAAGAAATTGATTTGCCATCCGATAATCGTATCGATTTTGGTGCCAAATATCTTACAATATCCTATAGGAAAGTATCGTTTAATTGTCTTCTTCAAGAATTCTTAAGGTACATCGTTTTTATCCCCAAGGTCAACGTCTTGTCCTTAAATTCCAATTATATATCCCTCAAAATTTGATTTTTCACTATATTTTCATTTTCCAGATTTTTTCTGGAATTGTCTGGGATGTAGTGTAATATATACTTACATTTCGTTAAATGAAATTTTCTTAATTTTACATACAATGGTTTATTAGTGTCCAAACGAGGTTATTTCAAATTATTTTTTTATAAAACATATCTGTTCAAAAAATACTCCCTATTTGTCCTTTAATACTCATAAAATAAATGTTTCTATCTCAGGTATTCTTTTTCTTGAAAAGATTTGCATTTAACAATCCCTAAACGCAAAACTCAATCTTGTGCATTGCCAACAAATCTCTTTCAAATGGTTTTAGGTCTCCAGGAATTGTTACATCACTGATTGGACTGTTGAGAGGTAATTTCATGGTCTTTTTCATTTGCCAAATCATTGAATTGAATTCTAGGAGTCTTGATCCCATTTTTGCATATCTCGAATCAGTTTCTATGTTTCGTGGGAATTTTTGGGCAAAGACACTTTGATTTCTCAGAACTCTAAATAGGTAGTCTGTTATGAATGGTGCCACTGGCGAAAGGATAATCAATAATGTTTCCAATACTTTCCATAAGGTCCAGCGTGCGCCCTTGGTCTCTAGGTCTGAGAACAAGCCTTGGTTGTTGTAAGCACGTGCCTTACTTAATTCAATGTAATGGGACGCGAAAATCTCTATTGTGAATGATTTCAAGCTTCTCATCACTGGCTGAAATTCTAATTCTTGATAATTCTTTCTTGTCTTTTCAATCAATGAATTCAATTCATGCAATATCCAATGATCTGATGGGAGCAATACATAATCCTGAGGTATATCGAATTTTCTTGTATAATTGGCCAAGTTGAAAATCTTCCTCAGGAACTTTGAAGCACTTATGACTCTCTTCTCTGAAAATCTGATGTCTGAGCCGTTCAAAGCTTCAAATGCAACAAACAGCCGTAATGCGTCGGCTCCATATTTTTGCAGGTATTCTTTAGGGTCAACTGCATTTTTCTTCCGTTTCGACATCTTTTCTCCTTTTTCGGAAACAATATGTCCAGAAATCCATGTATGCTTAAATGCAGGAATTTCAAGCAGTTGATGGATTCTCAAAAAGGAAAAGTGCAACCATGTTCTGACAATGTCCTTCCCTTGAGGTCTCAAATCTGCAAGATAACCCCTATTTATTGAAAACTCAAGAAATTTCTTGTTTTCTTTGTTGAAAGGGTACAAAACAATGTAAAGTGCACTGATTGATGAATCCATCCAAGTATCCAATGTTCGTGTATCGCCGTAAAATTCCGTGGAGTTGCATTTTCGACATTTCTCAAATGGGGCTGGTTCCTGCCATGGCTTATGATATGCCCCGTCTTTTGGGAGATGCGGTTCATGGCATTTGGAACAATACCAAATGGGTACTTCAGTTCCATAGAATCTTCTTCTGCTTATGCACCAATCTTCTTTGATGCCATTAAGCCAATCCAACCATAACTGCCTGTTTTTCTTTGGGAAAAAAGATGTTTGCTCGGCATATCTTTTGAGAATCTCAGTGAACTTGATTTGTTTGAGATAGAATTCTCTCATTCCAATGAATTCGATTGGCGCTCCAGACCGTTCTGAAATGGGTTGTCGGTATTCAACCATTGAAATCTTTCTTATTTTCCCTATCTTGTGCAAGTCCTGAACAATTCTTTTACGAGCTTCCGCAATGGTAAGTCCTTGATATGGACCTGCTAAATCTGTCATTGTTCCATCTGGGGAAATTGCATATTCTGCTTGGATTCCTAATTCCCTAAGAATACGGATGTCTGTTGTATCTCCAAAAGAACAAATTTGAACCAATCCAGTTCCAAATTCTTTCTGGGCATTTTGGTTTGCAACAATTTTGGTTTCTTTATTGAAGATTGGGATTTTAGCAGTTTTCCCATTTAGATGCTGATATCTTTCATCGTCAGGATTGAAAATGATCAATTGGATGGCAGGTAACAGTTCAGGTCTGGTTGTGGCAAATGCATGTATTTCCTGAGTTTCCTTTACTTGAAACTCTATTTCATAAAGTTCATGCATTGACTGCTTGTACTCAATTTCAGCATCGGAAATTGAAGTTTGCAGTTTAATGTCCCAATTGGTTGGTTTATCTGCCTCATAGATCAACCCTTTTTCCCATAGCTCCACAAAGCTTTTTTGGGTCAATGCCCGATATTTTGGGGAATCTGTAAGATAAATGTTTTCCCACTTAAAGGAGTTACAACTTAATCCAAGTCTCTTCGCAATGTCTAGGGTCTTGTCTGCCAATCTATCTAGAATTTGCTTACAATAATCCAAAAATATTTCACGAGGAATTTCATGCATGTTCACCTTGAATTCCTTTTCAGCGGCAATTTCAATTGGCAAACCATTTCTGTCAAGACCCATTGGAAAATATACCTTCTTCCCCAATAGTCTCATAGCCCTAGCTATCATATCGATTTGTGCATAATGCAGTGCATTGCCCATGTGCCAATTTGCGTTGGTGTATGGTGGTGGTGTATCGATGATATACATTGTTTCAGGATCCCAAGAATGATCAATCCTGAATGCTTCTTCTTTCTTCCATAATTCAAGGATTGATTGCTCTATCCTTAAGGGGGAATAATTATTCTGGAATCCAAAATTCGCTGTTTTTGTCTTTTTTTCGTTATTTGCTATATTGATTGACTATACTAATCACCTTGTCAATGGATGTTTCTTTTTTTGTTAATTAAACATTTCTTTTCACAAAATGGTTGTTTCTTCAATTTCCACATCTGGTTTGAGGACAACTCCTTTACTTTCTTTTCCATTCACAATTGTCTTCAATGGATTTTTAAGGTGATAGTGGATCACGAACTCTCCTTCCTCTTCTGGCTCAATTTTTTTCAGCCAATCCCAGTCGATCCATCCTGGTCCATTTGCCGGTATGGAAAAATAGGCCTTTCGGGTACTGGTGATATTCAGAAAGAAATGAGACCCATACGAAGGGTCTATTTGAAAATTGGGCAAACCGTATTCAACGATTATGTCTGCATTTTCAATTTCTTCCCATCTGACTGGGATTCCCAAAAATGGGTCTGAAGTCCCCCATCTTCCAGGTCCAATCAATAAATAATTTACACCCATTTTCTTGAGCTTTTCATTGAACCTTCCAATCTCCTGTTTAATGTTCAAGGTTAAGGTTTGGTTAAATTTGTCTGGCGGGACAACAATGACGTCATTCAGATTTGTGAAAATTCCATTCCCCAAGGCTTTTTCTGCAAGAATAACAATGTCCTCTTTCGAATAAACCGAAAGGTCCACTTGGATTGGTGTAATTTCAGTTATCAATGGTCGAACCTGCAAGATATAAAATTCATGATTATTGTTGGAATAATCAAGATTAACGGAAAACTCCATTTCTACCTCGCATCCGAATGCTGTTTTCCAAAGTTGAAGCAATTCGGACAAAAGTTTGCTGAACTGGAACTTTTCATATTTCAAGAGAAACGGAAAAGTAATGACCCTTGGTCCCTCACCTCTGACTCCATCCAAGATTCTATAATTTTGGATATCCACAGTTGCCGCTGACCAAATAAGTTCATTGTCTTTTTCCGCCACTTCCAGATCACAGAGGGACAATGTTGCCAATTCTCCTGTTGTCAAATCATAATCTTGGTCAAGCTTCAATGCGAAAAATTCAGTTTGCGAATTTTTGAGTGAAGATTCAACAGAATAATGTTGTACCAATCTTTTTGGGTATTTTGGGGAGAATGAAAGATATTTCCTCCCTGCCGTGATTGATGGCCCCAATCCAATTGCCAAGTGAACGATTCCGTCTTCTGAAGTTGCAGGTGCAATTGGATAATAGTTATAGGATTGGGCAACTCCTGACAAAGAGGGGTATAACCTGTTTTCATGTACCCTCCCCACCACCTGTTGAAGTATTACAGCCATTTTTTCGATTTCAATTTTTTGTCCGATAGTCCTGATATATGATTTTGCGGTTGTACTATAAGTTGATGCATAAATCAGTTTTATTGTCTTCTCTATTTCTTCAGCACGTTGTTTTGTTTTTTTTGCGATGTTTGGCAGAAGAAATGTTTCATAAATTCCTGCAAAAGGTTGAAATTGACTGTCCTCCAAAAGACTAGAGCTTCTGACTGCAATTGGCTTTTTAATTGTCTTGGCATATGAACGTATTGCTTTTTTAAGCTCTTTTGGCAAAGGTTTTTCCAAGAAAATTCGGACAATATCCTCTGTTGTGGTTGTATCATCAAGAACATAATCCTCTAAATTGTTCTGTTCCAAAAATTTGTCAAACATATCTGTGGATATGACCAAAGTATTTGGTACTTTGATTTCAACATTCGGGTATTTTTGTCTGAAATATTCATTTGTTTTCTCCAAAACAGATGAAACAAAAGCCAATCCTCTTCCCTTTCCTCCAAGTGAGCCATTGCCTATTCTACTGAATGGTGCCGTTGAGAATTCTTCAGGATCAAATTCACTAATCACCCCTTTCTTTTTTTCAAATCTGGTTCTGGTAAAGAAGTTGATCAGGAATGTCCGAATCTCTTCCGCATCTTCAAAATCCTCGACACTTTTTTTCTCCAATTCAATAGCTAAGTCAAACTCGCTTCGGGTAAAAAGCCACCTGCTGAAATCATTTTTGGCACCATGGTATAGAATTGACTCCAAAGGCACTTTCTTTATGACTCTCTGAAACTCTGCAATATTTTTTGCTCTCCCGACCTCCTGTCCATTCGGAAGCCTAAATACAAAATCGCCAAATCCTATTTTGGCAAAAAAGTCGCTAAGCTCCTTAAGCAATTTGGAAGAAAGCTTATACACAAAAAATGTTCCAAGCTCGTCTGCTTTTTGCTTATTTGATTTTTCTGAAGACTGCAACAGAATTGGAGTGAATGGAAACTTCTCTTTGATATATTTTGTTAGTTTAATGCCTGCATCAGTATCCTTTACCCCATTACGGGGAAAACCAATATCTGAAATAACGGCAAATATGTTTTCCCCATACCTGTCAAGGTAATACATTGCTTCCTCATAATTCTTTGCAAGAAGGATTTTTGGTCTCCCCCTTACCAATAATTGCCGATGCAAGTGATTTACACTTTTTGCTATCAATCTTCTAGTTTGTTTTACCATTAAATGGTAAATCATTGGCAAGAAAACACTATAATACGTGATTGTGTCCTCAACCATAAGGATTATTCGAACTTTTCCAACTTTGGTGTCTCTTTCTAGATTTCTCAGATCCTCAACCTGTTTGATGATTGTCAGGAAAATGTCACTGTCTCCTGAATAAAGGAATATATGGTCTATCCCCAATCTGTTTCCTATAGGGGGTAAGCCTGCTATATCCGCAGTAGATGTAAGCAAAAGAACAACAACAATGCCAGGAAATTTTTCCTTGACTTCCTTTCCAAATTCAAAAGGATTCTGACCCACCCTTGAAGTCAAAATAACAATATCAAAATGTTGCTGCTCCAATTTCTCTTTGGCACGTTTTGTATTTGAAACTCTTATTATACGCGGAGGAGGTGTTGAGATATTTAATCTACTATATTCTTCTGTCAACTGTTCAGAATAGGTTTGGTCTGCTTCCATAACAAAATCATCATAGAGGCTGGCGACGACCAAAATATCAGAAACCCTGAATTTCATCAGCTCATGGTATGGCCAAAACTTATCTACATAATCTCCTTCAAGCAATGAAATGATTTCGTCGGGCAATTTCTCCTTTTGAACTTGGAGTGTCATCTAATTATTTTGTGGAACACTAAAATTTAAAATCTTAGGGGTTTCATTCAACATTGAACTTATATCCTTCTCTAACTTTCTTGATCATCTCTGGAATGACTTCCTTGTAATCGGCAACGATCCCATAATTGGCAACTGTGAAAATCCTTGCTTTGGGATCAATGTTAACTGCAATTATTGTTCTGGAATTTTGCATGCCCATTAGATGTTGGATTGCCCCCGAAATCCCAACCGCAATATAGACTTTAGGTCTGACAGTTTTGCCTGTCTGACCCACTTGGTGGTCATGTGAAATAAATCCTGCATTGACAGCGGCTCTAGAGGCTCCGAGTTCTGCTCTTTGTCCATTTGCCCTAATTGCATCAACAAGCTCACGCAACATATTGAAACCTTCCTTACCGACCCCGTAACCTCCAGAGACAATGATGTCTGCCTTGTCCAGTTCCACCCTGCTTCCTTCACTTTCAAATGAGATGACTTCTGTCTTCCAATCATCTTCTGTCCATTTTGGCGTGAATTGAATAACCTCTCCTGTTCGTGAGGGGTCTCTTTTCAATGGGTGGAACACTCCTGGTCTTACAGTGGCGGATTGTGGATAGTTCCATGGTCCAATGATTGTTGCAAGCTTGCTTTCACCGAAAGATGGTCGTTTCATCATAAAGGCTCTTGGGAACCTCTGATTTTTCTTCCTGCTGACATATTGTCCAATATCCAATTCCGTACAATCTGCTGAAAGCCCCACATGCAATCTTGCGGCACATCTTGGTGCCAAGCTTCTCCCAATTGCAGAAGCAGTATAAATCATTATTTCTGGTTTAATTTCACGGATGGCATCAACAACAGCCCTGACATATGGAAGGTCTCTATAATATTCCAACCTGTCGTCAGAGATTACATACACTCTGTCTGCCCCATATTCAATGAGGGTTTGTGCATGTTTTTCCGCATTTTTTCCAATGACAATAGTGGTGACTGTTTGGTCATCAAGCTTTTCACTAAGCCTTCTAGCCTCTCCCAAAATTTCGAGCGCGGCAGGATGCAATTCCTCACCGTTGGTTTGGGCCCATGTACAGATCCCCTTATGTCCATTTCTCAAATCGACTTCTGGAACTTTTGCATCCAGTTCCGCCCTTCTTCTTGCCCTTTCGTCAGCGTCACTCATTCTCTTCAGCCTCCAAGTCTTTATTCACAGCCTCCAACAACTGTGAAACCCGTTCTGCCATACTTCCCTCATTAAAAAGCTTAACGGGGGGACGATCGACAACGACATTCAATACTCTTGAAACAATGGTTGGGGATCCAGCTAATCCCACTTCCTCTTTTGAAAGTCCAATGTCTGCTACATTCACCACTTTTATCTCTTTCTTCAAAGCCTCCAATGAATGCTTCAAGGAAGGTCCTCTTGGTACATTCGCCTCTTTGGTAATTGACAGCATGGCTGGCAATGGCACCTCAAAGGTTTCATAACCCCCTTCAATCAATCTTCTTACTTCCAATGTGTCCTCTTTTGGCGTGATCTTGTCCACATAACATACTTGTTGCATTTTCAAGTGTTCTGACACTTGTGGTCCTACATGTGCAGTATCACCATCGATTGTCTGTAGTCCTGCAAATAAAACATCAATGGGCATACAATATTTTTCAAGAGTTGCACTCAGTGCTTTTGCAGTTGCCCATGTGTCCGATCCCGCCAGAAGCCGGTCGGATAGGAGTATGGCTTCATCTGCCCCTCTTCTTAATGCTTCCCGCAGGGATTGTTCTGCATTTGGTGGTCCCATACTTACGACGGTCACTTTCCCGCCGACCTTCTCCCTAAGCTTCAATGCTTCTTCCAATGCATTTTGACAGTATGGGTTCATCATTGACTTACCACTTCTGTCCATCATCCCGTCCGCTTTGGTTTTCATTGCCTTTGGAACAGGAACTTGCTTAATCAGGCAAACAATATTTAAGTCCTTCATACCCTATACCTAAAATCAGTTCTGAATTGTTGTAAGAGGTTTCCTATTTATGTTGATCGAAATTTTCCAAAGTTTTTGTTAATCATTTACCTAAAAATTCTATGGCCATAAATGTTTTACAATTTTAATTTTCTTTTTTTCAAAATAACGGGTGTCAGAACAGCCATGATTGAGATTTGTCCAATCAATATGATAAGATCCATATTGAGAACGATGTATGTGAGCAACTCATTCAATTGCTTGGTAACCTCACTCTTGACATTTTCAACCTCTTGACCTTGCAATCTTAATGCATTACTGTCTGAAGACTGTACAACCCAAATATAGCCATTCTTTCCAATGACCATGAGGTCAGTAATGCCGTCATAATCAAAATGTCCTGGAAGAATGTCTTGGATTATGTCCAACGACACAGAAACAGTGTATGCTGGTACTAGGTTTGTGAGGTTCGCATTTTCATACACGACAATCGTATCCGCCGAAACAATCATGGCAAAATTCTCGGTACTTCCATAAGGCAGGAAGAAATCAGTGAGCATTGAATGTGTTGCATATGGTACCGTGATGGAGGTGATATGACCACCTTGTTTAATATAGGGGGATACTGTAGGATCGTAGATCATATTGTAGTATGTATTGAATGATGTTTGTACCACAAGATCCTCAATTCCATTGGCGTCTATGTCTGTCACTTTTACATCCCTTGTCATTCCTCCAACAGGAGCAAAGGCTATCATATTGGCAGTTGAAGAGATAATGCCTGTTGTAGGATCAATTGACAATGTCAAGAGAATTGACGGATAGTAGGCAAGTAAGAATGACATTGGTCCAGATGTATCCAAGGCGGCAAAATCAAAGAAATAAGTGACCTCTTTGCCTGGAGCCGTCTGGTCAAATTCTCCTGTGACAATCTGTGTTACAGGTGGCAATCCACCACTGACAAAATCAAGTACTGCTGTCAGGCTTGTACCTGTCAAAACCATGAATCTGGTGTTGAATTGATTGAGTGCATTGGTTGCAGTGGCGATCACTTCATATTGTCCATCATAATTTATGTCATCAATTTTGAATATGGCGTTTCTATAATTGTACAGGAGTACTGCACTGACAACAATGCCAGATGCTCCATCAATAACGCCAATTCCTGATTCATATGTACCTGACACTAAATTGTACCTTTGGCGAGAGAATATGACCTCGTTGCTGAAGTCTCCATCAAGGTCTGCAATATCTATTTGGATATTGGAATAAACATTGATCAGTAAGTTTGAGCCGTAGGTGATGTTCCAAATAAATTGACCTGTTTGCAGATCAATGGCGGTAATCATATATTGGAATGCGGCAACCATATCAGGATCTCCATCTCCGTCAATGTCGCCAATTGCATAGGCTTCCCTGTATTTGCCAAATTCTGGAACATCAAGGCTCCACATTGCCTCATTGTAGTTTGGATCTGTCAACAACCTTCCAGTATCTGCGGCACCAATGAAGAAGTCATCAATGACGATAATGTCATCAATTCCATCTGGACCAATATTGCTCGCGCCGTCGAAGATATCAAGTAATGCAAATTGTGTCCTTGATGTGAATTCGTTTCCAAGTCGTATGAATGGTGTCTCTCTTACATCAGGAGGAATTGTTGCACTTTTCATTGGTTTTGCATCCCAGAAGGAGACTACAGTTATATTTCCATAGACATCTCCAATCAACAACAACGAATCTCCGTTCTGCATGGATAGCATACTCACTGAGACAGGGTAGTTTGATAATCCATCTAGTTGGAATGCTCCTTCAATAATGCCAGAATTTGGATCCCAAATCGCACCATAGCCAGTATATCCTGTAGAAAGACTATAGTAATAGGTGGCAGTTGCTAGGGTTTTCCTTGTCTCGGAATTCTGTGTAAAGTCGTCCAAAACAATGTCCAAAATCCCCTGGAATAATTCTTTGGATCTGTGACCCCAGAGGGTTTTACCATCTTTCCCTGACACTGCAACAAGATCATTTTTAGTAATTGAGTTTCCAAAAATAAGATCTGGAAAACTATCGTTGTTTATATCTATGACAATCGGTCTTTGATTGATTATTTTGCTAAAGCTGTATCCTTCAATTGTCCTATTCCATAGTTGCTCTCCAGTGGCACCGTCAATCGCGAATGTTATATTTGTTCCAGTTACAATGTCTGACTTGTTGTCACCTGTTATATCGGCGATATATGGAACAGTATATCTATTATTTACTGGGAAACTTTTTGCCCAATACAAGGCCCCAGTTTCAGCATCAAGTACCATCATTGACCCATTGCTAAGTTGTGCGAAAATTGATGGCTTTGTACTATTGATGAAGTTTCCAACAGCCAATGCATGCAAGGTTGCACTGGATCCTGTTCCCATATAATTCTTCTTCCATGCCAATCCTGTGTCTAAGTCGTATGCAATTACGGTACCATTCAATATTCCTATATAGACAATTGGATAGTTTCCTGGTCTTGTTTCGCCTAATTGCATGGACGCGATGAGGTTGTTCTTTCCAGGTCCCATGTCAATTGTTGTTTGAAGGTTCCCGTCTATTGCATTGTAGAGATAGATTTTATTGTCCCAAGCGAACAATAAGTAATCTACCGCTGTTGTGTCATTGGGGTTGTATAGGATTTGGAACTTCAGCCCTGAAAGGGTCAATGTTGAATTCCTTGTGGTTGTAGGTGTCAATCCTGAAATGTATAGTGCTGACATTGTGCTCCCGTCAATCGCAATCAATTGTCCCATATTGGTTGAATAAATGATATCCTCTTGACCGTCACCATTTACATCCACTGTCTCAATTTGGTCAACAAAATTGTATCCTGAAGAGTCGGATGCTACTGTGATTACGTTTTCCAATTTTGGCATTTTGAAATCTGGTCCTGGAATTGCATTCAATGCCTCATAAGAATTGACAACCCCTCTATCTGATTCAATAAGCAATTCGGGAAGTCCATTACCATTTGCATCTGAAATTGCAATTGCAGTGATTGGTCTATCATATTCTGGACTAATCCACTTTTGTGTATGAAGGATGAAATCTTTTCCATTGCTTGTAAATTCATAAAGGAATGCTTGTTTTCCTGATGCAACGAAGATTTCATGTCTATTGTCCTTATCAGAATCGCCAATGGTAATAATGTCTGCAGATCCCAAATTATACCATGTAAAGTTGCTCCATGGATTATGGGCAAAGCCCAATAACTCTAGATCCGCTTGTCCTGTTGATCCACAATTCACATTGGATTTGACCTGTTCTTTAAAGTCACCTGTCATGGCACAAAGACCTATTGTGACATTGAGCTTCAATGTATATTGGATATTGTATCCCATGGTGAAGCCTCTATTTTGGGTTGGTACTAAAACAGGTCTTGTTGTATCAAAGTTGCTAACTATGATTTGTTGGGTAATGAGTGCAACTTGATAACTTTCCTTGCTCTTTGACGGGAATTCCGTATATAGGGGATTGTCAAAACCATACGGGTGATTCATCGAATATGGTCCATTCCATGTGACTCCGTCATCATTTGACCATACTGCAAACAATCCACCAAATGGTTTCATTTTTGGTTGTTCAAAGGCAACAATTAGATTATTGGTGTCTTGCTCCCTGATGACTGATGGATATCTGCTTACGATACCTGATTCAAAGATACGACCTGGCATGGTTGTTACATTGAACAGCCAAGCATTTGAATCATTCAGATAAAATGTGGCATAGAATAAATCAAGATCTAATGACAAGCTTTCATTGAATGAATATCCTGAAAACACTAAATCATAGTTTCTCTCACTTCTTGGATTTTGCAAAATATCCAAGGAATGGACATAGTAATGATCTCCTACTATTGTTCCGTTAGCCCAAGGTATCACAAACTTTGCATTGACAATTGGATTGCTTGCGATATCAACTCTTGAAATGATAAGTTCATTGGTTGTCATATTTGTATAAGCAAAACCGACTTCTGTACTTGATGCCCCTACAAATGAAAACAACTTTCCGCTTGCGGATACTGGATAACCCTTTAGTATGGCTGTAGCAATTGTTGGATATGCCGCATTTGTTGTTGTTGTTACGGGGTTTCTCACGACAAAATAACTATCTACTTTGACTGATACCGCTCCGTAATTGATATAATAAACTGCCGCAAAGCTAAGCCAAAGGTTGGAACCTTGGTAAACTAAACTTATCTCTGAATATGTTGAGATTGTGTATCCTATCTTTAAGCTTAATGGAATATCCCCTTCCAATTGCCATGTGACTCCATTATCCATGGACTTTGCCATTCTCAATACTGGTGTGTTAGAAATTGTCTCAACATACACCATTGTCAATGATCCATCTGAATTCAAGACGATGTCCTTCTGATCCGAATAATCTGCTGTAAGTCTTGTGAGATCATAATATCCCGCTTGTGGCAGTTGATAGAATGGATCAGAAGTTATCGTCTCTCTGAATTCCATTTGGTCGTCGCCAACAAATTCATAAATGTCAACACCTTTGCTATGACCGATTATCAATTCCTTGTATCCATCGTAATCCGTGTCATCTGTTTCAAGGTCATTGACTGGATTGAATTTTGTGGTCTTCACAAAAGTTCCTAATGGAAACATTGTATTAAACGAATATCCTGTCCATTCCATAATTTGAACGAAACCACCCCAATTCGGTCTTGCATTTCGTTGGTTTTCACCTGCAACAACTATCTCTTTTCTTCCGTCTTGGTCAAGATCTGTTGCCAATATGGAACGAATTTCTACATCAGGATACACAATAAAGTTTCCAAAGAGGTTATAGAGACCAGATTCGGTATAGGTGTTCTTATAGAAAATCTCTTCCATTGAAAACCGCTGATTCCCTTGAAGGGAAAGACCATTTGCCTTTGAAATTTCAAAGACCAAAAGAGCTGGTCCCATACCTACAATCAACTCTCTTCTTCCATCACCTGTTACATCATCTGCCCAATTTAATGCAGTGACTTTTCTAAGTGAAGGGTTCAGCTTATAAACAGTTGGCAATGAATAGAGATTATAGGTGGCGATAAGTCTGTATGTATCGTCACGTATTCTTCCTGTTATGGTTTTTGTTGCCTCAAAGACAAACATCATTCCATCTGTTGTGGCAATGAATTCCTGTAGTGAATTATTGTTGAGATCAACTCCAGCAATCAGGAAGGTTATATGTTCGTAAATTGTTC
Organism: Candidatus Heimdallarchaeota archaeon; assembly: GCA_015523565.1. Taxonomy (GTDB): domain Archaea; phylum Asgardarchaeota; class Heimdallarchaeia; order Heimdallarchaeales; family Kariarchaeaceae; genus WAKA01. The sequence continues at coordinate 38,318 of WAKA01000056.1, read as the reverse complement.
TAAAGAAGGTTCCACTTATTCCTCCGAATTTTTCATTTGCGTAGGGGCTGTTTGTGGCCTGTACGGTTCTATTCACATCAAATGACTTGAATGCACGTTTGAAGGTATTGTTGGTTAAATGTTCAAAGACATAGATGTTATTGTTGAAATCACCTACAATAACTTCATTTTTCCCGTCTTGATCCATATCTGCTGTGCTCATTGACAGGGTCCAATCCATCAATTCCTCGGAATTGTCCCATGTCTCAAATATGTGGAACCCAAAATTCTTGTCTCCACCGCTTGAACTGTCGAATTTAAGGTTGATGTCTATCCTTTTTGCTTCAGGGTATGTGGCGGCTAAAAGAGATGTTCCTTGATTATATTCCGCCTCAAACTGATAGATATTACCTGCAAATACATCAGTTTCGCCCTGTTGCATCATGAACATTCTAGTGGGTTTGTTCTTGAGGAAATACGGATGATAGCCAACATTCTGGTCAAAAGAATATTCTCCAAAGTCATAATCATCATATATGAACTCTGGAAAACCAAATCTATTAACCCTTAAATTTGAATCTGGATCATTGTTGGTTACTGCCTTTTTCTTCTCAACCCAAACAGGATCGGATTTGCTTCCTACATTCTCCCAATAGGTCATTCCATATGTAGGTTTGTCTATGCCAAACCTAGAGTTAGAATAGCTTGCAAATCCAAGAATAAGATCCAAATCACCATCATTGTCAAAGTCAACAACATTGGCGTCAGTCCATTGTCTTCCTTTGGCCTGTTCATTGATTTCCTTGAAGTAGTCTCCCTTATATGAAAGACTTATCTTGTTGGATTTTGTCAGAAAAGCAGTTGGAAGTATAGAACCTCCTTCATCTTGTCCGCCTCCAATTGGCTGATTTTCTATAAGTCCATATTCAACTTCAATGAGATGAACCTTTCCATTGGTAAGAACATAGTCCTTAAATCTAGATCCAATAAAATCACCTGCTGTAATTTTTGGCATCCATGTCGATTCTCTAAGGACTCCCGCGAGCTGTCCTGAAATTTCTTCTTTGCTGAATGTTTTTACATTCACTGTATTTGGTTCAACCATTGGAATAAATGCTGCACATTGATCAACTCCTGGTGGGCAACCTGAATAAATATTATCCAAATACCATATTGTAATTTGTGTTGGGGCGCTTGGTTTTTCAGGTACTCCTGAATTTGGTTTGACCGAGCCAAGTGTGCCACCCCATTCACTTAAGAATAACAGGTATGCACTATCCTGCAAATTCAGGTAGTTCCCTGTTCCTTGGTCATCAAATGAAGTTTCCATTGGCACCAATGAAATTGAAAAATAAAGATCTGCACTAGTTGCAGCATTTCTTGAATCAATATAACTTTGGATTGAAGGCATGTATTTTCCAACAATATAGTTATATTGGGGTGTCTCAAAGAACATCTCTGTTAGAGGTATGTTGATGGACAAATCTGCCTGTGGAGATGCTTGTGTTGCAACCAATACCTTGTCTTGATCAGTTACAAGTATTGTTTCAGGAACAGATTCAGAATGATAATTATAGAAATTGGCCGTTTCATATGAGACAACCTTTCCATAATTCGTATAGTTTTCAGGATTGTATACTCCATATTGGAATTGTCCCACTTTACTTTGGAGATCATTGAATATCCATGCTGGAAATGTTCCTTTCTTTTTGATGATTTCAAGATCAAATAGATTAGTTCCCATTTTATATCGTTCATCTCTCCAGCTGTCCCAAACTATTTCATACCTGCCCTTTGTTTCATTCCAATCCACTGCCAAAATTGCTCCATCAATTGTTCCAATGAAACCGACAGTATTGGCCGCTTTATCTTTCAATTGAAGCGGACCAACTTCCACTGATTGTGCATCATAGATTGGATTGTTAATTGCTGTTGTTTCTATATAATCTATCATTACAATGCCAGAGGTAACTGTCCAATTGATGTACCTGTAATAATTCAGTTTTGCCGCTGCTAGTGTAGGATCAACTTCAATCTTGTAAACATCGTAAACTCCTTCTGTTTCAAGGCTTATATACGAACTATTGACCTTATAAAATTTAGATCCATCTGCGGAAATTGACAGCTCAATATTTTGAACAGGAACTCCTGTTCCTTTTTTGGCGTAAACAAACAGCTCTGGAAGTGTGGGGGCTCCATTTCCTGCGGCTTCCTCATCATTTCCGAAATCCAGAACCGCCCATGCAGGTTTTATCAATGCTTCAAAGTATGTATATCTTTGATCTGGAACCCTTACAACGTATGAGTTATATGGGTAGATGGCAAAATTACCTAGAGTATAATTTAGTGGTTCAGGAAATATTCCTGTAAGATTTGCATAGTACACATTTGCGTTTGGATAGCTTAACAAAGTTCCATTGTCCAGACTTGATGAATTGACCATGGAATCTATATAGTAGTCCAATGAATAAAATGCGGTAAGGTTGCTTTCCCAACTTGCAAAAGGTCTTTCAATTCGGAATGGTGCAATCGTGCCATCTATATTGTCCAAGACATATGCACCTTGTCCTTGAACTGCGATCATAAGTTCTGCTTGATTGTCATCGTCTATGTCTCCTCCTTCAATATCGGTAATTGGTCTTTGAATCAATGTTCCAGAAGACCATGAAAACCGATAGGAGTTGTCTTGGACAATTGGGTACGGGTAACCGTTGATGTCAAGTGTTGTACCATTGTTTTCCAACAATTGGATTTCTCCAGACCTCATCCCGACTGCGACTTCTTGTAGTCCGTCATAATCAACATCAGTAATTCCCAACGATGTGATTTGCGATGGTAACTGATATGAAAACACTTCCCTATAATCGATAAAATGATCTGGTCCAAATGGATAGGATCCATGTGTATCATACTCGTACCATTTGACTGTATCTCCAAGACCTACAATTATGTCCTTTCTAAAGTCCATGTCTGGGTCTGCCACGATAATGTCAAAGACCCTTCCGAGTCTTGGACTTTGATAAACCAAGTCAAAGGTATTTTCGCTGTTTGTATATGGGTCATATAGATGCCTTTGTTCGAAGACATAGAAGCGTCCATCCATACTGCCTGCAATAATCTCAGTCAAGTTATTGTAGTCGGTATCCGCGAATTGAAGGCTCATTACGTCTGACTTGAAAACACCGCTACCGATCTCAGAAACCAAATCATATTGATCTGTCTGGTAATTCCACCTATATAGGTGAATTTGGTTATCATAGAGATATCCACCAGCCAATGCAAGGTAATCACCGTCCTTATAGGTAGCAATCGCATGGATTGCCGCTTTTGTTACCCATGGGTCCCATTTAAGGCCGTAATTGTTTTCGTTGTCGGAAAGTATTTTTCCTAAATCTGTCGATTCATTATACCCTGCCAAGTCATTGAATTTTTCAGGTGGGTTATCATTTATTCCATCTTTCCAATCGGATGACAGGCTTGGCTCTTGGCTGGTCTTATGACTGCCAAAAATAGCTGAATTTACCCCTACCAATGGAGAAAGGGTAAGAATTCCGACAAGGAAGATATTTAGAAGAAGAAGTTTAACTGTTTTTACGTTCATTTTTTTCACGACCTCCTAGCTCCTTTTCTTGAAGGGGTTCTTGAACCCACTTCCTACCGCTGCTTTACCGACTACACCGATGGCTATTACCGATACGACAGGTACAGCCACATAAACTACATTTTCCATTACGGTCGGTAATCTGATCGCAAATATCTGTGCTTTAACAACCTCTATACCGTTTGTCTTACGTCCAAACACTTCGATTGTGTAGTTGGTTGTTCCTCTGATCTTGGGGAATTCGAAGCTTTGCAGGTAGTATGCATTCAATCCCGCTTCAAAATTCAATGTTGTATTGTCTGCCATTATGGTTCCATTATCCCATCTAATTCTAAACCAGACATCTGTATATTCTATGCCTGCCTCTACTTGGATAGGCAAGGATGGAGTCTGCAATTCATTGAATGAATACGTTTTTGCTTCGGGTGAAACTATGTTTATGGATCCAGGACCCAGATCAATTGTGAATGTTACAGATCTAGTGAATGTTGTTCCGTCAGGTCTTGTAATTGTCACTTCCAATGTGTATGTACCATTTTCCAATGGCAGGGACAATGCAGTACCTTCCCAATATCCTGGCTTGTTTGTTATGGGCAACAATGGGGTCGATGCACCAAAGGTGCCATTGCCTTTCTTATAGCGGTACTCCATTGAGGTCATGTTTCCTGTGGCATCATAGACAATCACTGGTATTGCATTGGTTCGATATGTTGTTCTTGCTGGGGACAGTACAACAACCCTTTCAAGACCTGCAAAACATGCATCCATTTCTGATTTGGATGTATTTGATAGTGGATCTGTGTTACAATAAATCTCTAGCCCATCGGAATAGTTGTCCCCATCAGAGTCCCATTTATTGGGTAAGGTTAGTGTTTCGTAGACTTCCTGACCATCAAACAATCCATCATGGTCACTGTCTACCTGCTCTATTCCTCCACCTTCGGGTGTTTCCATTGTTGCATATACATAGAACTCTTCACCATCGAAAAGTCCGTCACCATCTGTATCTATTTCCATTCCATCAACTATTTTGTTTCCATTTTCATCTGGATTTGTCGGATCCTTGTTGTAGTAATATACCTCAAATCCATCTGGTAGTAGGTCTCCATCAGAATCACTGTTGTTGAAATCTGTGAAGAGTATTTTACTGAGCCCAAGTGTTCCATTTCCAGATGTGCTATTGGCTGGGAATTCAAATCCAAGGATTTCCTGATCGTCTGTAAGTCCATCTCCATCTGTGTCATTTCTGTATGGTAGACTGCCATAAATTGCATATTCTTCATAATCCGTTAAGGTGTCATTGTCCGTGTCATTATTTGATGGAGACGTAAACGTGACCCGTAATTCCTCCAGATCGGACAGTTGGTCACCATCCGTGTCTGGATTGGTCGCCGATGTATTATACGGCGTTACAATGAAATTACCAACATACGGATATAGCAGAGTACTGATATTGTTAATGTAGAGCTCTTGTCCATCTAACAATCCGTCTCCATCTGTGTCATTTGACAATGGATCAATCTTAATGGGTGTGAAATTGGGGATCTCTCCTTTACCAAGCCACAATTCCCATCCGTCCTCAAGACCATCAAGGTCTGTATCTTTTCTGGTTGGATCCGTTCCCAAGAGAAACTCGTCCTTATCGGACATAGGCATGCTCATTTCCCCAAATTGATTGAGGGTTGTCAGGGAATCCCCATCAGTATCCCAATTTGTTGGGTCTGTCTTAATCAAGTATTGGGTTCCATTCTCATCATAATAGGGGAGTCCTATTACCTCTTCACCATCCAACAATCCATCTCCATCGGTATCATCGTTAAATGGATCTGTGTAATATACTATTATTTCTTGAAAGTCCGTTAATCCATCATTATCGGAGTCCTCGTCGACTGGATCCGAGAAATAGACCCAAACTTCATCATAATCTTTTAACCCGTCTCCATCACTATCCTGTGAAAATGGGGATGAATGATAATAAAACAGCTCTTCTCCATCTTCCAATCCGTCTGAATCAGTGTCATTGAGGAATGGGTTTGTTCCATACTTGAAGTATTCATCAGAATCTGACACCCCATCCAAATCTGTGTCAACACTTCTCGGATCTGTTCCCAGCAATGATTCCTGCATGTCACCCAAACCGTCACCATCTGTGTCTGGATTCAATGGATCCGTATGATTGGAATCTGGTCTTAAAATTCCTTCAAGTCCATCAATAAGTCCATCATCATCTGTATCTCCGTCCAATGGGTCTGTATGTGCAATTCCGAGTTCATATCCATCTGAATTCAAGAAAAATCCAAATGGTGGATTCTCTCTTTGGTCTGCTGTAACCCCTGTGTCTCCATCGGAGTCTGGGTTTACTGGATTGGTTCTAATCAGTCTTGGAGGTTCAGGCTCTCCAGTCAATGGATCAATTAGAATAACTGTCAAACCTTCAACTTCGACCTTATCTCCCAAATTCATAATATAGGGATTTTCAACAGGGGCGATTGATCCATCATATAATTGCCAGTACGAGTCATCGTCTGTATCATTGTCCAGTGGGTGCGTATAACCTCCATTGAAGATGAGAGGGGGATCAGGGACATATCCATAGTCTTCCTCAGTTCCTATCAACTCTGGTCCGTAATAAATGCCCCTAGGTCCTTCCTCCCCATCCAATAATCCGTCACCGTCTGTATCAGGATTTAATGGGTCAGTCCTGTCAGTATACGGAACTCCACCAATTATGACTTGGCTTACAGAAGGCGTGATTCCAGTCATGTTATAGGCATGTGTAATTTCATACTTATCGTCCAACCCGTCTTCATCGGTATCCATTGACAATGGGTTTGTTCCATAAATGACGCTTTCCTCGTAATCTGTCAATCCATCAAAGTCTGTATCTGGCGCCAGTGGGTTTGTGGAAATGTCAAGCTCCACATTGTCATCAAGTCCGTCACCATCTGTGTCCTTGTTTGATGGGTCAGTCTTCAGAGTTTGCGTTTCATATTTGTCGCTTAATGTATCCCCATCTGAATCTTCTGAATTGGGATCAAGTCCTGGTGTTTGTTTCTCATATTCGTCACCAAGTCCGTCATTGTCTGAATCTCCTCCAAGAGCACCGCTTTTAACTGCCTCTTTCGGATCTGTTTTTGTAACTTCATAACCTTTGGGCGGTCCAAAATCATCTGGTGACCACTTATAGTCAAAGTCCCAATCCCATAGCAAGAAGCCAATTGTGACCGTTATTGTCAGGACAATCATAATAAAGACCTGAAGCGGCGTAGGTGCAACTAGATCCTGCAATAATGTCAAGGTTATTTCTAATGACCCTGTTAGCACTAGCTTTGCAATTATGATATCAATTCCAAGTGAGACTGTGAAACCAATCGTGATTGTGATCGTCATTGACCCTGTTTCTGGCTGATTTGCAGTTGCCGCCCGTTTTACAATTGAAAAAGCAAGTGAAAAAGCAATGGTGATACTTATGGCATCAAGTCCGATGTATTTTCCAATTGCATTGAGGCTACCACCTGCTCCACCTGTCAAGAAATCGAGGAGGGTGAATGTTCTGCTAATTGTAATGGTAAATCCAAACCCCCATTCAAGAACCTTGAAGAAATCGTCAAAATTGAAAACTCCATTCTTGAATGAGAACAGTTGTAATTTGAAGAACCCATTTCCAGAAAATGAAAGTTCAACTCCAAGTGATTGAAGCATGAAGTCCAAGAATCCGTCTGAGCCAGATCCGAAATCTCCAATCTCAAAACTGGCTTCAAAAATAGGTACAATTGAAAAGAATGATATTAATTCTTTTAATACGGAGAGAGGGTCGCTATTTTGAAATATCGAGAGCCCCTTGAAAATAAGATCAAAGAGCATATTTCCAAATGCTTCTGAATCAAACTCAAACCCGAAATCCAATCCAAAATGCAACTTTATGGTGAATAACGAGAAATCCCCTACTCCTAGGGGTGCGTCCAAATCAATGCTTATTCCTTTTGCACTGTCCATTGCGTTGGAAATTGAAGACACGAGTTTGTCAATTAGTCCCTTGACCTGACCCGATACCCATCCTATCAATTGTGAGAAAATAGTCTTGAAACCATTTGTGAACACATCCTTGATTTTCAGGATGAATGGAATCAATTGCTTGGCAAGATCTTGGTAAGAAGATGGTATCAACGGGACAATTTTGTTCAATAGATCTTCTAAAGAGGGAGGGTTCTTAATGAAATCCACTACTGTTGCAAAAACGGACTTGGCCAGTTCAAGCATTGGTGTGAAATCATCAGGTGCAAACTTGCTGAAAATGGCAATTCCTGTTTGCATAAGGGTCATGAAAACCCCTTCTATCGAGTTGCCTTTCACTGAATCAATAACTTTGAAAACAATGGCCATATATTCTGATGCTTGATTTATCAAGTCATCAGCAGTCAGTCCTGCCGTGTTTACCATGCCGTTAGAAATCTTGTCATTTGTTTTGGAATTGTCCAAGGGGAAAATTCCCTTGACAAAATTGATGATGAAATTAAGTCCGCTGTTAATCAAATTTTGTAGATCTTGGTTACCCAACAATTGTTTAAGAATGTCCTCCATCCTTGGAGGATTCATGACAAATTGAACAACGCCCATAAGGATTTTAATGACCTCTTTGGCAGAATCAAGATAATTGTTTGGGACACCTAAGGTTCCCAAAAAGTTAATGATCATGTTTGCGAAATCTGGGAAGTTGTTTAAGTTGACATTTTTAATTGCAACTACAATTCCCATGAGGTCTTTTATTGTCTGTTTATATTTGTTTGGAACATTAAGGTCCGTCAATATCGTATTGATTGAATTTTGCAAATCTGTCAGTGAAGAGACTTTTTGCTCAACAGCTTCACCAACTTTCTTGATCATTTCCTCTACTTTGTTTTTAATTGTCTCAACATCCACATTGGTTAATTTCTTAATTAGATCAAAAAGCAGGTCTTCCAACGTATTTTCATTGGAAACGCCTGTTGCAGTCAGAACAATGCTAACTACAAGCATGACCATTTCAGATTGATCCTTTGTAAGATTGAATTCATTAAATGCTAAATTAAGAAGGCTTGGACCATATGTTTTTATCAATCCATTGATATCTTTTGTAGAGATAAGATTAATGACCGTAGAAATGGTTGCATTTGCTTTTACAATAAACTTTTGGATTTGTTGTGTGGTCAATCCAAAAATAGTTGAATTTCCTACTAATGCAGAAGTGACATTATAAAGCAATTGTTCTGTCAAAATGCTGAAGATAATATCAATTACATTTCCTCCTTGTGAAATTCTATCTGCAACTTTCTGACCTAGTGTCAACACTTGTTTCATAATTGTGATGACAGAGGGGTCGATGATATTGTCTGGAACAAGTTTTTCGACAGCAGTGAAGATAAAATTTTGAATATCATTGAAACTTCCTCTAAGTGCAAAAATCCCATCGATAAGTAAGTCTATGTAAGGGTCTAGACTCTCTGGAATTGGAAGCATAGGTCTCAATTGATTAATGAATGACTTAATTGCACTTGATGAGGGATTTGTAACGATTCCAATTAAATCAGGAATTTTAAGAAGCGTATCAACAATTTTTTGGACTGTGCTTGAATCCAGCCCAATAACATTTCCAATCTTGTCAATCAAATACCCTAATAACTCATCAACAATTCCACCAATTGGACCTCTAAGCCCTGTCTCTTTTGGAATCAAGTTTACAATAAAGTCGCTAGGGCTTACGGCACTTTGTGGAAATATATCTCCTCCATATCCGTCTAACCTTAACTCACCCGTTTCCGGATTCATTTCCCTTTTTGTTTTGGGATCAATAACATATCCGTCTCTTGCGATTTTTTCAACTTTTACGGGGTGCTTTTCAAAGAATTTTTTCTTTCTAGCTTCAATTGTTGCTTGAGATTCTTCTCCCAATGGGCTCTCTGGGGCAATGTTTCTTGCGGCAATATCATTGAATTCATTTGCAAAGAATTTCAATGAAGCCATTCTAATGTCTTTTCCAAGTGCTGCTTGCTTTCCTCCCCTTTCCTCCAATATATCTGCAATTGTCCACAGTGAATACAAATAAATGATTTTGGCATCCACCTTTTCCTCATTTGAAGCATGAACCTTTCTTGTGTCATGCAATGCATTCAACAATTGGTAGGTATTTCCCATGGCAAAGATATGTTCAACATCTGGATTTCTGTCGATAACTTTGTTGAAAACATTTGCAGACCTTGCCCAAGATATCGTTGCCTTTTTGGAATCACCGTGTATAATGACTCCCTTGCTATTTGTTTGAAATATGTAAACCGCAATGTCAAAATCCTTGGTATCAAATATTTCTGGTATTGCCTCCAATCTTTTGATGGCAAATCCCTCAACATTGGGTGTCATTAGCCCTAAAGAATTTACAAGGGCTTCACCTGTTTGTTTTGTAAGTTCATCCTTGTAATCATAAAACACTCCAATCAAATTTGACCTGAATGTGTAATAATGTGCCTGTTCCTCTATTTGTTGCTGAACTGCTTCAGTATTTGATGACGCAGTGTATGCATTTGCGAATGTTGCACCGCTCATCATGATTAACAGTCCAACGATTAGAAAAGTTTTGATTTTTGATTTTACCTTCATTTTGTGAGATGTCACCTCTGATATCAATTTCTCGTGCAATCAAAAATACCGGGAATGAAATCTATTGCCCGATAATTTTGATGGTTTGCACTCTTCGTTTGATTGGAAATGTTTCTTTCACTATTTAAACAATGTTTAATTCGAAGATATGAATGCAAAAAAAATAAACAAAGTTCAATTTTGGATACAAGGATTTCTTGCTTTTACTTTTCTCTTGTTTGATCGAATTTCAAAATAGTGCTTGATTTGGTTCAACTATTCCTTGAATTATGGATCAATATATTTATATATCATTTTTTCTTATACTTTCTTCTTCTTGCATAGATTACCAAAATAATCACGACAAATGCTGGAAATGATAAAACGGTATGTTCAGAAATTCTTTCCTTAATCACATTATTATCTTCTGCAATGATGGGAGTGATTTCTGAGACAAGTATAAGTAAAAGGAAATGCCATTTCATTATTCTTTTGTGTTTTCTTCAGTATTTTGATCTTCGCTTTTCTTTAATGGAGTTAATCTGACCACCTTAACAACGGTTCCAACCCATGAAACAGGTAAGTAAACCCTTCCAGAATTTCCAGACTGTTTTACTTTTTTTTCGATGACCTCATAACCTTCCATATGAATTGACATAATTCCGTCAAGTATTTCATCTTCTTGTTTTCCCATGATGCATAAAATTTTTGACAGTTTATGTAACCTTCTTCTCATAATTAATTTGTTGGACTTATTTGTCCTTATTCTTGACAAAACAAGGAAAATGTTCTTAGATAAACCTCAGTGCTTTTGAAGGCTGTCAATAATGGAAAGCCGTGAGTGTTCAAGAACAAGGGATGATTGACATCGCGTCAAAGCCGATTGTCAGAAGAAAGGCGATTGCAACAGGTGAGGTAATTCTTTCCCGTCTTTCATTACAGCACATCAGGGAAAATACCAATCCAAAAGGGGATGTACTGGAAAATGCGAAACTTGCGGCAATTAATGCCGTCAAAAAAACTCCTGAGATTGTCTTCATGTGTCATCCGATTCAAATTACAAGTGTCAAAGTTAACTTTGAGCTGTTTGATGACCGTGTTCAGGTTTTTGTCACAGTTCAGGCATTGGATCGGACTGGTGTAGAGATAGAGGCGATAAATGGTGTAATGGCGGCTCTTCTTGCCATTTTTGATGTGTCTAAGCGATATGAGAAAGATGAGACAGGCAATTACCCTGTTGCAAGAATTCAGAATATTTATGTGCTGGAAAAAGAGAAAGAAGAATTTAAGGGGTGATTTTTATTTCATGGAAAAATCATACTGCGAAGAATCTAGAGGAAATGAATGTTTCAGTTACCATTGTCAGTGATTCTTTATTTTCTCATCCTGAGTTATTGGAAAATGATCAAAGTGGAACCATTGCAGTTGAGACGTTAACAGACATGGGTATTGGACGTTGTAATTTGGATTATCTTCCAGATGACCTGTCTGGTCTTAAAGCAAAGATTGAGCAGGAGGCGTCCAAAAAGACTCATCTCATTGTTTTAATTGGAGGAACTGGTGTTTCAAAACGGGATGTGACATATGAAGCCATCAAAAGTGTAATAGATAAGGAGATTCTTGGTTTTGGCGAGGAATTTCGTCGGTTGTCAATCCAAAAGATTGGAAGCTATGGCATGTTAAGTCGTGCAATAGCAGGCACATTAAACAAATCATTGGTTATTGGCCTACCTGGTTCTCCAGATGCCACCCAAACAGGTGTTCGACTTGCCTGTTCAATCTTGGGTCATGTCATCCAACAACTTGAAAAAGACAATTAATGTGCTGTCCTAATCCATTGTTCAGACCCATCTGCATAGATTTCCTTTTTCCAGACAGGCGCCTTGTTTTTGTACGCGTCTATGAATTTTTCCATTGCCTGATATGCCTCATTTCTGTGTTCACTTCCAATGACAATGAAAACAATCGGGTCTCCAAGATTTAGGGTTCCATATACATGTACAAGCCTTACATCATGAATCCCTGAATTTTCAAATACCTGTAAAACTATTTCATTTAATTTCTCATTCCCCATTTCCTCCCATGTTTCAACTTCCATTCCAACCACTTTTTTATTAGGATCATGTGATGTGGAACGGACAACTCCTACAAAACTTAACAGTGCGCCAATTTTTTTCTCGCCATCATTTTCCAATATTTCTTTCTGCAATTCAATCAGAAAGTTGTCGGGGATTTTCTCTTTTTCAAGGAAATATGCTTTCATCAACCTCAATATACTTCCCGGTTCATCAGTATTATTGATGAGACCAAAAGAAAAGACACATTTGCAGTCAATAGAATAAGGACAAGTGAGATTGCGTTGGGAATGTCTTTTAGTGGTTCCAGATTATAGAATATGTCTGGAAAAATGGCATCAACATACCATGAAAGGGCTAAATAATTATTTTTCCCAAATAATGCATCTCCCATGAGATTTATCCCAAACAATCCCAACAATGTTGCTATAATTGCATGAAGGCTTTTTGAAAAAATAGATGATGCCAATAAAGAAATTCCCACAACAGAGCCTAGCATCAGGACTATTAACAAGGAAATTGCCAGTATTTCATCTAGGCTTTTTAAATATGTCCAAGGCCATTCCGCTCCATAAATACCCAGCAATGAATAATAATATACAATGGAGACAGGCAATATCATGACAATCAATGTATAGATCATTCCAAGGAATTTTCCAATGACAATTGAGAAATCATGTATTGGTTTGCTTCTAAGCAAAGCGAAAGTATCCCTTTCAAACTCACCTGCTATTTGATCTGCTGTGAGTAATGCAATCAAAATCTGCCCCAAAAAGAAACTGACAAAATAATTTTTGACCAACTCAGTTGTTGCAAATTGAGCCTGAAAAATGGCGATGCCTGTTCCCTTCTGCACAATGGGTGCCAAGGAAAGTATTAGCAAGTTAATTAACGGGACGATTACATAATACAATACTGCCAGCAACATTTTTCGTTCATGAATATTTGTTGAAAACACATCTGAAGAGATTATATGAATCTCTTCCAGATTCTCAATTAATTCTTTAATTATTTTTTTGTTTGGCAATTGGAGTTTCAATTTTGGATCACTACCTCCATTTCATTTCTTTTGACATAATTCAGGAAAACCTGTTCCAATGCGTCATGTGCTGGCTTTAAGGATTGCAACTCCCAGCCATTTTGCGAACATATGGATGGGACTGTTTTCCAAAACTCAGACAAATCATCTATATCTGTCACATAGATTATTCCATTCTCAAAAATACATTCAAATCCCTCATTTTTCAAATATGAAAGTAGCTCTTCAGGATGGGAGCATTGAACCTCATATTCATTGTCATACACTTTGCTTGTCAGCTTCCACATTGGTCCAGCCGTTAAAACACGACCATCTGCCAATATGGCTATATGATTTGTCATTCTCTGTATTTCTGGAAGGATGTGTGATGAAATGATAACTGTTCTGTTTCCCGATTTAGCATAATTTGCAATCAGTTCCATCACGTATATTCTTCCTTCTGGATCTAAACTTGCGGTGGGTTCATCAAGAATCAAAACCTCAGGTTCACCAATTAATGCATTTGCAAAACCAAGCCTTTGTTTCTGCCCACCGCTGAGCTTTGTAACATTAAGGTTTTCAAGTCTTCCCAACCCTACTTGTGCAAGTATCTCTCTTGCAATTTCCAATGCTTTCCTCTTGTCATACCCCTTCAACCTTGCCATCAAGTGCATAAATTGCAAAACTGTTTTTTCAGGAGGTTGTGTTGGATTCTGTGGAAGATATCCTACCCTTTTGAACACCTCCTTTCTTTGTTTCCATGGATCGAGTCCCAGCACTTGAATACGTCCACTTGTCGGTTTAATCCTTCCAGTCAGTAATTTCAATGCAGTTGACTTTCCTGCACCATTTGGACCAAGTAACCCAAACATGGATCCTTTAGGGATAGACAGATTCATTCTAAACACAATCGGCTTTGTCTGAATAAACTTGGATAAGTTAAATGTCTGGATTATTGGGGTGTTTTCTGATTGCAATCTGATATGATGTGAAAAAAATATTAAATAAACTGTCTCTTATCCGAATTTTCAAAGAGTGAATATTCAAGACTTATTTTTGCATTAACGCCTTAATTAACTTGACACTTGTCTTTAAATAATATGGATAAAGTGATAGAGTTCTGAGAAGCTTAAACGCCAGTTTTGCTTGGTTGTCAACATCCCCATATTTTTCAATTTGTGCAATTATTCCTTTCTTTTCCAATTTTTCAAAAAATATATTCATCTCCTTATCACTTAGCAAGTTAATGTAATTCCTTACTTTTCTTTGTATCCAAAGGTTTCTTCCTATCTCTTTTTTCCAAAGCTTTTCATATCTTCTCAAATATTTGGAGTCAGTTCTGTCATTTTTGATTGCCTCTGCGGCAACTTCCCCTGCAATTTGTGCTGCAATCCCCCCTAATATGACCCCTCCACCAGTCGTTGGCTTTGTTTGACCTGCCACGTCTCCAACCAATAGCAATTGGTTCGCATACGTCTTTTTCACAGGTCCCGTTATTGGGATTCTTCCTGCAATTTTATAATATGTATCCGAATTTTTCACTCTATCCTTAAGCACTTTATGATTGTTCAATAACTTTTCCAATTCCTTTGCGGCTCTTGGTCGTGAAGTTCCTAATCCTACCTTTGCAGAACTGTCTGACATAGGTATGATCCAGCCAAAAAAATCAGGTGCAAATTCTCGTGTTTGAAATAACTCCACCAATTGTGGATCGATATCCTCAATATCTTTCATGAAAAACTGCGCTGCATTGATTAATGCCTTTTTTTCTGGCGGTGACAGTCCCAACTGTTTTGCAATTTCTCCCCTTATTCCTTCAGCAGAAATTATGATTTTTGAACTTAGACTAATGGTGTCCCCATCTTTGCTTTTTGCTTTCACAAAAACTTTATTTTCTGATCTCTCTGCCTGAAATGCCCTGAAAGGCTTCAACAACTCAGCCCCTTCTTCAATTGCCTTGTCAATAAGGAATTGGTCAAATTTAGCTCTATCACAAACAAGTGCATGTCTTTCTTTTTTTCGAACTGTTATTGTCTTTCCATTTGGTGCAACTAATCTTGACCCGTATATCTCTGGATTAAACACAATATTGGGTGGTGGCATTGAGTCCAGTCTTTCAAGACCATAATAACTGAATAATCCAGAGCAATGTTCTGGTATTCCAATGGTTGGATGGTCTTCAATTATCAGTACCCGTGCACCTTTTTTTGCTGCAATTCTTGCGGCTTGCGCACCATTTGCAGAACCCCCGATTACAATGATGTCATAATCATCATCCATTATCATTAACAATTCTTCCAAATTATTAATAATACCTATAGATTTCTAAAATTATTTGGGAAGATTTAATTTATCTGAAAAGAATGTTTTGCTAATGACTGTCATAGCTCACCATCTAAGGTGTGATTCAAGAAAAGTTTGCTCACAATGCTCAATATACCTTTGGAAACCTGGAAGGCCTTCTGAACCTCGTTTCTACTATTATTGTCCCTCATGTAAGCATGATATCCTATGTGATAGGGGATTGATTCAGGATTTCGTATATGATGAAATGGAGCAAGCTGAACGGGTGATTTATCGCTGTCTCATTTGCCGAACGGAAGTTGAGGATCGTCGTTGGCCTCCTGAAGACGGAATATTGCTGGATTTATTGGAATGACATGTTTCCATAAGTCTAAAATAAACTATATTCAAGAAAGATCAGTGATTCTTAATGCGAATAAAACTTAGACGAGACCCATCAAATTTTGAAGCAAAACAAGTCATTGTATTACGAACTGATCTCAAGATGGGAAAGGGAAAAATGGTTGCTCAGGGTGCCCATGCATCTGTCAAAGCGGCTCTTAAATCATTGACCAATCGAAAAGAATGGTTTCAAAGATGGGATCGACAAGGAAGCAAAAAAATAGTGTGTAAAGTCAATTCAGAAGAGGAACTTAGAGCCCTTTTTCAAATGGGAATTTCCAAGGGGCTTCCATGTGCGATCATCAATGATGCTGGCTTGACACAATTGGAACCTGGCACTACCACCGCAATAGCAATAGGACCTGGTCCATCAGACCAAATAGATGCCATCACAAAACAACTTAAATTGCTTTAAGGTAATAAATAAACAACCCAAAGGGATTTCCTCTAAAACGTTTATTAATGTGTTTCACCAATTTAAAAATATGTCCGACGAAATGGACTTTCAAGAATTCGAAACTCAATCGGGAGGAAAGGGAAAAATCAAGGGATCATTACTGAAAGGATATGCAGTTGCAATTGTTTTGACTCTCATTTTAGAAGTAGTGGTTACCTTTACTTTAAATCCCCAATCAAATTTGGTTCATCGATTAATCACATATTTCTTGGGTATTTTAGTGATATTCTTTTTGGCACTTTTCACTAAATCCATCTTGAAAATGATTTTTCTTGGCATTCCTGTTGTAACAGTTGTGAGTTTTGTACCTCCAAGAGTTGCTCCAAGTATTTTCACAGATTTATTTGGTCAGTTTTTGTATTTGTCAGATGTCCTTACTGCAATTCTTCAGGTTGCACAAACAAACCCACAAATTCGGGACAGCATTGGTCAGAGCACAATTGATTTGGCAAATCAGTACCTGCCTTTTCTATTTGTTGTCGATATCGTTGTGGCTTTAATTGTAATGATGTTTGCAGGCATTGGATTGACCCTGCTAGTCAGGATGTTTTCTAAGAAACCAAACATTTTAATTATTTTTTCAATAGTCTTTACGATAATATTCCTACTTATTGGTGTTGTTGTCCTTCCATATGCAATGACTGTAACGTCTGGTCTAACCCAATTCGGTAGTGACATGGCAATTGGGTCTGCATATATGCTGCAAGGAGTTCAAGAAATGCAAGATAACTTCAATACAGGAAACTTTTCACTTGTTGATGATTACCTTTCAAATGCCACAATTTGGTATAAGGATGCACGAAGTGTCTTGAGAAGTTTAGACGGCTTGGGAATCAAAAGCCTTGTAAATTTAGCGGCTCCACAATATTTCGTTATTGTAGACCAAGGATTTACCCTTGTTGATGCGATTGTTGATATCTCAAATGGGTTGGCTCCATTGGTTGTAGGTTTTGGAAATCTAAAAATTGGGTTTGAAAAAGCTTTTTCTGAATTTGGTACCCTTGGAGGAGTTGGTGCATTGGCTCTTTTGCAATCCAATGACACGTTTGAAGAGGGATTGAGATACATTGAAATCGGCATGAAAAACATTAGTGATTCCTTGGACGATATTAAGGCAGGTGTTTCCAAACTGGCACAACTCAAAGCAGATGAAATAAGTCAGGCTATGGGTGGTGGTTCAGCAGATCAGATCAAACAGATCCAAGATGGTGCTAAATTGTTTAATGCAACATTGGATATGTTCAAGGTTCTCATAAATCCAATTGATATCAACGGTCAAAATTCCACCCATGCACCTCTTATTCATCTTTTGCTGGGGACAAGAGTACTGAACAAGGTAGCTGGAAAAATTGGTAACAATACTGACTTTTCTGGGACAGATACATTTTTTGCAAATGTCGTTTCAAATCTCACTGTTTTCAGAACTGCATTAAATGATCCCGCTTTTGATGCATTTAACAATGTTGAACTCAATGATCAAACCATGACTGAAGTGAAGTCACAGATTTCCTCATCAATTAACTTCCTAAGAGATTCAAGCGATGTCTCTATTAAATTGGGAGATTTCGGTCAACAAATAGTTCCCATTCTAGATGAAACAAACACGTCACTTAGTATATTCACGGATCCATCAAAGAACTTCACAACGATTTCAGATGCAGAATATAACCAATCATATACCTCGTTGGGCAATGTAATTACAGATGCTGTTGTACTTAATCAGACTGCATTTGAATTAAATGGTTTGTTGGAGAATATGTCCGCAAATGCGGAAAACCCTGGCTATTATGGTCTGTTTACTGAACCCGCAAAACAATTCACTGCAATGCTTGAAAAATTCAATGTCACTCAAAATGCACAAAACTTCATATACCTTGGACATGCATTTAGGAACGTTATTTTAACAGCCCAGGAACTAAAGAAGGTAAATGCCGCAGTTGACAATATTAAATCAGATTTTGAAACAATCGACTCTCAACCCGATGACGCTTCAAAAGCAACTGAGCTTATTGCGAGAGCACCAAATATTGATGGTAATATTACTACAGCAGATGGTTCACTTAATGATTCAATAATTTATATTACTAATGCCAAAAATAATTTCACTCTTGCATATGTGAAAGGAGGAATGACCCAACTCTCAAACGTGAATAAATCAATGAATGCAATCATTGACGATATCAGGGATATTCAAGGTCCCCAAGGTCTAGGAAAAATCAAAACAATTATGGCTGATCCAAATCAATACATTATTGATAATGGAATTTCGCAAACCCTTACAGATTTGAGTGATTCCATATCGTTTATGCAAACAAAATTCGGATCAATAAGTAATAATCTTGGAAACATGAATCTTGCTTCATGATTTTGACAATCTATTAATCGTTTCATTTAATTTCATCTCGAAATTTTGTCTTTGGCAAGCTTGAATTATATTTTCTAGTTCCAGTTTTGTTTGAATCTCCAATTGATCTATTATTGGTCTTTTCACTAGAAGCTTTGTTTTATGGTATACCCAACGATCCATGTTCTTGTATTGATTTGCAAGCTTTTTTGATTCTTCAATCAACTGATCTTTATTTTCCACGAATTTATCTACAATATGGGGGTATTCACGTAATGGGACTGTTTTGGCAAGTGAAAAGGCGCTTGTTGCAAAATTATATCCAAAATATATAGGTACAAGGAAGGAAGTTGCAGAATCTGGTGTCAATGAAATTCCCCCAAATGCGAAGGCAACTTTTGCCTTTTCAATTGCCACTCTATGATCAGCTGCAAGAAATAGTCCAATAGCGCCACCTGCAACACTTCCATTCAGTGCGACAATAATTGGAAGCGGATGGGTGAGCATAAGGTTAATCACTTTATTGACAAGTGGAACTATTTCTTCAACATACCCTGATTTTCTTCCTGCATCCAGTTCCTTTTTCATTTCAAGCAAATCCCCTCCAGCAGAAAATAGTTTTCCCCTTGCCGTAAGGATTATTGCAAAAAGCCTGTGGTCATTTTTTGACTGATTCAACCACATTTCCAATGATTTCAATGTTTCAAGCTTAAATGTGTTGTCAACTAATTCCAACAGCAAAATGCCTTCTTCTCTTGTTGCTATTAATTCTGTCACATGTCTTTTTTTTGTTGATTATTGATAAAATTCAGGATATGGGTTCGTTTTCTCAATTATTTTCATGCCATTTAATAATGGCTTCCCTTAACATGTTGAATGCTTCCTTGATATTTGTTCCCTTTAATGCAGATGTCTTTATCATTCCCACGTCAAACCTGTTCTTGAATCTTTCCTGCAATTTTTTGACATATTCCTCAACTTCATCAAAATTGACATGTCCTTCTGCATTTGAATCATAAATATCCATTTTTGTTGCTACGACAACAATTGGAGTTCCTTCACTATATGTGTTTCTTACCAATTCGTCAACCCATTTATCCAAATTCCTGAAGGTTTGAACTCGTGTGCTATCAAAACAAACCAAAGCCCCTAATGCGCCTTGATAAAACATTGGTCGAACATTTTCGAATTTTGGTTGACCTGCAAGATCCCAAATGCTCCACTTATATATATTATTCCCAATTTTTTCACTATAATACGCAAAGTCAGCGCCAACTGTGTTGAGGTATTCCACTTGAAAGCCTTCTCCCATATATTTTCTTCGAAGGCTGGTTTTGCCGACAGCACCGTCTCCAATCAGCACAACTTTGTAAACATATGTCCGTCCTGGACTTGTTCTTGGTATGCTTTCAGTCATTAATTGTTCCGACATTAATTTTCTCCTTTATCAACCTTGTTTAACTAAAAGTAGATATTTCCCAATTTTGAACTAAATAGGCTATATTATGCCATTATTTCAATTGTTGAAAAGTGGTAATGTAAAGTTAAAAAGGGATAACTTTTACATTTATATTAATGCTGTCAATACGACAGAGGAGGAACCTTTGTGAAATTAACTTTGGACAGAATGTGCATTACTACAAACGATCTCTGTTTGACCTGCTCAAAAAAGATGAAATCGGGCGAGGCGAGTGATATTGACATAAAAGTCGGAAAAGTCATTATCCATGCATCAAAGCAAAATAAAGAACTAAACAAAATAACCTTGAATAAGATCATCTTAACACCAATGGGTGCATTTCTGATTGTGAATGAAGGAGACAAAAAACGCTTTGACAGATCTGGTTTTGTTCTTCTTAATGAGTTAAGTGATGCAATTGGGACGGATGTTTTCATTATTGAAAAGCACAAGAAAGCGGAAAAATTTATAGAAAATCTCATATCACCTGTGGAACCAGTTTCGATAAGCACAGTGTTTATCCCCCCATTTGGTGAAAAAGAGATAAAAATACAAATAAAAAAAGAAGACCAAGGAAAGCTTAGTTTTCCACAAGAAACCCTATCCAACATTGTGGAAGAACTTTTTGGGGTAAAGGCACATTATTCATATACCTAACAATAATTCTTGAAATCTGTTTTCATGACTTCTCTGAGAAGAATTGTTGCATATTGACCTTTGGAGAGCTTAAACTTTAAAGACATCATTTCATTCCCCAAAATAATTTCGAGGTTTGAAATATCCAAATAAGCCAATCTTGAACTATGCTTTTCATTTGAGAATACTTTCATGTCGATTTTATACTCTTCAAAAACTTCTTTCCAAATTTCATTGAGTGGTCTTGACCATTCCTTGCTTGGTAAGGCAATTTCCAAATTCTTACCATTTATTGTTTTGCATGTTCTCTCTCCCGACAAGGGGTTTTCATGGTTCCCTCTTTTTGAGAGGTATTTGTTCCAAAGTAAAGAGATAAAGGACCTCTTAAATAGATTAATTAAATTTTTTGGGAGTCTTGAAACTGCGCCTGAATAATCATTTGGTCTTTTTGAAAGCCACTGCAGGATAAGCTTTTCATGTAATGGCGGATTTGACCATTCATCCAATATTTTCTGAGCATTATTGTCCTCATTCCAAATTCTTCTAAATTTGTTCTCATCTCGATCATCCAGCCATTCTGTGCCAATGATTAAATCAATTGCTTTTCTGTGTTCTTTCTTCAGGATTGCATATCCTACCAACGGATTGATGGGGCGTAGACATCCAAATCTTTGATGTCCATAATAATTAAAAATTTTATTAGTTTGAAGGGATTCTTTTATTTCATTTTCATTTGCAACAAAATCCACATCCCTTATTTTAATTTCAAATGCATTCCCTTTCAAATGACCTTTTACAATTCCTTTTTTCCTTTTTCCTAAATTCCATATTTCAAGATGGGATATGGGTTTTGCATAGCTGAACCTCATGTTTTTTTTTGGGTTGAAGATGGATGCAACTTGGTAGGTTATTGCCTTCTTATCTTTAATTCCTGCTGTTCCAATATCTTCTTCTCTTACGGAGAAAAATCTTGTGAGGTGTTTGGTCATGGTATGGTGATCCATGTTCTTTTTTTTGACTAAAACATGCAGGTACAATCCTCCCTGCTCGTGCAGTTTTTCTTCAGTTGCGGGTATTCCATTTTCTGTTAATTCAGTTACAATAAAATCTTCTGGGATTATCTTGATTTTTCCTCCAACGCCAGCAAATTTGGTAGAGTATCTTGCCATTCCAAATAATTTCTTTTCAATTTCAATGCTCACGATTCTTCACGTTTAAAATTCATCTCGTCCTTCAATCCATCTTCGATAATCCTTTATTTTTTTCTTTCTTTTTTCTTCCATTTCTGCTGTTTTGTTTCTGCTGATTTGTTGTAATTCTCTCCTTGCCCGATCTTTTGCCTGTTGGATTTCTGTTGGTTTAAAACTCAATCCACATCTTGTACATACATAAAAGGGCGCATGTTTTTTCATCTTTGTTTCTCCACAATCTGGACAGCTTGGCATTAGTACATTCCTCTTTTGATTAGCTAAAAGTCAATTTCGCTGTTAAAAAAACTTAGGGTGTAAACCTCTAAATTCGTGGAGCACATGCTTGAGTGATTAAAGTTGATTGTTCCCTTAATTTGTATAGACTTTTATATGTTGATTGTATCCTTTTCTGTAATTTTTGATCTGAGTACTCATAGATGATTGGTTCAAGTAGTTCATGTGCAATTTTCACATCATTTGCCTTTTCAATGATTTCTTTTTCCAATAATAGGATTCTTTGTGGGGTTGGTTGTTTTTTCAATATGTTTCTGCTTTCTTCAAATACTTCATGTAACGGTTTGAACATTTTCCTTATCTCTTCAGTAATTTTAAAGGATCTCATATCATTTTTTCTTGGTCTCCCCATCCGCAAAACAATAGGTTTTTGTGAGCTTGATATTTTCTCTTCCCATTTCAAGTCCCTGGCAACATAATCGGAAACAAGACCATACCTAAATGTTGCAATGAGCAGTTCCACATTTGCCCTATAATTCCAAAGGTCATTGAACAACTCATCTGTTAATCTACTGAGTATCTCCTGTCTCAGTGTCCCAATATATGCATTCATTTGCTTAAACTTTTCATCTTTTTTTAAGCCTCTTTTCATGGATTTCTTGAATTCTTTCCATTTCATTTCCATCTCTTCAACAATGGTGTTCTCAAAAGTTTCAAATTTCGTTCTCAACCTTTTCAATTCATCTTTCAAATAATCAAGTCTAGTCCAAACTAAAACAGAATCAACCGTTCTTGCTTTTTCAAATTCTGCAAACTCACCAGATTTGTTCACTATGTCTTCCACCATGTCAACTTATATAATTATGGAGATAGGTTAACCAGAATTTAAATATCATCATGCCATAAATTCTTTTGATTCACATGGGTGAGATCATAACATTGGAAGAATTCAGAATATTAAAGCCTATTGAATGTCCTTCAAGAGGGGGAATAAACTTCCCTTGTGCAATATGTCGGGAATGTGAAATTGGTGCTGTCACTCAAACATTTGAAGAAAACATGCTCATTGAAAGTACCGTTAATAGTGTTCTTATTCACATCAATTTGGATTTGGGTGATGAATTTGAGCGATTTGTCTTGAAACGCCTTAAATCTGAATTGTCCAAAAACATTCCTCAAGTCCAAAAAGGGGATTGGGATGAGGGGGACATTACCATACTTGTTGATGACGCCTTAAGTCAAAACGAGGAAAGTCTAAAAAAGATTGAATGGCTCCTTTGGTATCTCCCCAATAAGTGGAAACAGCTTGCAATTTCTGCAAAACAGGTTTTCAGCAAATGGGAAAACCAGACTGTCAAGCAAATTGTTTTCCAGTTTGAAAAGGTAAAATAATCATCTGGTGTCAGTAAATTCTTGGATCTGCTTTGTCTTGTTCCTTCCTTTTCTCTTCTTGCTCTGCAAAATATTCCTTTTCCACTCTTCTTTTGTCAGGCACTGCAACATGTGCAATTCCTGCATCAATTCTGGGTTGGATATGCTTTTCCCACATATCAAACATTCTTTCTGCGGAATAGAACAATTGTTCTCTTATATACCCTGC
Source organism: Candidatus Heimdallarchaeota archaeon (assembly GCA_015523565.1). Taxonomy (GTDB): domain Archaea; phylum Asgardarchaeota; class Heimdallarchaeia; order Heimdallarchaeales; family Kariarchaeaceae; genus WAKA01. The sequence continues at coordinate 14,431 of WAKA01000056.1, read as the reverse complement.
GTCCTCGAATTGATCAGTGTGTCGTATGGCAAACTGTCTATCGCAAACCTCTTCACAAAGTCCACATTTCATACATCTTCCTGCAAAATAAGCTGGGAATCGGTATTCTTTGCCATTGATTTCCCTTGTCTGCATGATGATTGTCTTGTTTGGACAGATTCTTTCACATTTTTTACATCCAGTACAAGCCTCTTCAGATAATGCAAGCAGTCCTCTATATCGTTCTGCAACATAAGGGTATTGGGAATGCGAAACATGGATTGGATGGTAAAGGTTTGTTGTTGGAACTCTTAACATGGTTCTCAAAACAACATAAATTGGTCTTACGTGAAAAAACCTAAAGATCTTATTAAGTATGTTATTACCTCTTTCAGGGGTTACTTCTGGTGTTCTTGACAATGTTACGCTCATGGCATTCACGGACCTTGTTTCTCATACACAGTTGCATTATTCCCTTTATTAAGCATTGGATATTACAATCTATCTTTGTTCACTTCTTTCCAAACCATTTTCCCAAAAAGACCTGATGTTCCTTATGATATTTTGAAATACTCACGCTTCTTTCTATTTCAAGTCCATTCTTGTTCAAATACTTTTGTTGCTCATCAAAAACCTGTTCTGGTGTCTTTGACTGGGAAATGGATCTGGACTTGATGGCGATCATTGCGCCCCCTCCCTTTTTCAAGAAGGTCTGAATATTCTTAATGAACAATTCCGATTGGTTTGGCTGGGCGACGTCACAAAATACGAAGTCCACGCCATCAACGATATCGGAATAATTTTCAGGGTATCTCGCGTCATCATGGATTGGAACAATGTTTTTTCTGAGACTTGCAAGTTCCAGCAAATCTCTCATTGGTCTTGGGGCAAACTCAACTGCATAAACCACCCCTTTTGTGAGCAAATCGCTGACATGGGAAACGGTTGTCCCTGTTGAAGCCCCTAAATAAAGAACCTTGGCGTTGGGTTTAAGATAAGGTATTTTAAGTCCAACAAGAATGCTCGAAGCAATCTTTGATCTTTTATGCGAGAATTCCCTATATTCTTTTCCTTTATACGGGATTAATCGTTCTCCATAAACCGATAAACTTGGTGTTGCATTTACAGTTGCAAGCAAAACTCCTGGAATGCCTTGAACACGAAAGACTCCCTGTTGTTTTTTTGCGGGTTTGATTTCAATTTCCATTATTTCTTCCTCCTTTTTCTATTTTTTCTGAATTTCTTTCTTGATTTTGAAGTACCTTTTGTTTCTTTGGGCTTTGGTGGGTTTGGGAATTGCTCTCTTAATTTTTTGCTTTTTTCTTTAAGCTGTTCCCTTAATTGGTCTCCCAAAAAAGAACCGCCATAAAGATCTAGGCGGGCCGCAATGACTATTTTGGATGCAAAAGCTCGTGCCATCTTTCCTCTTAACCAAAATGGCATGGTTCCGACCTCAGGGATTTGAAATATAATTCCGTGTTTTGGAGTTTTGCCATTAAATCTCAATGCCTTGTACAATGCCTTTTCTGCCCCCAATGTTTGAACCTTGCCACTGGAAAGAAATGCAAGGTCTCTAAGATTCCCTACATGTGCAATCAACCGCGCCCCTACATTGGTTCCTGCAACTGCTGCAAGGTTTGGAGCAACTTCATTCATGGTATTCGTCACCCAGTCCTCTAATTCCTGTTTTCTTTTGTACAAGTTATGAACGCTATCAGCAAGGGATTGAATAATGATTAAATCTTCTTTCTTAAAGCTTCCTCCAAGTGATTCGTTTTTGTAACTGATAATGTATTTTGCATGTTCTTCATCAATTCCCAATGATGTAAGCAAATCTAGTGTAATTTCGGTTCTTTCTGGCTTCATTAATATTAGCTTAGCTAATGTCGCTGGATTTCTAACCCTATTTGTCAATTCTGGGAAATGGAGTGAATAGATCTCTTTGAGCCTTCCCGAAAGGAGGACAAATGATTTTTGAATTTCGTCAATGGCGTGGATTGCCTGTGCAATTAGTGTATCCCTTCCTTCTGCATGTTTTCTGACAGTTTCCCTTGATCTTTGAACAGCAAATGCCTTTACTTTTTCTATATACTGCAGATGATCAATTGTAACCCCTGTTTTTTCTAGTAAGTTTGAATATCTGTCCAACCGCCATTCTTTCAGTACAGGATTGTTCAAATCTACTTGTACTTTTACATTTTCTCGGATGGAAGACGCAACATGCGTATTGTCAACAATGATTTTTTCTTGATCTTTGATAGCATCCAAAAATGACTGTTTATTGAGATCTCCATAAGAGAATTGTCCGAGCAAATCACCAGTTTCCGATAACAGAAATATCCCGAATGCATTTGATGCGATAATAGCCACAAGGGAATGTGTGTTTCCCTTGAATTTAAGGTTTCCAGTTCATCCGTTGTATCCATCTGAACATTTTAAATAGATGAATCAGGGAATAGGATAGACAAGGAGTAGAATATAATGACCCACGGAAGACTACAAAATGCAGGTATTGTCCGTAAAAGGACGCCAAAAGTTGAAAAGAAGTATCCCAACAGGAAACATCCCTCTCCCCGTATGAGGAACAGGAAAAATTACTACAATAGAATGATCAAAATGAAACCTGTTGGTCAAGGCACAAAAAGAATGTAATGGAGGATTAATTCCTCTTGCTTAATGTAGAAGAGTTAGACGCAATTTCCAAACAGGCTTATGAAGAAATCCTTGATCTAGTTGAAAAAGAAAAACCAAACAAAGATCGTTTAGAGGCAATAAAAAGAAACATTTCAACTAAATACAGGCTCAAGCGATTTCCCCGTAACTCTGATTTGCTTACTTATGCAATGCATACAAGGGACAATATTGATGAATTCAAGAAAGTTCTAAGGATACGGAATGTCAGATCCATTTCTGGTGTGAATGTTATTTCTGTAATGACTGCCCCATTCCCTTGTCGCCATGGTGCTTGTATTTTCTGTCCTGGTGGACCGGCATGGGGTACGCCAATGTCTTATACAGGTCGTGAACCTGCCTCAATGAGGGCAATTCAGAACGGTTTTGACCCAACTCTTCAATTACGGTCTCGTATCAAACAACTGGAAGCAACAGGGCATAACGCCGAAAAAATTGACTTGATAGTCATGGGCGGGACTTTCAACAGCACCCCAAAGGCATACCAAGATGAATTTATGCTTGGGATATATGAGGCTCTTAATGGTGAAAGGTCTGAAACAATAGAAGAAGCAAAAAGGAAGAATGAAACTGCAAAATACAGATGTGTTGGCTTAACCTTTGAAACTAAACCAGATTGGGCTACAAAAAAGCATATTGTGCCTATGTTGGAATACGGTGTGACCCGTGTTGAGTTGGGAGTGCAGACGTTGCGTGAAGAAGTTCTTCAATTTGTCAATAGGGGGCATGGGCTCAAGGAAACAGTTGATGCCTTCAAGGCATTGCGTGATGCAGGATTGAAAATAACGGCTCATATGATGCCTGGATTGCCTGGAACCACTCCTGAAATGGACATTGAAGATTTCAAGAAGCTTTATACTGACCCTCGTTTTATTCCTGATGAAATGAAAATTTATCCTACCCAAGTCATAGAAAACACGCCACTTGCACAAATGGTTGTTGATGGGAAATATCGTGCACTGAGCAATGAGGAGACATTCCGCATCATATTGGAAGCAAAAAAGATGACCCCTCCATATGTGAGAATCAAGCGTGCCTTACGTGACCTACCCATTAATCTTGTTGTCGCAGGAGCAACTTGGGGAGACATGCGTAAACGCATCCAAGAACAAATGAATCAACTTAATGCGGTTTGCCGATGTATCCGATGCCGAGAAATCGGTCATTATGTCTACAAGGGTAACCCAATTCCAGATCCAGAAAGCTTTAGTTTAAGGGTTCGTTCTTATGAAGCTTCCGATGGAATGGAACATTTCCTTTCATATGAGAATCCTGATGATATCCTTATCGGATTTTTGAGACTGCGTTTTCCAAGTGACGATATTTTCATTCCTGAACTTGAAGGATCCGCAATTGTAAGAGAACTGCATGTTTATGGTTCTTCTCTTCAAATTGGTGGTAGAGACAATGAAAGCTTCCAACACAGGGGTTATGGTAGAAAACTCTTGAATGCAGCAGAACGGATGGCGCTAGAAAATGGATTTGAATATCTATCAATAATTTCTGGGGTGGGTGTTCGCAAATATTACGAAAAATTTGGCTATACCCTTAATCGATTTTATATGACCAAAAAGCTGTAAATGGAATGAGATAATAAAAAATTGAGATAATGAAAAAATTAGTTGTTAACTTTTTGAAATTGGTATTTGGTTCAAAGGAACAATCCATCAACTATGATGAACAATGGTAACAGTGTAAGAGCAATTGTATTGATCAATTTGATGAGGACATGAATTGCAGGACCTGATGTGTCTTTTGAAGGGTCACCGACTGTATCTCCAACAACAGCGGCATGGTGTGCTTCACTTCCCTTGCCTCCATGAAGTCCAGCCTCAATAGCCTTCTTCGCATTGTCCCAAGCTCCTCCTCCATTATTTAAAGTTAATCCTAGCATAATGCCAGATGCGGTTGCTCCAACAAGGTAACCTGCCAAAGGTATTGGACCAAAGGCAAATCCTACAATGATTGTCAAAAATACGACAAGCAAGGCAGGATTTCTCATTTCAGCTAATGCTGCCCTTGTGGAAACATCAATGCATGAGGCATAGTCTGGATCATTTTCATATTCCATAATTCCTGGAATTTCTTTGAATTGCCTTCTGATTTCTGTAACCATTTTGTTTGCCGCCCTTCCTACAGCTCCCATGGACATTGATGAGAAAAGGAATGGGAGCATGGCTCCAATAAACAAACCAGCCAATACCCCTGGTGTTGCAAGATTAACTGAAGGAATGCTCTTCAATGCGCCTTCTGTTTTATTTGCAAAATCTTCAAGATAAGCTTGGAAAAGTAACAATGCCGCAAGTCCAGCAGATGTCATCCCATAACCTTTTGCAAGAGCTTTTGTTGTGTTCCCCACAGCATCAAGGGAATCAATTCTTTCACGGATTTCCTCTCCTGCTTCTCCCATTTCTGCTATTCCGCCTGCTTGATCCGCAATTGGACCATATCCATCAAGTGCCAAAACAATAGGGGTTACGGAAAGCATTGCCATTGTCCCTACAGTTATGCCGAAAATTCCAAACAATGTTGTTACCAATGCTGAATTATTGCCGTAATAATCCAACATTGCTTGTACAATGGGATGACTTGAATTTTGGGCGAAATTGGCACCTAATGTGAATGTACTAATCAATGCAACCACTATTCCTAGCACTGGTGCCCAAGTTGACTCCATTCCCACGGAGAGACCTGCAATGATGTTTGTAGCTGGTCCTGTTGTTGATGCTTCTGCAATTGACAAAACTGGTCTTTTTTTGTCTGATGTATAATATTCAGTCGCGACCAAGGTAATAAGAGCAAGAATCAACCCTATTGCGGCAGATACAATAAACTGCCAAATCTGCCCAAACAACAGGACAAGAATTGCAACAATGATAACGAAATTGATTAATACTGTAACATAGAATGCCATTTTCATTGAGTCCATTGGGTTGTCCTTTTCGTCATCATTCAACTTGACAAGAAATGTGGTTGCAAGTGTTCCAAGAATTGTAATTGAATTTGTGATCAATGGGAACAGAATGAATGCAGATGCAAATTTAGCGGCTTCTGGATTGTTTGAAGCAGTCATGGCAACAAAAAAAGTGTATCCTACAATCATTCCACCAATGGTTTCTCCTGTGACGGATTCAAATAGGTCTGCCCCTCTTCCTGCACAATCTCCTACTGCGTCACCCACATTGTCCGCGATAACACCTGGGTTTCTGATGTCGTCTTCAGGAATTCCTGCTTCTAATTTCCCAACCAAATCTGCCCCAACATCTGCCGCTTTAGTATAAATGCCTCCCCCAAGCTGAGCAAACAATGCCGCGAATGAAGCACCAAAGCCAAAGGCAATTACTGAGATTGGGTTATCCTTTCCATAAAGGACATAAAGAATCGAAATGCCCAAGATGCTTGCAGAAACAATAATTAATCCCATTACCATGCCGCCATTATAGGCTGTCTTCAAAGCATCATTCCTACTATTTTTTGCAGCTTGCGTCGTTCTTGAATTGGTCTCTGCTGCCATCATCATTGCAGTTCTACCAGAAAGCAATGATGCCAAGGTTCCTGCAAGAAAGGCAAATGCATTGAATGGGAATTGAAACTTAAATTTGCCATCTGGAAAGAAATCCAGAAAGACCATGATAAGAATACCCAACAATGTGCCAATTATGAAGATTGTCCGATACTGGGTTCTAATAAACGCGTGTGATCCTTCTTTGATAGCATCAGACACCTTTACCATCTTCTCATTGCCCCTGTCCATGCTCTCAATTTTCTTTTTCAAGAAAAAAGCATAGGCAATAGACCCTAAGGACACTATGATGGGGAGTATCAATAAGCTAAAATTAATATCGTTTGCCATTTACATCACCATATAATAGGTCTACCTAAACTAATCTTGCCTCGAAAGGAATTAATTAAAACAATTCGGGATTGTCACACATAAAAAATGAAAAACTTAGGTTGTTGTTTATATAAAATCCCAAAGATAGTCTTCAACTGACATTTTTTTGTTCAATCTTTTTTCTACATATTTCTTGTGTCTTGCCGCTTGACCAATAAATGACAGTATTGGTCCAATTATTGCAAAATAGGTTAGTGCAACATAAAACGGATTTTCTTTAATTGAAGGGGATGACAGAAACGCGGGATAAACAATAATGGATAATGGCCAAATGAGCCCAAACATCAGGTAAAATGAAATAATGCGTATAAGCTTGTCTGCAGAAAAAGAAATCAAAATTCCATAATAGGATTCAGGTAATAGCAACAAAGTTGGGTTCACAACTGCCCAAATTATGTAAACTGGAAGAAAGAATTTCTTGAAATCCCCTTTAGGGTAAGTCATAACCAACATTGTTTTGTTTATTTCTAAAGAATTGTGATACTACCCTTTAATTTTTAGAAGAAAGACAATGATTTGTTAATGTTGTCTGATTATCTTTTTTCGTTGCCATTATTTCCTTAATTAAGTGACACGGATAGGAGGAATTAATAGATGATCACCAAATATGAATGCGAATGAAAATCACATCCCCTTGGGTAAAGAAGGCTGTAAAATGCATAGATTCTGAAACCTTGGAAATTATAAGTAATTATTATGCTGATTCTTTTACTCCAGATCCGATGATTTCATTTAAATTTAGATTTTTCAGGGGATTTTACTTTGATGCAAACACACAGAAATATCTTTGGCGCTCTCTTCATAATCTCTTTAACAAACGGACTTTTACCCAAGAAAAATTAAAGAACCTAATCCCAATTGGCATCAGCAAGGGTTTTTTTCCAATAAGAATATTTTATTCCTCTACCCAATGGTTAAATCCTCGGGAGGTTGGGAAAGAAAAAGATTTTTCATCATTCATGATCAATTCTGGCATCGCTGTTTTGGAAAGCGATTTAAATCTAGAGGAATCAATTATCCACGCTCTACAAATCGATGATGTTTTAGAGGAAAAGCTTCGCTTTGTATTCACTGGAAATAAATCAATCCACGTTTGGTTAACTGATTTCAATGCAGAAAAATGGCTTGATAAAACCTATGACATATTGGAATTCAGTATCTTTGAATTAGAGGCACGCAGAAATCTTTTTGGCTATGTAAAGGATGCAACGGGGATTCCCTTAGATTCACAAACCACTATTGATATTTATCGTTTAATTCCCATTGTTGGCAGTTTAAATGCATTTACATCTTCCAAAGTTTTGGAATTGACAAGGAAGGATCTTGAAGAATTGTCAGCAACAGAAATACGGGAAATCTCAAAAACTAATTTATTTAAATAACTTAATAATTTCCATAAAATAATTGTTTAAATATAGACTTTCGTATTTAACTGCATGGGACATGACCACAAACATACTGTAACGGATAATAAAAAGTTTAAGCTAATTATTGTCTTAACTTTTACATTTGGGTTTATGCTTGTTGAAATAATAGTCGGTATAATGTCAAATTCCCTTGCCCTTTTGTCCGATGCAGGTCATATGGCAAATGACGTGTTTTCTTTAGCCCTTGCCCTGTTTGCTGTCAAAATAGGTGAAAAAACAAAAAATGTAGACTATACCTATGGATATAAACGAGTGGAAATTGTTGCTGCTTTTATCAATGGTCTAACTTTATTTTTGATTGTTGGATATATATTAATGGAGGCCATAAAACGGACTCTGGAATTAAATAAAATTGAAATAAAAGGCGGGATCATGCTAATTGCTTCAGTTGTTGGTTTAATTGTTAATTTAGTCGGTATCTTTATTTTAAGTAGAGGTGAAAAAAATGTAAATATCTCAGCAGCCTTACACCACGTGCTTGCTGATTTGTTAGGGTCTGTTGCTGCAGTCATAACTGGTGTTGGAATTTTGTTGTTCAAATGGTATTGGCTTGATATTGTAACGTCTGTTTTTATTTCACTTTTGATTTTGAAATCTGCAATAGAGGTGACAAGACAAAGTCTAAATGTTCTCATCGAATCATCTCCTGAAGGCATAGATACAGCATCATTATTGTTTGAAATTCATGACATGGCAGGGGTATTGGAAATACATGATTTTCATGCATGGAAATTGGATGATGAAACAAATTTGTTGACCGCACATATCTTGATAGATGAAGAATTGGATGTAGATCAATTTCGTCAATTGCTTGAAGACATATCCTCTAAATATGGATTTAACCATACAACATTCCAGATTGAGCGAATCAACTGCCGCGATGAAAATGGCAATTGTGTAATGAATGAAGAAGGTTATATTCGTACTTGATGACATGTCTTTGGATGGAAGAGTTTTCACTTGAAAGATTTTATGAAAAACAATCTGGGAAAAATATTATCACAGAATTCCATCTTCAAGAATTCAAAAGGCGTAATCCTGAATTGAGTGATTTCCTCAATTCATATGAAATCAAATTAAGTCCAATTGACTTTTCCCATTTTGAAAGTTGGACTTATTGGATTATATCACAGCAGCTAAATGGTCGAGTTGCAGACCTCTTGATCAACCGTTTTAGATTGCTATGTGGTACTGTTACACCTGAACGTGTTAGAGAAATTCACTTGTCAGAATACAAAAAGATTGGCATTTCAAAAAGCAAAAGCCATTATCTCTATAATATTGCCCAATTTCATTTGGAAGGAAAACATATCACTGACTTCTCCAACTTTACCTCTGAAGATATTAGACAGCATTATACTCAAATCAAGGGCATTGGACCTTGGACAGTCAACATGTTTTTGATATTCAATCTTGGTAGATTGGATGTATTGGCTGTCAATGATTTGGTAGTCAGAAAAGGAATACAGCAGCTTTACAGCCTGAAAGAAGTTCCTTCTGTTTCCCAAGCCCGTCAGGTATGCAAAAAATGGGGTGATCTTTCCACAATCGGTACATTGCTTTCATGGGAAGTAATGGATTCCTAAAGGTATTTCAGGAGTGTTTTTAACCTTTTAATTGAGTCTTCCTCATATGAAAAGCCTGCATCATCAGCAGATGGGTTGATGATTGGATTTTGTTTCAATTCCTCAAGCTTTTTCTTGAGTGTGGCTCTATATTGTCCCTTTTCCAGTTGTTCTGACAATAATGACTCATCCTGTGTCTTGTCAAATGTTCTGATCTCATCCAATATCTTATAGCTTATGATTGCCACTGGTCGCATGATCTCATCAACTGAATAACTGTCTAATCTTCTCAATTCTGTTACCAACAGCTTGATTAAATTGTCCAATTTCAAAATGAGTACTTGAGGATGATAGATCCAATGGTGCACATAAGTTATGAAATCTATACAAAACTGTGGGAAATTATCCACTTTTCTAATTTTTAACATTTTCTTGGATAATTCATCTATATCTGGCGACCAATCCAATGGAATATATGGTTGAAATTCAATCGATTTAATGTATTCTTTTGGCGCATCCAACTCAATGGCTCCATTTGGTTTTCTTCTGACTACATGATAATCTCCTGGCTCATAAAATGACTCTCCAAGGGAATTGAATGCCCTTCCCAAAAATGCGACTTCATCCCGAATCGGCAAATCCGTTCTATAGAATATCATGTCTTGAATTGTTTCATCTGTCGGTTCCATGAGCAATGATTCTTCTGGATTTTTCGATAATCCTGCTCCAGTTCCCAACAATTCAATTCCTATATGGTCTTTATGCACCAAATATTCTATTTCTACAATGGTTGCATCATCCTCAATCTTTTTCGCTTTCAATCCAACTAAGAATGGAACCGACACAGCTTTGTTTTGATTTTCTGCCTTTAATATCTATCTTCAATGTTTCAGATAATTTTATGAAATTTCAATGAGTATCTTCCCGATATGGTTTCCTTCATCTAGATAATCTTCTGCTTCTGCCAACTTTTCCAAAGGATAAATACGATCAATTATCGGCTTGATTTTTCCAGTGAAGATCAAGCTCATTGCCTCCCTGAACTCTTGCATATTTGCCATTGTTGAACCTAATATTTCCAATTGAAACCAGAAAATTGCCCCAATGTTTGTTTGCCCATTAAAACCAGTAGTCGCGCCCGCTGTTACGAGCTTCCCTCCTTTTTTCAAGGAACGAAGACTTTGTTTCCAAGTTGCCTCTCCCACAGATTCGAAGACAATATCTGCTCCCTTCCCTCCTGTAATCTTTTTTACCTCTTTTGCCCATTCTGGATTTGATTTGTAGTTGATGACATAATCTGCCCCCAATGATTTCACATGTTTTTCTTTTCTTTCCGTGCTTGTAATTGCAATTACCGTTGCCCCAAGTAATTTTGAAATCTGTATGGCTGAGGTTGACAATCCTCCTCCTGCGCCTGGGATCACAACAACGTCTCCTGGTTTCAATTTCGCTTTTGATTTTAGCATTCTCCAAGCTGTGAGGGTAGTCAGTCCTAATGTCGCAACAGCTTTTGGATCTACATAGTCTGGGATTTTTATGACATTTCTTGCGGGAACTTTGGCAAATTGGGCAAACCCGCCCCATAGATGTTCTCCAATCATTTTGAATTCATCACATAGGCTTTGTTCTCCTTGAAGGCATCTTTCACATCTATTGCAGTACCAAACTGCATTAACAACCACCCAATCTCCAACAGAAACATTAATGACATTGTTTCCCGTCTTTTCGATAACCCCTACAAAGTCAGACCCGCTCACATGTGGCAAAGGTATTTTCAACGCAGGGGAACCCTTTCGAACAAATATGTCCAGTCTATTCAAGCTACAATATTTAACTTTAATAAGTACGTCATTATCTCCAATTTTTGGTATTGGAACCTCTTTTATTGCAATATTTGATGAATCGCCATGTGCCTCTATTAATGCGGCTTTCATTGTTTCTGCCATATTGGCAAATTATCTGAATAAATTAAATTTATTCCCGTTTCACTTCATTTCAACGGGTAGAATGGCTTCTTTTCTTTTTATTGAAATGCACATATCGTTCTGCATAAAGCTCTTTTGAAAGTAATTTCTTTTTGATGTCTCCATCCAGTGTCTCATCAAGATTAACCGCAAAATAAGGATTGTTGACAGGTCCAAAAGGGAACTCTGCAACTCCAACAAACAATTGTCCCTTTTCCCCCTTGACAATTACCTTGGCTCCTCTTTTTGGAATAAAATTTGGGTTCTTTATGATTGCTTGATTATCAATAATATGCATCGGTTGACCCAACTTCCTGACCCTAAGTTTTTTTTGTTTTGTCATCTTACTTCTTTGCCCTTTTCTTCTTTCTTGCAGAGATGGATTTTGCCCTTGTCGTCTTTACTGCCGTCTTAACTTCTTTTTTCTTTCCCACAGTCTTCTTTTTCTTTGGAACGAGTTTTCTGGCTTTTTCTGCAATTTCCTTGATTAATTTCTCTTTTGGGACTTTATCTTTCTTATCAATCCTAATAAGCAATCTTCCCTGTTTATTCCACCAATTCGAAGGGAATGCCTTGTCTGGTTCTTTTCGATATTCAAGACCTAGAAGTTGACATGCCTTGGCGATGCGGGGTAGACTGGGATTTTCAAATGCCTTTGAAAGTGGAACTCGTCTGCCTTGATTTCGTGACCTTCCTTTATCAAAATATTCTGGATAAATCACATAATATTTTCTTCGTCGGAGCATTGTAGCCTTCCTACTCTTTAATCAGAATCCCATTGACTACACTGTCATTCCCTGGTCGACTTGTGACCTTAACCTTGCCTAACTCAGTAATGACAATTGCACCTTTTGTGATGATTTTTCTCCTTGTATAATCCCTTGAAGCGGGATTTATCTCAAGTCCTTTGATTTCCACATTTTTTGTGGTTTTTGTTTCCTTGTCATGGACATTGATTCTGTTTACTCTTAGGTTTTTGATCTTGAAATTTCCCCCAAGGGTTCTAACCTTTTTCTTCTTTGGTTCTCCAATATGTGTTTCTGCTGGGGGTCTAGCCAAAAATTTCTGCTTCTTGCCCATTGACTTGCGTCTTAGGCCTCCACTGATTTTTCTTTTGCTTGGTCCTGTGTATCTTGCCATAATTATCTACAAGGTTTATTTTGAATTAGGTAATTTAAACAAATCGAAATAGTTCACCAAAAAAGTGGTGTGAGGTACTATCTCACATTCCTTTCTCCAAAAGCTTAAATTTATTCAATTGCTGAAAAACTATATGGAAGTTCAGTGGCATCTTGAACCACTGCCCAAGACAGAAGTTCCCAAAATCTTTCGAGTGGCAGTTGGCGCTGTTGGAGGTCAAGGTGGTGGAGCAATTTCTGAGATAATATTTTATGCTGTCAAATTTGAAAGGGAAAAACATGCCCCCGATAAAGCCAAAAAGATCACATATGAGACAAGAGGAATGATTCCAGGATTGGCACAACGGAGTGGATCAACTATTACCTCAGTAACTTTTGTTGACCCTAGATTACCCGATGAAAAACTTCCAGATCATATAGTTCTAACTGAAATGCCCCATAGAGGTTCTTGCCAACTTGTGGTTGGGCAGGAATTGAATGAACTCATGAAATTCCTTCCATACGCCGAAAAGTCAGGTATTGTGATTGTGAATGAGGAAAGACAAGTTACCCCCCCTGAAAAAATGTCCAATTTCTCACCAAAGTTTAGTGAGAAAGACCAAATTCAAACAGCACAGCACTTCATGAAAGATGGCACTTATATTGGGTTCAAAGGCAGAAAAATCATTAAGGAGCATAATTTGGACCCTAGAATGCTCAATACCTTTATGCTTGGAATTATATCCGAAATGAATGCACTACCAATCTCACGAGAATCCTATGTTGATGCAATTTCCCGTCGTTTTTCAGGAAAGGTATTGGAGATGAACCTCTCTGCGTTTCATTTGGGTGAATTGTATTTTAGGGAAGGGAGATATAAGGAAGAAGTCAAGGAATTCAGATGGGAAGATCTTACATTGGATGAAATTATTGCACGTGGCTTACGAACTGCTACAGAGTACAAACGATTTAGAAAAGGTAAGTTCAAGGAGAAAGTCTCAAAACGACTCGGGGAATTAGGACAAAAATATCCTTATCCTCTCAACAAATATGTTGTAGAAGCTTATGCACAATTAACGGATTTCCAAAACATGAGGCATGCAGAAAAACTTATTTCCCTTATTGATGAATTGATGGCTATTACTGATTCTCTTGAATTGCTTTCAGAATATGTCCAAAATATTTCTGGACGGATAATGCAATGGGATGGGCCAGTTCGTGTTGCAGAATATGCTGTAAGGGATCGTATTTCTCCAAAAACAGAAAAAGGAACCCTTTTCATAATGGAAAAGAAACTGCAACCTACGGTGGAAGAATTAGTCGGAATGGTTCCAATCCCTAAGTTTCTATATGGGAAATCTCCAGAATTCCTGTACAGGATTTATGAGAGAAATAAATTCAGAGGCAAATCAATGAATGTCAAAACCACCTCTTTTTTTGGGTTTCTGACATTTTGGTTCCTCAAGAAGCTAAAACCTGTCAGACCAAAAATGATCCGCTACCATCGTGAGATGAACTTGCTTAAAGAAATTCATATGAATCAAATATTATGGACACAAAAATCACAAAAAGTTGGTTTGGCTCATGCAAAATACATTGGAAAAATAAGGGGATATTCATATGTCAGGCACAGGCATCTTGTTGCTTATCGTGAAATGATGACATCAGTTCCAAAAATCTATGAGAAATATGGGGAGGATATTGCGGTGTCATTTATGGAACAGGTATTACGTACTGTATCAAACGCAGGTCAAGGATACGATGAAATAAAGAATATTTCTGAAGATTATTT
>WAKA01000055.1 GCA_015523565.1 Candidatus Heimdallarchaeota archaeon | reverse complement strand
TTATTATACAATAGACATTAAACACAAAATAACTAAATATAATAACAATTCATATTTATTTATAATAAACAAATAAAAATATGAAATCGAGGAATTAAATTTTAAAATTTTAGAATCATCATTTTGAATAGTTAAGATATTCATGAAAACCATGTTGCAATAGCAATGCTCGAAACAAACCAATCGGACCAGCCATCATCATATTTCCCATTGGATGAACATATTTTGCAGTATTGACCTTATGACGATTAGGACCCAAGGCGATCAACTGATCCCATTTCCCGAATTCAAGACCAGCAAGATCATGGAAAAATCTCAAACCATGACCACCTTTTGCCACAACATCCTCATGAGTCAGTGTACCCTCATAAATGGAATTTAAATCCTTAAGGAAAGATTTTTCATTGAAACGCCCAGTATGACCTTCATAAACATAAAGTAATCTTTCTTTGGCGTGGTGCATTGCACTTACGTGTCCATTTCCAATATTAACGACCAATTCATCTTTTGTTGGATCCATGGCACCAAGAAGCACTGCTGCGGCAGAATCCATGACATGAATTGCTTTTGTCTTTGGAAATTCACGTCTCGCGGCTTTTACCAATGAGACAAAGCGTGGAGCATAAGTCGGAACCCTCTCTTCGGAAAGCAGTCTAGAATGAAGGGTGTCTCCGTCACCCCAGATTTTGTTCATTCTGAAATCCTTGACATTTTCGCCTTTAGGGGGGTCACCATGTTCCTGCGCACAAAGCAAAAGGAATTTTGCATTTGAGGGAGACAATCCACAATGGACAAGAAGTGATTTGAGCCTTGCCCAACCGACATCATTGAGAACGATATCAGCATTTTCCAAATCGGGGACAATCCTTATGCCATGTGATTGCACTCTTTGCAGATCATATTTCAGGGACATGGCCGCGTTTTTGGTCATCAGAACAGTGCCGTTCCACTGGTACACCAATTTGTGCCAAGGCTCTCCAGCCATGAGATCGCCTGAAATTTTCAACGTCTTTCCCTTATGTGCAAGGATTTTTTGGTAAACCAATTGCGTCATGGAAGGGAGCACCAATTGAATTGAATTTTGCAGGGATTGTCCCCTTTTATAGACAAGGACATCTTCAGTACCCTTTCCAACATCTATTGCAATTATGTATTCATCATCGTCAAGGAGTTCGTCCAATACTTGCACGTCAGCTAGTGGCAGATTCATGACAATAAGTGTTTGGATTGAATCGAACTAGATAATAGACCACCATAGTATGTTAGGCAATACTTTATGGAATGATTTGGTTGAACCGGATTTTCGAAAATAGGGAATCACCATGATTTGGGTCAATGGTCAGGGAACGTTCAACTGTCGGGCAGATGCCAAACTTGACCAGTTTTGAGTATGAATCCCTCCATTTGAAGGGCGGTCAGGATTTTCAAGAGTTTTGTGATTGGAAGCTGAAGGGCAGAGGCAAGTTCTTTTTCGGATTTTGGTTCTTGGGTGACCAACTTAAGGATTTTGCCACGGTAATACCTGTTTGAACCCTTGAATTTCGGGCTTTTTCTTGTTTTTGTTGGAAGGGCAGGGAGGGAGTTTCCATAGTCCATAAGCGCATTGTGCCAATCCCTTGACTTTCCTTTTGGGACAAGCCTGTCAGCAAGCGCGAACAATTCCTTTTGCGTGGTGTTTTCTTGGGCGTATCCCTCCAATATGAAGACTTTTCGGATATTGGTGTCCACAGTCCCTATATCCTTGTTGAAAGCGAAGATTGGGATGGATCTGGAGGTATATGCCCCAATCCCCTTGATTTTAATGAGTTCAGCGGGTTCTTCAGGGAATGAGCCTAGTTTTGCAATTTGTTCGGCGGCTTGTTTCAGGTAGATTGCCCTTCTGTTGTATCCCAATCCAGACCAAAGCTTCAGAACCTGAGAGGTAGGGGCGTTGGCAAGCTCTGCAAGGGTCGGCAGTGCATCAATGAACTGCAGGAACTTTGGGGAGACTCTTGAAGCCTGTGTTTGCTGGAGCATGAATTCAGCGACCATGATGTGGTATGGGTCGGAAGTGTTTCTCCACGGGTACTCTTTTCTGTTCTGTTTCCACCAATTGAATATCTTGTTATGGAATGCGTTCATCCCTATGGGGGATGGACAAGAGATTAGATTAAATTTTTGGTGGGAGAAGTTGTACTGATTGAAGATGTTTTTTTAGAGAGAAGGGCAAAGGGCATTTGTCATGGATATAGAGGAGCCCTCATTGTCGGGGAGATACAGGAAATTTATCATGAGTGGGGGGGCAAGGATACTGACGACACGTTTTTTCAGTCTGCTTTACACCATTGTTGCCGCAAGGCTGATCATGAAGGATGACATGGCTGTCCTGATAATTCTTGCGTCAACCCAGGCATTGTTGGTGTTTTTCAGCAGGTATGGGTTGCAGTTTTCTGCGGTTCATTTCGGGGTTGGCAAAAGGCGGGTTGAGGGGGGGGAAAGCCTGCCGTTTCAGGTCACCTTGTTTGCAGGGGTTCCGTCCATGATACTGTTGACAGAGGCAATCATAAGCCTGTTTTGGCTGTTGCAGGGCAGTGGAAGCATATTTTCCCCTTTGGCGGATCCAATGTTGCATATTCTTTACCTGCTGTCCAATGTGCTGGCGATTTTGTTGGAGGGGGTGATATACAGTCAGGTTGCCATGCTTAACAGTGACAAGGAGGCGGCATTACGGGCGGCATATTCAATCATGAACAGCATATTTGTGCCATTGGCGTACTATCTTGAGGGCACTATACTGAGTGTGGTTGTGACATGGACAGTGATCCTGCTTGTTGACGTGTTGTTGGGCATTGCGATGTTTCCCCAGCGGTCGAGACTATTTGTGCTGAATCGGGCAAGGGTTGAGGAAATCATACGGTATGGGTTCGTATATAACTTATCGGCTTTCTTTGCCACTGTTTCATTCCAGTATGACCAATTCATCATTTATGAGTTTTATAATCCTGAGACATTGACAGACTATTATTGGCCTCAGCGAATTGCAACGATCGGTTTGGAGGCGTTCAGTATCATATTGACAGGAGTCTTTCCCATTTTGGCGAAATTGGAATCCACCTACGGCAAGGAGGTGGCAATTGAGCGGTTCAAGTCCTTGTTCAAGTTGGGCATTTATTTCGGGTCAATTTTTTTCACTGGCTTTGTGCTTTATGCTGACATGGGCATTGGGATCTTATTGGGATCTGCTTATGGGGCAAGCGTATTCTATTTGCAATTGTTTGCCGTCATGGTCTGGCTCAAGTCAATAAGCGTCATGCTGACAACCCGTTTGAACTCTTCGGGAGCAAGGAGGAAGGCGACATACATGGCATTGGTGGGGGCAGGGCTCAGGATGCTGTTCGTAACGATTGGGGCCATGGTTTCCGTTGCCATGATAATTGTGGCGAAGGCATCGGTATTCATAGTCATGGCAGGCATTATGGTTTCCTTTCGGTCAATAATGGGGATTGGTTTCCGTGAGGTGGGAAAGTATGCAAGTTTGGGGGCTATCCATCTTTTGTTGGGATTTGTATTGTACATGCTCATTCCCAATATTGTCATCAGGATCGTGGTTGGCTTCATTGTTGCCGCGGTCAGCATATTCTTGTCGTTCAAATCAGGCTTCATAACGGAATCCGATAAGAAATTCATAAGGAGAACCCTTAAGAGAAAATGATAACTTTCAAAATAAATGATCATCCATCAGCCGTTTAATTGAAGAAAAACCGATCATTCAATTCTTGTTTGCTTTTTGTTGAAGTAGCTTTTTGCAAAAGAGGCAAAAGCCAGAGCCATCAAAGCAGGAAGTGACGGAAGAGGGCTAGTGACTATATCAGTGGTTGGATCATGAATTCCGATAATATCAAAATAAAGAGTCACATTTCCAACACCAGAGGAGGTTATGTTGAAGAAGAAGGTTTTCCATGCGTTATCACGATCCTCCAAACCATTGTAG
>WAKA01000054.1 GCA_015523565.1 Candidatus Heimdallarchaeota archaeon | reverse complement strand
TGGGGAGCTTGGTCATAAACCTAGTGTTGAATTTCGTGGGTGCCAGCACCTTGACTGGAGGGAATGAGGATGCAGAAACTGTTGCGCTCCATCTGGCTGGGGCATCGCTCTTCCATTTCATTCTAGGCATCTCGCTGTTGCAGTTGGGGATACTGTTTATGTTTCCCAAAATGAATCCAATCTTTGAAATATTGATTTTAGCGCCATTGCTTGATATTGTGAAGAATTTCTTTCCTGCTTGGTTTGAATGGATTACTGGCAAACCTTTGATGGAGATAGGAATTTTGACGAATATTTTAACCTATTTTGCCTTATTCATGGCAGGTTGCAAACATGTAATAATTGATCGAAAAACAGTTTATCAAACTATTGAGATCGTAAATGAAGAATTTTTACGATATTCCTCTAAACTAGAACATTTAGGAAGGCAGAAACGATATTCAAGACAGGAAAGGAATTTTTTTTCAGAAACATCCGATAGATTCGAACGTCAAATGATAAAAGAAGTAGAGGAAAATAACTTAAATCAAAGATTAATTATTTATTTCGGGTTGGTGGTGTATCATCTAGTCGTGAGCTATCTTTATGCATCATTGGCAGGAGAGTTGATGGACTGAAAAGAAGACTTGCGCTGTGGTGGAACATCGCGAAGAAATCCCCGTATTCGTGGGAATTGATGGGATTCCTTTATTTCCCGATAGCATTTCGGTATGCAGATAGAAGGTATATCCAAGAAACGATTTGGTGGCTGTATTATTTGACCTTGGTTCCGTTATACCTTATTTTTTTGCATAAGGACAGACTCATCATAGAAATTTCCATGAAAAAGGTGCTGAAAGGCTACCTGCTCTGCCTTGGGGGCTATCTCTTCTTTTCGGTTCTTGGGGTATACAATGTATTTGATCCTGTTGACATTCCGGTTCTCCTGTTTACTTTCGGCTATTTCTTTGTCAAATACAGGTTTCTCCACCTTCTGTTCAGGAATCATGAGCTATATGAACCTTACATGGCACTCAGCAGGTTTTTTCAACATATTGGCAGGACAGCCTACCTTCCCTCATTTCCACTGAAAGGCAAAAAATTGACCTCCAGGACTTTCTCTGTCCTCATGATTAGACACGGTGTGCTGAACCTGACTGAGCTCGATTTGTATTCGCTTCCAAGTGATTGGTTGGAAAAGGTTCCAGCAAATGTTTGCATCATTGACTTGGCAGGAAATCGTCTTGAAGAAACTTGGATTACAAAAGAGCATGCATTAAGATTAATGAATAAGAGGAAAGGAGAATATGATTTCGTGGCAATTAACTATTTGGATAATCCCTTTGTGAAAAAGCATTCCACCCATGATATCTATCATCCAAGATTGTTTATTTTAAGTGATACTGAACATCTGGAGGTTGCAAGTGAAAAAATTGAAAATCAAATTGGTTTTCGACCAAGTGAGGAACAGAAGCAATGGATAAAGGAGGAAGAGTGGAAACATTGGGATGGGTTCTTTTATGACTTAGGAAAAGAAGAAAAGATAGTTTTAGTTTGGGAAAAATGCTTGGAAATATTTACTAGTTCATTGGAGAAAAGGACAAAAGACCTCATGATGTTGTCCATTGCACTAGCCATTGCGTATTCTGAGAATGCATGCATTGAAAAACATCAATTTGAAATGAATGAAACCTAAATCATGAATTCCTATTGAATAGTAGACTTAATTGAAATGGATACTGGGTTATTCTCTGAACCTTATGGTTTTGTTTTATCTTTCATGTTGGGAACTGCATTGTTTCATTATTCATATGTTTCAGTTAGTGTTGCAGGGATTGGTATTATAGTTGATTGGATGTATTCTGACATTTACAATGTTATTCCATGAAACTCAATTATTATCCGTCCAATTTTTCCCAAAGTAGACAGGAAAATAAATAACTCTCCGTTTTCTGAATGATTTGTGGATGTTCACAAGATCTGCAATGAAGAGACCACCAAATTCGGAAGGAAACCGCCCAAGATCCTTTTGTACAGAAGCTAGGAAGCAGGTCAAATTCTTTTTACAAATCTTCTCTTCACCAATCTCAGGTTTGAAGCTGAGCAAAGGGTTGATGTAATAGCAGAGCATTTTTCAAATGAGGAATGTAAAATTGAGATTAAGTTCATATTCGTGATTTTCGAGGTAAAAGGACTTGTTTTGCGAGCCTTCAGGCAAACGAAAAACCGAATGGAAAAAAAGAACCTGACTCACTTGTTGTTTATTACGCTTGTTCGTCGTACGGCAACACAAGACGAATATTTTATTAATATACGAAAGAATATTGCCTACTATAGGGATATTTGTGTCAAGAAGTGAACTTGAGGAAAAGGCGGATGAAGTGATTGCTTCAGAAGTAGCAGAAAGTGTCCGAAGTTATTTGGATCCAGACGAGGATTTGATCAGTATAAGTAAGACGGAATTTGAGGACATCTTACAGAGCGAGGAAGAAAGGATTTTGTTGATGGAAAACTTAAAAGCAGAAATAAAAAGCCTCACCGATGATATAGGTGCCATTGAGGAAAGGATTGAAAAAATCGAGGAAAAGGTTGGAAGAATCGAAAAAATCGAGGAAAAGATGGAAGATATTGCTGATGTGACTCAAAAACTTGAAAAAATCATAATGAGTCAAACTGATGCCATTGAAAAACAACAGTCTGATTTTAGAAATCTAGTTTCCAAGATCATTGACAAACTATAAAAATTGCTTCAGGCTTGCAGTGATTGAAATTTTTGAGAAAAGATACAGAGGGGATATCTTTTAGTCAACTGGTTAAAGTGGTGTATCATTGTTAAATAGAATTTAAATGTCAAGCAGACAAGTGAATGCAAGATCGTGTAGCTTGTATTTGGTTTTGTATTGATTGAAAATTCCTTTGGAACAGAAATAGTGATGGAATTCAGGACTGACAAGAACCCTGATTAGAGAGGAAACAAAGGTTTGGTATACAAAAGTTAATTTTTTATTGGTTTTAATGTGGTTCATGGAAATTTTGTATGCAGGTCTTTTTTATGTGATTGTTTCATTATTGGTTAGCATTTGGTTTTCGTTTCGGGTTGAACTGGAGATGGGACTTGTTTTCCAGTTGATGGTTGGCTATATTGTTTTTTCATTGATAACGGTTTGGCCATTAATGATATTTTTTCCATTCTTCAACACAAATGGGCAAGTGGAGCCAATGGATATGATTGCATATCTGATGATTATGGTTATCTCAATTTTAATATTCGTGGGAGTTTTGAAAGTGAAACCGTTTTTGGATTTCCTGAATAATTATGGCAATTTTGGGACAAATGCAAGGAGGTTGATATCCATTTTTGTATTTGTCTTTTTTTTGGGAACATTATATTCGATGTATTATTTTGGAGTTTTGATGTATAATCTCATGTAGCGGGTGCAAGTGTTTGAATGGTCTGCATTGCCAATTCCTTGGGTGTTCCAAACGGAAGTGAGATCAATGGTCTAGTTGCACCAGCCTCGACAATTTTTTTCAATTTAGTTTTAGCTTCCTGTTTGTTTCCGAATACACAGGTCTGTTGAAGCAAATCGTCCGAAATTGCCTTTGCGGCACCTTCTCTGTCCCCATTTGTCCACCTTAGCTTGATTTCCCTTGCTTCATTTTCAAAGCCGACCCGTTTGAGCATATTGTTGTAAAAAGTGCCCATTCCACCGAAATAATATGCGAGGTGTTTTCTGAGAAGTGATTCGACTTGATCGTCTGTTCCTGTCAAAGAAAGGACAAATGGGGTTATTTCGAATTCATTGATGTTCCTACCGAAATCTTCCAAATGTCGGTGTATCTTTTTCACTTCCTGCTTGAAGGCGTCCAATGGCATGATTACAGGTATCCATCCGTCAGCGATTTCAGCAGTAAGCTTGACGTTTTTTGGACCCAATGCGGCAATATGTATGGGGATTTTGGGTCTAGTTAGTTTGAGGGATAGTTTAAATCCTTTCACATTGCCAAGGGTTTCACTATTGTAGTTCATTCTTTTTCCCGAAAGCAGGAGCTTTGTCATTGACACAAAGTCTCTTGTATGGGCAAGCGGTTTGGAGAATTTTTTGCCATGGAAATTCTCAATCACTGCTGGACCACTCAATCCCAAGCCTAATGTAAATCTTCCTTGCGACAATTCATCTAGACTTGCGGCAGTCATTGCCATGGTTCCTGGCGTTCTGCTGTACATATTCATGATGCCTGATGAAAGGATTGCTTTCTTGGTTCTTGTGGCAAGATTCGCCAGAAGGGTAACTGCATCATGTCCCCAAATCTCAGGGACTGCAAACTGGGAAAATCCAAGGGTTTCCGCCAATGGTGCCAATTTCAGGATTTCATGCACGGGTAGGTAATCTGCGCTGACTGTCAATCCCAATTCCATAATTGGGAAAAATCAAGCTCATTCAAAACATTCTCTGTTATAGGTTGGCATTATCTGCCAAAAAACGGAGGTATTGTTGCAATCCTTTTATTGATGCATAATTGTCATTGACGTGGACAATATTGATGGGGGCATATTGCCCGACAATTTTATCATGTCTTAACGGGGGGTTTTCATTATAGGAATGTCTTATTTTTTCCCAATCAAATCTGGCGGCAAATCCTCCTGTTACATATATCTTTTCAGGCAAGTATGACAGCATGATATTTGCCAGTTCTTCCTTCAAGTTCTTTACAAGGTTATCCACCAGTTTCATGGATATTTCTGCCAATTCATCTGAGCTTGTGACCTGCATGAGGGGAGCTCCAAGCCCACCATCTTTTTGCAATAGGAAGATAAAGTGGTTGAGTATCTCCTGCATTGCCAATATCTTTTCGTTATGTTCGAGACCTCGTTTTCCTGTATCTTTCAGCCATTCAGATCCCATAATTTCTGCAAGGTTCATCACCAATTCAGTATATGCTGTTGAATTGACCAGTAGGTTTCTTAAAATGCTGTCAATTACCATTTCCTGTGACATTGAATTCTGTATTCGATTGGCAATGGAATATATTTTGTATGTGAATTGTTTGGCAATGCCTGATCCAGAAAGAAAGAATTCTACGCTTGGATTTTCTTCAATGATGTCGAGGAATTTGAACAAAGCAAAGTTCCTGTCATAAATGGCGAGTCTATGACCATACTCACTAGGGTATACTATTGGAACTTCTGCGTTGGAGACAAAAGCGAGACCAAATCCCGTACCCATTCCAATACAGGCAATGGTTTTTGAATTGCTTAATGTGCTTGCATACCATCCAAATGCGACTAGGTCATTCATTGCAACGGCATTTCTTGCACCTAGATTTTCTTTCAGCTTATCAAGATCAATGGTGGTATCGGAATTTGTAAGCTTTACCACATTTGAGTTGACGGGACCTGCAACAGAGAGGCAGACGGTGTCTATTGCCTCCCCATCCATATAATCAAGTACAATCGAGTGGAATGCTGACCCATGTTTGTATTCCACCTTTTTGAAGTCATATAATTTGCCTTCTGATTCTTTTGCGAGCCTTACATAAGTACCTCCAATATCAATAAGCAAATTCACAATAATTATCATGTTTTATTTGGGAAAATAACTTTTAGATATAGACTGTTCCAATAGGTCTTTTATAATAAGAAACAAATGACACCTATGGAAACCCAAGAAAGCAAGGTGACTCAAGAGGAAAGCACTATAGAGCATGTTGTCAATGAAGACGGAAGGATCTATGACCCAAAATATGATATCTATAGATATCCAGAGGATTTGGAAGGGAAAGAAATCGAATTCAAGGAACATGATGACAAAATTCGAAACTATATGCGTGACATAATCCTCGGAGTGAATGATGGACTCGTTTCCATCTATTTGCTTGTTGCAGGTGTCGCGGGAGCAAACAGCCCCGTGAAAAATGTCCTGCTTGCAGGGATTGTGGGGGCAATAGCAGGGGCCATTTCAATGATGGCAGGAGAATTCATTTCCACAAAAAGCCAAGAGCAGGTTTTTGACGCAATTATAGAGGAAGAGAAGCTTCATTTCAAGTATTTCCGCAATCACGAGATCAACGAACTATTTGACATGTTTGGGGAATTAGGATTACGGGGCAAACAATTGCAGGAATTAGTGGAAAAGATTGCAGAGGATGACGATAAATTGATGAAGGTAATGATGACAATGGAACTTGGAGTTGCAGACATATCCCGACGCAGTCCTTGGAAGGCAATGGCAACTGTTGCATTCCTTTTCATTGCAGGGTCCCTTCCTTCGGTTCTTCCATTTTTCTTTGTCACGGACGCAATCGTTGGACTCTATTGGGCAACAGGATTGACATCCTTGACTTTGTTTGCAACTGGAGCATTGAAAACACTGATGACAAAAACCAATCCAATCAAAGAAGGCTTGGAACACCTGTTCATTGGCATGATCGGCGGTGGAGTAAGCTATCTCATTGGTTTGGCCTATGGAGTAACTGTAGCATAATTTATCTAATGATATTTGGTAACAATTCAATGAGAAGCAAGTAATGCATTCGTTCCATGAGATGCATTGGTCATATATCTTGGTGTTTTTCAGTTATTCTTGCAGAATTTACAAGATCCACGAACTGAGAAAGGACTTGCTGCATGTGTTTTTTTGCGTTTATCTCGGACTAAATGTAAACACTAGTTGATACAATATGTGAAACAGGCACTGTTTGCAATGCCCATGCAAATGAAACATCATTCGTTGAAATGAAATTGTATAGTTGGTATTGTCGCCCCTTGTCGCATTTGCTCGCATGTTCAACAAATCAGTGACAAACAATCTTGTCAAATTCATAGCAATAGTTACATTTTGTTTGAAAGTTATGGATTTTTGAATTTCTTATTCAACAGATAAACGATGTAGAAAACGCTATAAGCCTAATGTGCGGTTTGGCAGATGGAATGTTTTCAAAAATCAAATCATTTTTATTTTTCCAATAGATATCTAAGGAGGTCTCGTTCTTCATCAGAAAGTTTCTGGATAATTTGTTGTAGTTCCTCTCTGTCAGCCAACAAAATCTTGAATGTTTTTTCTTTTCCGACCTGCCTGATCACGTTCTCCAGCCCGACCTGCTCAATCACGTTTTCCAGCCCGACCTGCCTGATCACGTTCTCCAGCCCGACCTGCTCAATCACGTTTTCCAGCCCGACCTGCTCGATCACATTCTCCAGCCCGATTTCCTTAATCACATTTTCCAGCCCCAAATCATTTATTGCCAGCTTGATGTTTCTCATGATGATTGATGATGTGCTCATGCCTGCTTCCCTCATGACTTTCAGGGTTCTCTTATAATTCATTACTATGGAGAAAGATAAAAATCTTTGTGCATGGGGATGTCTCGATATGTATGGGACAAGTTTTCTCAATTGCGTGAAAGAGCTTGCAAAAGTGGCAATTCCCAAAGTGGATTTCATTATTGGGACTTCGTTTGCAACAACAATGTATATCAGATTTCGTTCAAATTTTAGCTTGTAGAGACCCATTCTTTCTTCTTTCACATCCATATTTTGTAAAATGGTTCTAGGGGTAGAAACGCAAAAAATCAGCATAGCAGTACCAGCATTGTCATTAAGATCCTCTAAAATCAGGAATAATTGTTTATATGCAATTAGCTTCCTAATATGTTCTAATTTTAGTTGATCTCTCATACTTTTGAACTCAACTATCAATCGATTTGCGTTCATGTTTTTCATTACAGTTTCCAATGGTCTGATAATTGAGAAGTCAGAATTTTGATTCCTTTCCAATACTATGTCAATTTGCAAAGGAAGCTTTCCCACTTCAACAGACGTTCTGCATTTGAAGTTTTTTTCTCGTAACAATGATCCAAACATATCCTTGAATGAAGCATCGTAAGCCATAGATAATATCAAATTCACAAAAATATAATATTTTTTATTTTCAGTATCTCAATTGAGTGTTTCAATAGGTATCTGTGATTATTTGCAATAAAACATCTAAATACAAAATAACTCAAAGAAAAATTGAAATGTAAAAAGGGATTACCCTAATGGGGAATAGCGGTATTCTTTTTATGAATGGAAATGACTGGTAATTAATGGAATATTTGCTCGTTTTTTTATTGGCAATAGTTGTTGCTTCTTTGAGCGTAACGGCGGGATTAGGGGGAGGAGTTCTGATGGTTCCAATTTTGGCCTTGATGGGGGGGTTTCCTTTTCCACTCATTGTTGGATCTGTATTGATTAGCATTACTGTTCCTGCGCTGGTCGGATCTATTGGTGCATTTCGACGTGGTGAAATAGATTTTAAGTTGGCGATAATGTTTGAGGTACCCACGGCAATTGGTGCAGTAACAGGAGCTAGACTTACAGTCAGCTTAAATGAGGGATTCCTGAAAATTCTCTTTTCAGTGATTGCAATAGTCTTAGCAAACGAGATGAGAAAAAAGAATAAGGGAAACAGTGATGATCACTACAAAAGTAAATTTTGGCAAAAGATTGGAGAAATACCCCCATTCATGATTTTGCATAAAAAAGGGGCTACATATCGGATTTCATTGACATCCCTTATTGGTGGTGGTTTTATCATCGGTTTGCTTTCTGGTATGTTGGGTGTTGGTGGGGGATGGTTAAAGACGCCTCTTCTTGTCATTGCCTTTTCTGTTCCACCAGTTATTGCTACGGGAACAGCGATATTCATGATACTTTTCACAGCATTGGCAGGTGGAATTACACACCTTCTGGCGGGTAATTTTGACCCAGTATTGACGGGAGTTCTTATTACTGGATTGGGAATTGGATCGATCATTGGCAATTCAATGAAACCTCGTATGAATTCAGCACAGCTTTCACGTTTGATTGTTTTTGTTTTGTTTGTGGTAGCAATATCTCTTTTCATCAATGGATTGATGGAATTTTTATGATTTTGATATGCAAATGATTTTGAAAAAGAAAAAAAGGGTGTATCAACGGTTTTTATTAGCAAAGCTGATTGGCACAATGGTTTATGTAAAATTTTTATAGGAATTTGGAGATGTGTGGAATACTATGACAGAGTATAAGGTTCCATCACTAACGGTGGACATAATCATCGAACGTGAAGGGAAAATCCTAATGATACGAAGGAAAGGAAAAACCTTTCATAATTATTTGGCGTTGCCAGGGGGATTTGTTGATTATGGGGAGACAGTGGAACATGCGGCAATTCGAGAGGCAAAAGAGGAATTGAATGTCGATATTGGGTTAAGGGAAATATTGGGTGTGTATTCGGATCCTGAAAGAGACCCCCGTAAACATATAGTTTCCATTGTTTTTATTGCAGATACGGAAGAAAATCCACAAGCGGGGGATGATGCAAGTGATTTTGAATGGGTTGATCTTGATGATACATCAGAATTTGCATTTGATCATGGAAAGATATTGGAAGATTATTTAAAATGGAAAAAGAATGGGGGGACATATTGGAGTACACGATAGGGATTGCATTTTACAGTTCAAAAGTTAAAATGTTTCGATCTGGAATTCATCCAAGACACCTTCAGACAATAAATGGATCGAGAACATGCCAAGTTGATTGATCCGTTCATAATCAGGGTTGGAAATGTTTATTGAGGATACTTCTTGAAGCCAAATGGAAAGGATAAGTTGTAAGTCAAGAATGTATCCGACAGGGTAGAACTTTTCCAATTCAAGATGGAAGGAGTTTTGAGAAATCATGTTATATCCGGTTAGGAAACGTTCAATCCTTTCTTTTGTTTCTTCTATTTTTCCTGTTCTTATGTATTCCTCGAAAGCGTCAATGGCGTAGAAGTTTGCAATGTCCTCGAATCTGTCATGAAAGTCCTCGTCGACAACCCCCATTGGGATATAAGTGTCAAATCCCTTTCCTTTTGCAACAGTGAATAGGTCTATTGAACTTGGGTTGGAGGTTCTATATTTGATTTTAAGCAGTGAAGGAGTGAAAGCAGTACAAGGGAGAAATGCGCTTTGAGTGAAAGGGACTTTTTCAGCTTTTTGAGTAAGCAATTCTTTAAGTGATTTTGAAATATCTTCTGGGAAGGGAAGGTATTCCAAAATATAGATAATATTATTGATTAGGTTCTCGACCCTGTAATTGTTGACATCCTTTCCATGCATGACGCTTGCAATCCTGCCTAGTGAGAAGTCAATAAGTAATGGGTCAAGGTTAAGCAGTAAATCGCTTGCGATGGATTCATAAACCATCAAGAGTTGTTGTGGATTTAGGTAAATCAATTTTGTGGGGTGGATATCCTCGAATTTAGAGGTTCTGTCAACAAGCACGTCATAAAGTCTTCTTTCTGAATTGAACCTGGACAAATTCTTGTGGATACGCAAGATCATTGGTTGATTCCAGCTTCCTTGATCGGAAAGAAGTTTTGCCGATGCCTCAATATGGAGCACATCATTAATTTGTTTTCCCTCAAATACAACGTCTTGGACAGATATATAGCGAGTTTTGCCTCCTTCAGTATCCTTTCCAATGAAAATATGGGCAATTTCCTCTATTATTTCCATTACAAAGGATTTTGTAGCCACCTCTGTCCATAATTGATTTGCCACGTCGTCAGACATTCAAGTTTAAATCATATTGATTGAATATAACTCTTTATCTTACATATTCTTGGAAAGAAAAATAAATGAAAAATAAATGAATGGGGAAATTATTTCTCAAATACGGGTCATTGTTTGGGAAAGTTTATGAAAAATTTGGAGAAAGGGAATCGATGCCATCCTTATTCAAAAGTGATGCAGAACAAGAATTATTGTTGAAACAGGAACAAAATCGGTATGTTATTACGGACAGAAGGAACAAGACAGTCATGTTTTATGTAGAATCAAAATTAGTGACTACAAAAGGGGAGTTTCAATTTCGAACGGGAAACAATGTTTACGTTGGAAAACTCTTGAAGAACTATCCAATACTTCGTTCATACACATTAATTGGATCTAAGGAGGACAAAGTTGCACAAATTGAGTTTATAAAGAGTGAACAGATTGGGACAGATGTTGTATTGCAGATTGGTAACAAATCGTTATCCGCAAAAACCATAGATGCAGGGAAATCTTTTGATTTCAAAGGAATGGGCGGACATATTGTTTTTACAATAGACAAACGGACATTTGATTTCAAGGATTCATTTGTGATCAAGGCATACGAGACATTTGATCCCTTTATTCTCAGTGGATTGGGTATTGCCATTGATGATTTTTTCCATCCGTGAAGACCAATGACTGATGAGACAGAGAAGAAATTGACCTATTCAAATAAGCGTCAGCTAAGGGACAATTTTGATGAACCTTCTTTTTTTCTGGAATTTTCATTGCCTATAGAGCCAGTTCCGAAAAAAAGGGTCAGGGTGTACCATAGGGGAGGAAAAATTCATGGAGTGAACCCGTCAAAAGATGATGAGGATGTTATTCGAAGGTTATTGATGAACATTGAGAAAAAGCCAGAACGTCCTATTTCCAAGGCGGCTCTTTTAGGCATGAAATTTTATCGGAGTGTCCCTAAATCGATACGAAAGCGGGATCGCCCTTTTGTTGTGACAGAACATTACAGACCCATCAAGCGCCCAGACTTGGACAATTACATTAAACTGTTTAAGGATGCCGCTACAGGCATTTTGTGGGAGGATGATAATCTGATAGTTGGATATCTCCCTGGAACAGGAAAGTATTATACGCTTGAGAATGCGAGAATTGAAATACAATTGTTGACGGTGGGACGGGACTTTGATGCCTATTATATCAAAATATTAGAGGGTGAAATTGCGAGAATTAGGGAACTTCATAGAAACCTTGAAGATTTTTTTTAGTGAAAATATAGCCATAAGTGTTCAAATGATTTAAATTATAAAAAAACATATTTTCATTTGTGGTAAATCAAGTTCCGTCAGGAGACCTTATTCCTCCAATTATCCTAGTAATTTTAAGTGGATTTCTTGCATCCTATTTTTTCATTTCTCGAAGGAAAAGTGGTGTTAATGCATTGGATTGGTTCATTGCAATATTTAGCTCCACAACGCTCATGGGGATTTTACAGTTGTTCAAGCTATTTTTTGAGGGAGAATGGGGGTTGTTCAAGTATAGCAGTGATGTGCATTCCCTGATTGTCAATCCTGTTCGATTTGTGCATTTGATTGCATTACTGATCCTGTACTTTATGGCAGAATTTTTCCTGAATGAAAGACCCAATTCCATACGTTTGGGGATTTTATCAGGATTGATTGGTGGACAAGTTATTTTGGCTCTTTTGTACGTTTCAACGGGCAAGCTCATCTATACAAATGAAGTTTTTCATTTTGCTCAACCAACCACCCTTGATGGAGTGTTGTTTGATTTAATGGGGATGGAAATATCAATATTATTGCAGTATGTATACTATAAGCAATACAAGGTTTCATCAGCCCCAATAATCAAGCGATATCTTATAGTTCTTAATCTTGCGTTGGTCATGTTCAATATCGGGAATTTGATAGAGATTGCAGAGCATTTCCTTCCAATAGGGGATGTCAATGGGTTTACAACGATTCTTCCCACATTTATAATTCTTGCGGTATTTTATATTCGATATCCAAATTTTGTATATTTGGCACCTACGAGAATTAAATTTCTGCAATTGATCTCAGATAATGGTGAACTTCTGTATGCTGTAGAGATCACAGAAACAAAGGGCTCAAGAGAATTTCTTGTTGCCCCCATTTTTGCATCAGTAAATTCATTGATTGGTGAACTGGTTGGCAATGAAAACATTATCATGAAAAGCTATCTGTATGACGAAGGGGTTGTCCTTCTGGAAAAGTTGAATGAGGTTCAGGTTATCATTCAAGCGGACAGATCCGCACAGATTCTCAGGAGATCAATGCGTTATTTTATCAGGGAATTCTACAAGCATTTTGAAAACCAGATACAAAACTTTGATGGCTCAATCCAAGCAATGAATGGCATAGACCCTGATGAGATTTTAAGGAAATGCATTCCCATTGTCCAATCAGAAGTGATAATCTCCAATTACAAAAAAAAGCCCCTAAATCAATAGGTTAAATAATTGAAAGAACGGCATATCATAATATGAAAAAAATTGCGGCAGGAATGCTGGTTCTGTCATTGTTCATCATGCCGATGGTCAATGCACAGGATTATGAATGGGGAAGAAAAGCAGGTGATGCATTTGTTTATTGGTTGGACAGATTGGAAAGTTCAGTGATACAAGGTGGAATTGATATTGCCCCTTTGATGACAGACGCAAATCGTACAACAATTATTGTTTTCAAGAGCATTAATGAATCAAAAGTTGAATATTTTCAGATACAGCAAACTAGGGTCAATGATACAACAACTGCCAATGATTTGCAGAAATTGACTGTCAATTTGAACCAGAGTTTTTCATATGAGATCAGAAAGGGA
The DNA here is from genome assembly GCA_015523565.1 of Candidatus Heimdallarchaeota archaeon. Classification (GTDB taxonomy): domain Archaea; phylum Asgardarchaeota; class Heimdallarchaeia; order Heimdallarchaeales; family Kariarchaeaceae; genus WAKA01. Next base: position 4,992 of record WAKA01000054.1, on the reverse strand, counting down.
ACGGTTGCAGGTCAAAGCTTTTTGCTTCCAAATGGTTCAACACCATACCTGCTTCCATTTTCAACTCCAGACTACAGCGATTATTTTTCTTATTTGGAATCAATTACAGATTTAATGGGTGGTTTAATAGGAGGCATTGTTCAAACAACATTGAATTTTACGGTAAATGACCTCACAATCTCTTCAGAGACAACAGGAAATGAATTTTTGTTGAATGCAAAAGCTGGATTGACATCCATAAATCTTGCAAATTTGTTAAATGCCAGTACATTGACAACTGTTGGCATAAACACCACATCTTTAACGAATACAACATTGGGCATTTCGATAAATTATAACCTAACTGATGGGGGATTGGACAGCATACGATTCCAATTCAATTCAACTTTAGATAATCAAACGATATCCCCATCTTTTCTGGATTTGGATATGCTGATCAAGAGAACCCAAACATTGGTCTTTGAATTGGGGAACAGTCTTTCTCAAAACCTAATATTTTACTCAATCACAGGCATATTTCTGGTCTTGATTGCTCTCCCCATAATTTTACGGTATCTTAGACGTTAAGAAATCAATGCAAGGATGTCGTCGTCAGTAATGTATTTTTTTGAATGAAGATACTTGAAAATTTGGTTTTCTATCTTGCCTCGACGTGATGGCGGGATGTTTGAATCCTCATGAATTTCCTGCAGAAGGTTTCCGACGGCATTTCTGATTTCATCTATATTTCCTTCCTTGGGAAATTCCTCAGAATATGTAACTCCGTTGAATTCAACTTCAACAATTACCCTGTTTCCTTCCTCATAAGCATCAATTTCAGTTTCCATCTCCATCAAAATTTGTATGAACAATATAACCTTATTGAGTTGACATTGAATTAACCCATGAAAAATTATCAAATTGTTTCTTTATTTTTTGGGAACTTCATCAACAAATAAAAAGAAAATAGGAAGTTGAGCATGTGGAACCATTAACTATAGTCATTTTAATAATTTCTGGCTTACTGATAGGTACAATAGCTCCTATGATTGGAATTGGAGGAGGGTTATTGAATGTGCCATTGCTCATTTTTGTCATTGGTGTTTCCTCTTCATCGGATGCCACATTGATCTCATCAATATCCGTCTGGTTTACGTCACTCAGCGCCAGCATTAATTATTATAAGAAGAAGAGACTTGACATCAGGTCAGGAATCATTTTTGCCGCGGTTGCAATTCCTGGGGGGATACTTGGAGGTTATATAGCTCAAAGGGTTATCACAAACGATGAATTTGTAAAGATGCTTTTTGCATTCCTTATTGGGTTCACTGCCATTTTCAATTTATACAGGATAAATAGGAAACAACCAACAGAAAAGATAGAAAAAGAAAAGACTGAAATCAAGCCTGTAGATGAGAATGATGGTTTCATGACTAAACTGAAAAGGGATGTCAGAAAGTTCAAGGACAGTGATGGGGATATTATTGAATACGAAGTGAAATTGGGTATTGGCATTGTTGCGATTTTTATAGGGGGAATGATTGCGGGAATGTTGGGTGTTGGTGGTGGAATAGTATATGTCCCGACACTTAGCGGCATTTCTGGGTTGCCATTCCATATTGCTGCGGCAACATCTTCATTCATGATATTTTTTGTTGTAACCTTTGTATTAATAACAAGATTTTCTTTATACAATGGTGACCTATTGAATATCGTAAGTTTTGGCATACCTCTGGCAATAGGTTCAGTGATTGGTGCTCGGATAGGTTCCACAAAGGCAAAGAAGATCCAGTCAAAGACATTGAAAGACTTGTTCTGGATTGTTGCATTGATCGCGGCAATTAGAATGGGATTTGGACCTGTTTCTGCATTACTTGGTTGAATTTGTTTATGAATTTCGCCCATCGTCCAGTGTTTATCCATTCCTTGTCGGAATAGATTTCCTTTTCCAAATCTTTTGCAAGGTTTCTTTCTGAAATGGTTGGAAAATCCACATATTTTGAATGGGGTATCCATTGGGCTTTTGCAAGGTCAACTTCAAAATCTTCTTTTGATGTTGTTATACTGAATTGTTTCAAGAATACTTTTCTCCATTGATGAAAGTCAAAATTTGGGATATTTATAGTGGGGGCATATCTGCTTGCTCTTTTTGATTTCGGCATTTGATCCTTTGCAAGAAGTGCATTTTCCAGATGAATTAGGTTTGCGTCAAAAAGGATTGTAAAATGATAGAGAAGCTTATTTGATTGCCTATAAGCCGCAGTGCCGCTGATTTTCCTGCCATTGTAGAAAATGGCATTCTCTTTTTTTGAATAGCCAGATCCAAGGTTTTTGAAAGCAAGAAGCATTCGACCCAAAATAAGGTCATGGATTTCTTTGATCGAATTTGAAGGCAAGTATTTAGTATTCAAGAAAATAGAGACATTAAGATTTCCCAAATCATGGTATACCGCACCACCACCGCTAATCCTCCTACAAATTACAATCTTCTCCCTTTGACAATATTTTATGTTCACTTCTTTGGAAAGTTCTTGACCTTTTCCAAGAATTACACTTGGTTTATTTTGCCAGTAACGTACCCAAGGATTGGAATCATTGTATGATAGGAAAATTGCATGATCCAGAGCAAGATTATAATATGGATTTGTGGAATTGTTCAATATTTCCCTTGAGGTCAAGAGACGTCCTCCACGCGTTGTTGGATATCATTAGACCATCTGAGAATTGAAATTCCTCCAATAACCAACACAATTGGACTGAAATTTGCAAGAATAGGATTACCGGAAATGATAGAATATGCAGGAACAAGCGAACTCAGGATCAGCAGAATATTGGAGACAAGGACTTTTCTTTCCAAATGGTAGAAGGCAAGTGTAAAGAAAACAGAGACAAAGATCATGTTTACAAGCAATCCTACAGGAAATGAGAGGATACCCAAAGTTGAATGGAATGCAATCCAAGTAAAAATTGAAAGAAAAGCACCAAGGATTGCGGAAAGTGTATTATATTTGACATCTTCTATCAAAAAGTAAATTGATGCAATTGTATTTGCAAATCCAAGTACGGCAACAAGAATAGAAACAAAAAGTATTGTGATTTCATAGGATGAGACATATCCATTGTTGAAGAAATAAAATACAAATGAAATGCCCGTAACAATAAGCAATACCCCATTTATCGTGGAGAGGCTCTGTTGATACCCCTCCATCATTTTTTCCTTAATGCGCACTGAAGAAAGTTTGTTGATTAGTCTTACAGAGAAAGGATAGGAGATAAGCGATAGCGGCAGAACCATTACAGTCCAAAATGTGAGGGTTCCAACTTGTTTTTCTGTGAACCATAATGAAGCAATGACATATTGAAGATAAGTCAAACCAAAACCAAGAATGTTTGCAATTCCCAAAAATATTGCATGGTGAACTATTCTTGAAATTACAGGACGGCTGATGGGGGAAAATGGCACGTGCCTGATAAGCCAATATGAGACTGCAGAGACATAGACCACATTGAAGATGATCGGAAAAGAAAGCAGCATTAGGGGTGAAATTTTTAAATATGAATTCATGATGGCAAAGCCCAAAACCCCCAATGCAAATGAAATCAATTCCAATTTAATTGCCAAGTCATATAGGTTCATTCCCCAAAGGATGTGCCTAAGCAATAGGTGAAACCCAAAGAGAAGAATTCCGAGGAATATGATTGGTTTTACTGAAGGAGAAACGGGTATGAAAAAATAGAAGATAAAAGTCAAAATATAGTATGAAATAAAAATTGCAATAGAGTTCCAGATATATACTGACGGACTGTTCAAGCTTTCAGAGACGAATTTCAGGGCAGAGATTGCCAAACCGAGTTCCACGGGAAGGGCGATAAGAAGAATTGTATGGAAGTAGACGGAGTAAACACCCAATATCTCCAAACCAAAGAAAAATCGGATCAAAAACGGATAGACAACTTTGATAAACCCGCTTAGACCACTCACTACAGCGATTTTTATTATTGCGGATACATCCTCCTTGTTCTTGTAAGCAGACATTGATCCTGATTTAATTCCTTTTTCAATGTATAAATATTAGCGCATTAATTCCCCACACAATGAGTCAAGGAAGGGATATTCTGAAACCTTATGGGGAATAACGGATTGCCTAAACAACCATTGGAGACGAGACAAAAAAGAAACATTTTCCTAGAATATTTCTAGGATAATTTTGTGGCAAATGAGTTGATAATGGTGATACATTCGTCAACAAGAACAGCATATTCAATAATAATGGAGTTAGCGTTGAATGGATACAGAATTGCAATGATAGATCCAGATGAGGAAGTAATGGAATTGATGAGATTTGAAATTGAGAATCTGGGAACTGTTGCATATGGTACCTTGAAATCCCCAGATGAGGGGATATTGAAGACAATGGAGGAAACAATGTCGAAAATAGGAACCCCCGATTATCTCATCGCATTTTCAAACATAGAGTTTTCATACACGATATTGAAACAAACAGCATTTGAAGAGCTGATTGAGAAAATAAGTCTGTCACATAGTGAAGGAGACGAACCTGTGCAAGCAATTATAGCAAAAATATCAAGAGGATTGCAACCTACGAGATCATTCTTGGTAAAGGAACTTACCAACAGTAGAATCCTAGATAAAATCAAGGAATTGAGCAAGAAAAGGAAATAGATCTTACTCTTCTTATCCCCATAGAAGTTGGTATGATAATGCCAATTTATATGGAAAGAAGGGAAAATATACTCCTTGTTATCAAGAAAGAATTAAAAACACACAAGTTGGTTCCTGCAAGAGTTGTCAGTTGGTGTTTTCTTTATTCGTCAGCATTATACATAACGTGGAAATATAAATGAGTGTTTGAAGATGATTTTTCAAACCCTATTATTGTACATTTTAACTATTAACTATAATAAAGGGAAAAGAAATATAATAATCCAAATTATAATAATCTATATTATGAAAACCAAATTTATCAATAGAGAGTGGGAATTGAATGAGTT
>WAKA01000053.1 GCA_015523565.1 Candidatus Heimdallarchaeota archaeon | reverse complement strand
TAGCATCACCATATATCAGTTTTAGACATATTAATTATAGACAGGTCATATATATATTTTTAGATAAAATCAGTCAATTCGTCCTGCTTCTAGTCTTGCACGTACACGTTCCTGTTTTTCTTTTTCTTTTTCTTCTTTTAGTCGTTTATAGAATTCGCCTCTATCGAAATCCCGCTGGAAATAAATTTTCCAGCCATTAGGATCCTTATGAGGAACATCTTTTAGAGAAAGTTCCTTTGGAAGGATATCAAGTTCAATGAGACGTTGTTTTGCTTCAGGGGTTAGATTCTTGTCAAATGGTAATAACAAATAGCCCGTATTAGTAATAAGCCGAAGATATTTTTTTGCCCTTTTTGGAGGAGAGACAACCTGTATTCCCTCAATTGCTTCAATGGGACCAATATATTCCCCATATTTTGGAATGCCTCCTAGCGTGATTATTCCAAAGTAAGAAAAATTACTGGTTTTTGGATCAAGTTCAATAACGGAATAAGGTTTATTTACTGCCTTCAGGGAGAGGAAGAAAACAATAAGAAATGAAAATAACGAAACAAGAAGGTTTCGTGTCAGAAATGCCAAAACAATAAAGACAATGGACCCAAAAAATATAGTTAAGCCAATTAACGGGAATATTTTGGCAGAGAGGTTTTCAGGTACATAAATAGTAATAAGTTCACCTTTCAGCCTCTTTTCATACCATTTTTTTCGGAATTCAAATTCTTTTTTACTACGAGGAATACTTTGCTTTTCGGGCAATTTAGGTTTGAATAGATTAAACACAACATTATTTGAGTCAAGATCCTAATAAGGACGTTGATTATGGATTAAAGTTTCTAAGAAGTTATATATCGGGTAATTTCAGTAAGGTTACGATTAATTGTACCTTCAAGTTTATGCATTTGGGCTGTATATTCAGCATTCAACTTGACATAGGTATCCTTCGGAATTTCTTTTCTGAAGTATTTTCTGTTGTTCTTTTCGATGGAACTTCTGATGTCCGCCAGTTTTTGATGGGCAAGCATGACATTATTAACAAGCTTGCTATATTTCTGTGGTAGGGTGTTTCCGACCCTTACAGCCTTGTCAAGTTTTTGATTCAGACCTTTTAGTTTTCTTCGAAGAGTATTGACTGTGGAAGTATATTCTTTCTTCGACATTTTTCCTTTGGAGTATTTTTGAGCCAAATCGTAAAGGCGGTCGTGAATAGTCCGAACTTCAGTAAACACGTTGTAAAATTCTTCCAATTCTGCAACAGGGATATTTTCAGAGGCAATCTCATCAATTTCCTCTAAATCGCTGACCTTTAGTCTTCTTCTTAGATTGGCAAGTCCATATATGAGCGCAGTGGAACCACCGATAACAAAGAGTGTCAAGATGAAATAATTAATGAGAGATGTCAGGACATAAACCCTAGAATATTGGAACTTGATCTGAAAGACACGGTTATCAAATTCAGTAATGTTATAACCTTTGTAAACAATTTCAACGTGGCGGAACATACTAAGGGTATAACGTGCAGACCTGATATCAACATCCATTAAGGTTTTTGAGTTCTTGGGGTAATAGTTCTGCTCTAGGAACTTTGCACCTTCAGGGAGTTGGTAGATCACTTCCAAGTTCTCAACAGTATTGTTGAATACAGAAGCAACTGTGGCATTGAATGTATATTCATTGTCGGTGAATGAAATTAGCTTCTCCGCATCGAACATATAAGTTACGGTGAAGGTGTATTTTTCACCACCATAAATTGTGTTTCTAAAATTGACTTCCAAAGATTTGAAACCCTCAATCTTTGCAGCAAAGACTTCGGGATACCCAGTTGATTCATTTCTTTTGTTTAAGTTAAGCCGTCCGAAATTATCATATACATCAGTAACAACAGCGTCTGTTTGGACACCAACTACAACACCACCCAAACCATATTGACGTCTATAGGAGGGACGATTTGGATCGAGGGGAGCACCAGTATGCCTGACAGTAAATGTTTCAGTCACGTAGACACGTCCCCATGGGTCAAACCGGACATAGCGTGTAATCTTTTCATAAACACTTGGAACCACAACAGTATCTCCAGCTTCCTGTTTTGTTGTTGAATCAAAGATTACAGTAGAATAGTCCAAATCCTTGGTTGCACCAAGATATGGATCAAAATACGCATAAGTAAGGTTATGGAATTCTAGCCGTGTATTTCGATATTGATAATCCCCAGTGCTGTCTGGAGAGAAAACATTTCCTGTTGTTTCGAAAACAATTCTTGCTTCGCTGTTGGTCACGTTGGCATTAATCAGCAGAGGTCGAACAGGAGCAACAAAAGTTCCTCTTTGTTCAAACTCATGAAGTCCCCAAGTGATTAGACCAGCCGCCTCATGGGTAATTTGGATATACACCTTATCAACAGTATTGTTGCTTATAGGTTGTGAGTCATTGTCGACAGGGATTGAATAAGTTGATAATTCCTGTCCGACAAATACATCAGGAGTTCTGCTGTTGTTTGCATCTTCAATATCCACATCATCAAAATACTGTACATAAAATTTGGAGAACTCCACATATTTTTGGAAGACTGTTGGCAGAGAATAATTGACGGAAGTAATGAAGGTTTCATTATCCACCAATGACAAAACGATTTTATCTTCTACAACTACTCGACCGGAACTTTTGATTGTCACTGTCCGATTCACGGATCCCTCCATATAAATCGAAGGATCAACAAAGGGATGCCTAGCAAGGGCAAGGGTTGCCCCATCATTTGTCTGCATCCCTCCGTCATCATTTCCAACATTTCCAAATGTCCCTGGAACAGGAGTAGCAATCGATGCTACGAATATCACCATTATGATACTAAGCTTGACGAGCCTCAATCAAAATTCCTCTCTATCGAATAGCAATCTTCTAGCAAAATCTACTAATTAAATAGTTTGTGAGATTGACAATCCTTTGGTGCTACCTGTTTGTCAAGTAAGGAGCAAATATCAGTTCTTTTTTTTCATTATATGCCAATAAAGTTTTCAAAGAAATCAGGACGTAAGCCTATGAGCAAGATATTTATCCATCCAAAAGCAGTTGTTGAAGACGGTGCAGATATTGGGGAAGGATCAAAGATATGGCATTTTGCCCATGTAAGGGAAGGGTCGAAACTAGGGAGAAACGTAATAGTTGGAAAAAGTAGTTATGTTGACACAGGTGTGGTTATTGGAGACAATGTCAAGATTCAAAACCTTGTAAGTGTCTATCATGGAGTGACAATTGGAAATGATGTTTTTGTAGGACCTCATGTAACATTTACCAATGACCTCTATCCAAGAGCTGTTGGAGATTGGGAAATTGTGGAAACAAGAATTGAGGATGGAGCAAGCCTTGGGGCAAACTGCACCATCATTTGTGGAAACACTGTTGGGAAATACGCATTGGTTGCAGCAGGAGCAGTTGTCACCAGATCAGTTCCAGATCATGCATTGGTTGCAGGTAATCCTGCAAAATTGAAAGGATGGGTTTGCAAATGTGCAAGAAAAATTGCAGGGAAAGATCTTGAAAAAGGGAAACATATGATTACATGTCCACATTGCAATACAGTGAATGAAATTGTTGTACCATGAAAATCACGAATGCACTATTTTTTATGATTTAATGTAATGCTTGAAACATGAAAGAAATTGAAATAAACAAAAATAACTGGAATGCAAGAGTAAAGATACATAGACTTTCTAAAATAATATACAACATTGATGAGTTCAAAAAAGGAAAACCAAGTTTTGTTGCAGATGAACATCATGAGCTTATGCAATATGTAGATGTCAAAGGAAAAAGTCTTCTGCACCTTCAATGCCATTTTGGGCTTGATACAATGTCTTGGACAAGGCTTGGAGCCGAAGCAACAGGGGTTGACTTTTCAGAAGAGGCAATCCAATTGGCAAATGAAATCACGACTGAGTTGGGATTACCAACAGAGTTCATTGAATCAGACATATATGACCTTAATTTGAACAGGCAATTTGACATTGTGTTTACTTCAATCGGTGTACTACCATGGCTTCCTAACCTTAGGGAATGGGCAAAAATCATTGCAAATCACTTGAAAAAAGACGGGATCTTTTACTTGAAGGATACACACCCAATCTATTATGCAATGCAAATGGAAAACAATAAAATTTATTTAAAAAATGATTATTTTAACAAAGGGAAAGCAGTCGAATATATTGAGAAATGGACATACGCCCACGATGGAACTGATAAACCATTGGATGAACCACTTCATTATGAATGGGATCATACATTTTCAGAGATCATTAATGCAATTTGTGATGTAGGACTACACATATTTAGAATAGAAGAATCACCATTTGGTTTTTATAAAATGTTTGAAAGCATGAGGAGAGATGAAAATGGCAGATGGTTCATTCCAGGAAGAGAGGTACCTTTGACTTTTACATTGTTTGCAAGAAAGTTAGAACTTTAAATACAGAAATAGATAATGTTTATCACCAAATAGCAATAGTTTTTGATGCAAAATGCTTAGAACCATTATGTCCTCCCGATCCAAGTTCAGGAGAAAGCCTGCAAAGATTATGAGAATCCGCGATATTAAGAAAATAGAGGTTTTTGAATTTGATGACCAAAAATTTTTCAAATTCAGGGGACAGCCACTTCATAAGATTCACATTTTAGGGACTGTCATAAGGAAATTTGTCGGAAAAAGCCAAAATGAAAAAAAATATGCAGTAATTACAATTGATGACGGTACAGGAACCATTAATGTAAAGCAATGGGTAGAAACAGAAGTTGTGGAACGAGCGGAATTTGGTGAAATTGTTGACGTCATGGGTAAACCAAGAGAATTCCAAGGAGAGATTTATTTATCGCCAGAAATAATAAAGCACAATCAAACAATTGCAGATGAATTGCTGAGAAGAGCAGAATTGATTGAACAGGAAATAGAGGAATATGGTCTATTGCCAGAAGATGAACGATGAAAGATTTAATCTGAACTTTTCATAATTGAACTGTGACAGGTTAGGAAAACTAAAAAGTCATAAAAATGGGATTTACATATTACGAAGCCAAAACTCAATTCGTTATTCAGGATACAATGCCTATTGCTATTACGGGAAGGACCAAAAAGCGGCTACGATATAGCCAAGCAAATCCAAGACATGACAGGAGAAAAGCCAAGTTCTGGGAAAATATATCCCTTCCTTCACGAGCTAAGGGATAATGGCTTTGTAAAAGAAGTCGAAAAGGACGAGGAAGTAAGAGGCAGGGTGAAATACATCCTCACGGAAAGGGGAAAAAAACTTGTTGATGACCTCTTAAATAGAATGGGAAATCTGATTGATGCCAGGTTGGATCAAGTACTTGAAACCTGTCATCATTGTGGTGTCAAACTTTATGATGCAAAAGTTGTTGAGACAGACAAATTTGGAAACAAAGTGGCATTTTGTTGTATACATTGCAGGGACAAATACGAGAAAGAGCATTGATGTCTATCGAAAATGATGATGATGACTATGTAGCAATTCTTGATCGCACGTCAAACAATAATATTGTTCTTGACCTAAAACATTCTTCCAAATTAAGACATGGCCATCAAGTTCAAGACGATCCTTGTCATTCTGTTTTTCAAATGCTTCAAATCCAAATCGTTTGAAGAATGCAGAGACTTCTCGTGGTTTTCCGCATTTCCTGCAATACATGAAATCCTCCAACTTGGCAAAATGACCTTCAGATTCTAAATAGAGTCCAATCAACTCGTTTTTACATTCGTTGCATTTCGGAACTGACATACAAATTTAACTGGAACGGAAAAGTATAAACATTTCGTTGCGATTAACTGACATGAATAATGAAATTGACCGAGACCTTCAGAAAAATAAATTAAGCTAAGTTTTGCAAATTAGTTCGTAAGAGGCCGTAGTGTAATCTGGTAACATGGTGCGTTCGGGTCGCATTGATTGGGGGTTCAAATCCCTCCGGCCTCATTAGGCAAGAAATTGCAATTCTTTTTTTTTAATTGGAGGGTCATATTTTTTAAAATCTTGAAACAATTTGTTTTATTACATTCGTAAGAAATTATAATAAATAAAAAGTGGATGTCAACAATCTTGATTATTTTGATGTTTCAAGCATTCAATGTAAATGCCTATTCAATTAGTGGCCAATATTTGAGTGAAGACAATAATTACTATTCATTTGACAAATTTCAAGGGAATTTGTTTATCATTGATGCAACAGCATCATGGTGTAGCGGATGTGAAATCCAACTAGAATATTTGATCACGTTGAAAAAAAGTGCACCAGACATTCAAATCTTAAGTTTAAGCATTGACCCAGAGTATGATGATGTTTCAAAAATGCTCAAACTCAAAAATGACAACGGTGCAACATGGGAATTTGGGATAGATGAGAATTCAGATTTTCAGAACCAATATCCAGTTTCGGGTCTCCCTTCAATATTTTTGTTCAATGAACAAGGGAATCTGATCAAGAAATGGGGATCCATAACACCAGCCACAGAAATTGCCAAAGCAATCAATGAATATAGAGGAGGTCAAAGTAGCATAGAGCTTGCAGATAACAATGGAAATACAAAAAGTGAAGGGTTGATAGGTGAATTAGTTAAAAATCCCATGTTCCAATTTTTTGCAATATTTGGCTTATTGACACTGGTATATTTTAAGGTTACAGGAAAGAAAGAAATTCCAGCAGAGGGATCCAAGAAATGAACATGCTTTTGCTTTCTCTCAATTTTGTATTAGGTTTGCTATCTTCATTCAGCCCATGCCTGTTTCCATTATTGCCAACTTTTTTGGCGATACAAGTTTCACAAAAGAAGGAGACAAATACAAGGCAAGCCATTGGATCAGTAACTGTCCTGATTTTAGGTCTTCTCCTTGTATTGGGATTATTTGCCACGATAACCACGGCAACAATCAAGCAATTTTTGATTTCAAACTACATTATTTTTGCAAGGGTACAGGCAACTCTTTTGATAATTATAGGAGTATGGATGCTGTTATTTGCCAAGATGGGGATTGAAATACCATTGCCCACAAGAATTGAGAATTTTCTCTATTCAGAGGAAACAAAAAACACATATCTTTTTGCCTTTATTCTTGGGATTTCTTATACAATCATTGCAGCACCATGCGCTTTAGGATATTTTTTGACTTTATGGGTTTCAATACTTTCATTACCTATATTTGAACAATTCATGAATTTACTGGTTTTTGCAGTGGGAGCAGGAATTCCATTTCTATTTATTTCAATCATACCAAAATCCAAGAAATTTGTGCACATGAGGAGCAAATATGCAACTTTTAAAAAATTAATTGGTGGAACATTGGTAGTGACAGGGGCATATTTTTGGATAACAACACTTTAAACATTAATAATGCGTATTTAAGCAGAATAATGCACCTAGACATGTAATGACCTCAAACCTTTTATTCAGACATATCAATATCAGACATGTCATTTAATTGACAGGTGAGAGAATAATGAAACATGCAGACACAAAATACCAAAACATGCCAAAGGAATACAAATGTGAACACTGCTCAAGTAAAGTAGAAGCACCAATGCATTGTGGTCATCCAATGCATCTTGAAAATGTAGAAGGAAAGCAAAAGTGGGTTTGCTGGATGGGAACAGGGTGTGGAGTGAAAGATTATACAGCATGTTGTGAAAATCCAGCATTAATTGCGGCATAAATTAAGAAATCAACTGATTAAAAATTTCATAAGGATTAAGAGATAATTTTCATTTAATTCTATAAGAGAACATTCTAATGACGAGGGGGGGATTTGAACCCCCGAGCGGAGAACCGCGCCGGTTTTCGAGACCGGTCCATTACCAGGCTATGGGTACCTCGCCATTCAATATTATTTAGAAATAGGAAATTTTTAAGTTTGGTTAAAGAATCAAAAAGAAAGGGGACATTAAGATTCATAATTTGCAGAAAGAAGAGTGTCAACTTGCTTGAGGTGGAAGTTCCAGCCTTGTAATTGCCTGCCATAACATTGTTCTTGCATGATATGGGCAGTTAGGGTCAGCGGTTGACTCATCAAGCAGGTCGATTGCGTTAATGGCTCTTACATTTAGGTCCATGCTTTCGTCCTGCAGGATTTCGATAGATTTTGTTGCAGCCTTTCTGATATTTCGTGGGACTGAAGAGTCTTCTGCTATGTGTTTTAATATTTCCATTGCTTCTGCAACTTGTTTATCGACTTCGGACATGTTACATACCTCACAATAATCACATGCTAGTGATGTATAATTTCACTATTACCTTAATGAATTTTAATTTGATGGTTGGTATCGGTTACTCAAGAAAACGCCAAGGATAGTCTTGTGGAGCCATTAGAACGGCACAAGATGATTTGGAGAAGTCAATTATCTCAAGATGTTCAGGAGATTTTTCGACAATTTGCTTGGAGAAATCCAAGATGTCATTAAGATCGGGCATTCTTTCATATCCGTAATTGTTTCTGGCGTCCCCAACTGATACGAAACCTTTTGCTTCAAGGAAATGAGCTTTTGCTCTGAAGAACATCTCAGCATATTTTTCTGGGTTTTCCATGTTCTTTCCTTTGACAAGAGTCATTCTGATGACTTTTCTGGTGTCAAGAGTTGCCATCACATCAAGAGTCTTGTTAAGATTTTCCCATGCCTGTTTTGGATTAAACGGTCGTGTAATTGCAGAGTGCATTTTGGGGGTATTTCCTGCAACGGTGAGGTAGAGCTGAGTCGGGAGGTTTTTTAGGTTTTTCAGAACATCAGGGTTTGTTCCATTTGTGACTAGGAATGTTGTCATGCCTAGATCGTGACAAACTTCAAGAAATTCATCAAGATGCTTGTAAAGCGTGGGTTCACCAGACAAAGAGATTGCAACGTGCTTGGGATGCTGTGCGTTCTCCCATACCTTGCGATCCACTTTTGGATTTCCCCCATAACCAGAAAGGAGTTTTTGTTGACCTTTGATCATTTCCCTGACAAGCCAGTCTGGTGCATCATGTTCTATTTTGGACATATCGTCACCCATGGCATAGCTTTCGCTTCTCCAACAGAACAGGCATCTTTCTGTACACCAAGTGAGAGCAGGGGAGACCTGCATGCAGTTTGCGGATTTTATGCCATAGAATTTATGTTTGTAGCATTGACCTTCTCCAGTTATGTCTTTTTTTGTCCAATGGCATAGTTTGACACCACTATGTCTACCTGCAAGGTAATAATGCTGTTTTTCAAGACGATGCCTAAGATCCTCGTCCATTCCAAGTGAAAGATCGACTATTTGCTCTACCACATATGACATTTTAACATTGGGCTACATTAAATTATCGTCATGAGACAAGAAAGAAAAATGTAGTGTAAATTAAACGGGAATTATATGAAATATAAAATTATTGGAAGCAGAAATTTTGAACAACACACATGAATATTATTGATGTATGCCACCCAGTCATATAACCTTTGGAGTAAGGGATAACAAGAATGCCATCACCGATAGACGATATTTTGGACATCATGGATAACCTTGACAGGTCGACAGATCCGAGGTGGTCATACAAGGATCACCAAAAGATTTGGCAACCAATTGCAGAAGCAAAAGCAGAAGAGGTTCATAAGCAGCCAATAGCAACACCCACAGCATCAGTTCCAATTGAAGAAAAACCAGAGCCACCTGCACAAGTGCAAAAGCCACAATCCTTTGGAATTGGAGAAGTACAGGCACAAAACAAATTCATGAAAAATTTGGTCAAGAATGTTCACAAACCCATTAAGCCATCCCAAGCCAAATTTTCCTCGACCAAGGTAAATTCAGTCATTCAAGAGCTGTTAAAGAAAAAGAATGACAAGATATTAGCCATTGGAGTAGGCGGAGCTGGTTCGAATGCGGTAAGTAGGCTTGCTAAAAAGGGAATTCAAGGGGCAATCACTGTTGCGGCAAACACTGACGCATATCATTTACTAAATGTTGAAGCAGATTTGAAGCTGATTTTAGGAGCAGACTTGACAGAAGGTCTTGGAGCAGGAAGTGACCCCATCATTGGCAAGGCCGCTGCAGAAGAATCAGAAGAAGACATCAGGGAATTAGTTCGTGATGCAGATTTAGTTTTTGTGCAAGCTGGTTTGGGGGGTGGAACAGGGACAGGAGCTGCCCCAGTTATTGCAGAAATTGCGAGAAGCGAAGGAGCCCTTGTTGTTGGGGTCTGTACGCTTCCTTTTGAAATGGAAGGAGAAGAGCGAGTTACAAACGCCATAGATGGTTTGAAGGAATTATATTCTACTTGTGACACAGTGATTGTCATACCTAACCAAAAGTTGTTGTTGATTGATCAAACCTTGCCATTGGACACTGCCTTCAAGGTAGCTGATGAAATCCTAATCCGAGCAGTACAGGGGATTGTGAATTTAGTCAGAACAGCGGCGTATGTCAATGTTGATTTTGCCGATATCAGACAAGTTCTCAAGGCAGGTGGCAGTTCGGTTATTGGAGTTGGAGAAGGAGAAGGGCCAACTCGAGTTGAAGATGCATTAAGAGAAAGTCTAGCCTATAGTTTACTGGATATTCAGATCATGGATGCAAAGGCGGCATTGATCCACATTGCAGGAGGAGACACATTAAGTTTAGAAGAAATTCAAAGATGTGTTAAAACAGTGACAAATGAGCTTGGTCGTGGTGCAAAGGTCATTTGGGGTTCACATATTGACCCAAGCCTTGGTCCAAAAGTGGAATTGACCATTATTCTTTCAGGAGTTGAATCTCCATACACCAGTGAAATGCCTGAAAAGACAATACCAGAAGACTATACAGAAGATATTTCCTTGCAATCACCACAGATCAAGACAATCTGGGACATTTAAAATAGAGAATCAGGCAACCCTCAACCACCTTGGGTTCTTTGTCGTCTAGTTGATCCCAGCATTATATTTGCAAGATCAGGATTATTTTTGGCAATTCTTTTGTAGACTTGCTTTAAGAAACCATTGAAAAGGTCGGACTTGACTTTTGCACGTTCGTGGGCGAGTCTAGGGGGGATGAACCAATCCTTTCCGTCAGAGACATTAAGCAGATCAGCCAAAATTTCTTTTGGAGAAGCAGTTATATTAGAGAAGTAATCAATTCTGACAGGTTCACCATTCCTTATCAAGTTTGCAAAGAATATGTTAACGTTGGTGTTGTCACGAGAGATTGTAATCCCATCCTGTGCCCACATTTCAAGGAGAAAGGGTTTACCTGTTTCCTCTATTTTCAGTTGAGAAAGTCGACTGTACCCTGAATCAGTAAGTATATGAGAATAACCAGGTTTGCCTTTTGAAATAATGGAGAAGTAAACTGGATCATTAATGCCAATTTGCAGGAGTTCTTCAGGAACAAAGATTTTGCTATAACTATCCTTTGATAGACCGATAACCCGAGTTCCATATTTATCAATTGCATCAAAAAATTCCAGGATAACATGACCATATGCAATTAACTCTTTTTTAAATAGGGTCAGATCATCATTTAGGGTTTCAGGATCCTCATTTCTGGAGACAATGACACGAGTTGGAATTCCTACAATAAAAAGCCCTACAAGAGTTCCATCCAAGAGAAGATAATCAGGAGCATATTTTTCAACAAGATCTGTAGCAACACTCAATTCAAGTCTTTCGCGGATTCTTGAGGACAAATCAGAGACAAACGGTCCACCAGTGGAAATTTTAACACCATAGCGTTTAATGATCCATGGAAGGTCTTTTGGAGTTTGAGTGTTCCCAGTACCCATACATCGACCAGCGGCTTGGGAATAGATTAGATAGACTCCTCGACCCTGTGCAGCTCTATTTCCACCATCGACACTTCCAAATACCAAATCACGTGAAGAGGGCTTAGGAATCTCATTCCAGTTTGGGTTTTCAATATTTGAAAGGAGGTCAACTGCCGAGGAAGTTTCCAGAATATCAGAGGCAATCATGTCGGCGAGTTCATAAATTTCGTCGATATCCAGCTTGGGTTGCACAAGATTAATTCAAGAGTTGGACATTTAAACCTCGTGATCAGAAAGAATGTTCATTTTGCAATAAAATTGCAAGGAGTTTGACCAAGAATCATAAATTTTTTTCATTCTAACGCGTAAATTATGGGATTTTATAATAAATCTAAAAAAGCGGGCAGGCAAAATTTCCATGATGAAAATCGTCGTCATGTTAAAAGCAGTTCCTGATACGGAGACACGTTTCCAGATCAGGGAAGATGAAAAGGATGTAGTTTACGATGACTCCATTGAGTGGATACCTTCGCCATATGATGAATATGCATTGGAGGCGGCCATTCAGACCAAGGAGAAATTAGGAGGCACTGTAACGCTTCTGACCCTTGGAAAAGGAGTTGAAAGTCAAGTCATCAGGAAAGCATTGGCAATGGGTGCAGATGATGCAGTCCTAGTGAACAATGAGGATTTGGCAAACAGTGATCCACTTGGTATAGCCAAAGTGCTTGCAAAGGAATTGGAGGCATTGCAACCAGATCTTGTATTTGCAGGCAGACTTGCAACGGATACAGCAGACAGCTTCGTTGGTCCTGCTGTGGGTGAATTGCTCAATATGCCTGTTGTTGCGGAGATTTCAGGGTTGGAGGCAGAAGAAGGCAAGATAATTGTAACTAGAGACGCTACAGCCCGGAAAGAGAAATTTGAGATTACCTTGCCAGCCATTGTAACCACAGACAAGGGGCTAAATGAACCAAGGTATCCAAAATTGCCGGACATCATGAAGGCGAAGAGAAAGAAAGTGGATGAGAAAGACGGATCTGGATATCTTGAGTTCGCAGGTACAGCAAATCGAAAGGTTACACAGATAAAAGTAGAGTTCCCACCTGCCAAGAAAGGAGGAGTTATTTTCACGGGTGATTTGGACGAGGCAGTGGAGAAACTTGTAGATGCATTGCACAATAAGGAGAAGGTGATCTAAGGTGAAAGTAGCAGTATTTCTTGAATCTTATAACGGAAAAACAGTAAAGGCAGGATTGGAAGCCGCAGCCGCGGCAAAGGCAATGGGAGGCGATGAATATATTGCAATAGTGCTTGGCAGGGATCTTGATGCAACGATAGCGGATGCAGGCAAGATAGGCTTTAGTAAGGTTTACAAAGCGGAAATTGACCCATACAATCCATCCGTATTTGCAAAAGCAATAGCAAGCGTTGAAGCAGATTACTATGTGCTTCCAGGCACTGTTTGGGGAAGAGAAATAGGACCTAGATTAGCAGTCAAATTTGATGCAGCATATGCAGGAGATATTACAAAAGTTGTTGATGGCAAGACATTTGTCCGTTCCATCCATGGTAACAAAATTTTGTCGACAATCCAAGTTGATGCACCCAAGGTAGTTGTAACCGTCAGACCAGGTGTATTTGATACACCAGAGTTTGGGGAAGGAAGTGCAGAAGTCAATGATATTTCTGTCGAAGCAAGTGAAGTTGATCAAAAAGCAAAGCTTACAGAAGTACTTGCCGCGTCGACAGACAAGATCGAGCTTACTGAGGCAGACATCATTGTTTCAGGAGGAAGAGGGGTTGGTGGACCAGAAAACTTCAAACTCATTGAAGAGCTTGCAGATGTTTTAGGAGCAGCAGTTGGGGCAAGCAGGGCAGTGGTCGATGCAGGCTGGAGACCACATTCTGAACAGGTTGGACAGACTGGAAAGTTTGTTTCACCTAAGCTGTACATTGCAGTTGGTATTTCAGGAGCAATCCAACATCTTGCAGGAATGTCTACCTCAGACATAATCGTAGCAATCAACAAGGACGAGGAAGCACCTATCTTCAAGGTGGCAGATTACGGCATTGTTGCAGACCTCTTCAAAGCGGTTCCAAAACTGATTGAGAAAATAAAGGAAGTCAAAAGCCAATAAACTCAATGAAAAATTAAAGCGGGTAATAAAACAAGTCATTTGATTTTATTGAAACTGTTTATTTGATTCATCATCATTCCACAATCTCATAAATTTGTGAATACCAATATTTTTTGTAGGGAGATAGAACACGATTCTTATCAGGAGTCATTAATTTTAAGTAAAATCGGACATTATAATTTTTGTACTGGAAAGTTTTTGGAGATCCATTGGATTCAAACATTTTTTGAAATCCTTCAATTTTTCGATAACCATCAACATATTCCGTACTTTTTGGATCCACTAAAATTACTGAATAATCATTGCCTTTTACAGCCCAGAGGATGAAATCAGGGAAAAAACGGTTTATTTTATTTGATTTGGGATTGAAATAAGGGATAAAGACCTTGTCAACTTTTTCGTCGATACGGCTCATGATTACCCAATCAAAGTCCTTGAAAATGGTTGTAGCATACGAAATGAAGGAACGGATAAAGTTAATCTCACTTTCTACATCAATAGCGTGTGACAAGAGATTTGGATTGCCTTGGGCGATTAAAACCGGATAATAATATGAATAATCAACATAATGTATTTCAATGATAGAAGATCCCTGTAATGGGATTGTAATTGATTTTCTGATCTTTCCCATTTGTTCCAAAAATTTTTCGGGGGAGAGGGTTTCTGCTTTTTTTTGGAGTTCTGAAATTCGTTTTGGATAGGAAGATATTTCCAGAATTGCATCACTTATTTCCATTACCTTTTGATGAAGCATGTCAAGGTCAATCCTTTTGAGGTGCACTGCAATTTTGTTGAAATGGTCAATTTCCACATCCAATTCCTTCAATTCCTTAAGGGTATGAGGAACGTTGTCCAATCCCAAAATTACATGTCTCATAATTGAATCCAGATCCCCATAATTGCGATCAGAAGGTCTATGTTGACTATGTTCAACCCATTTTCGAAGTTTAGTCAACTGATTGATTGCATCCGTTGTTGAAAGATATTGAGCATACCGCATTAATAATAAACGATCATCAGAAGCGGATCCAAGGAAAGCCTGCAACATTTTAAAGTCATTGGGAGAAAGGGAGATAATTGGAAGGGCATCTTTATTTGTAGAGGAATAAACAGGGATGAGCAATGGTTTTTTATGAGCTATTTCATTAATGGAAATCCCTTCAATCTTATTGCCGACGATGTTTTTTTCACGTTCAAGTTCAAGAAGGATGATCTTAAGGTCTTTTTTCTTTGTACCGATAACAAATAGGGTTTCTATGGCATTGACAAGGTATTGGTCGGCTGTTACGCCAATTTCAAGAAATTTGAGGCGTTTTTTGTGGTGGGGGATGGGTTCAATCCTTATTCCCCTCCCAATGCTTTGGAGGACAAATTTTCCAGCATTTCGGCTGCCTATGCCAATAAGCGTTATAACATTTGGGCGATTGGAGTCCCATCCTTCATAAAAACTTCTGGATCCCATAAGGATTGTAATTGAAGAGTTGTTTTCATTAAGTGTTTCAAATACACCGCGGTCAAGAAAACGTTCTTGAATTGCATAACCATGAAGCTCTTCTTTTAGCCATTTTGAGATATCACCAATTCTGATCAAACCAAATGGTTTGGTTGAAGTTTTTAATTTCAATGTAATTTCTTGTTTTCTCTTTTTGGAATAGATGACTTCAATCTCGCCATGAGTTTTGGAATGGAAAACCGTATGAAGTAATTGGGGAATGTCCATTTTTTGGATGATACTTAAATCAAAGGTGGTTTTAATATTTGGGATGGTCAAGGAAGCCCCATTTCGCAATTCCCTGATAAGGTCTGCTTTTGCCTTGGAGAAGGTGCCTGTTTCGATTTTCCCAGTACAGACAGCAGAAAGAATGCGAAAGAATATTTTAAGGTCTGCATCCCTTGTATTTACCTTATCCACCAATACCATGTTCAGTGGGAGATGATAAGAAAGAGACCCTTGTTCCAATAAACGATTACGGCAAATTGAAACAAACGCGAGCATGAGTAATGACTTAAGAACTGCAACTTGCTTTTCAAATTCAGTGTATTTCTCCTTGGTAAGCATAATTGTTTCCTGAGACATCACATAGATTTGTTTCCCATGACCTTTCTCAATGAATCGTGCGAGATTAAATTCATATGCACATGTTTCCAGATCGAGATCATCGACGAATGTGGCAGAAAAGTTGAAAAGAAATCCGTTTCTTCCCATAATACTATAGAGAAGCTTTCGGATTGAATCCTTTGTATCGCCCTTATGTGCTTCATCAAGGATGACATACCATTTTCCATCGTTTTCATACCTCATGATGTCAACAATTTTGACTTTCTGCTCAATGTCAAGATTGTCGGATCGATAATAATAGACAGGAATTATTTCTTCAAGTGACATTTGTCGTTTCATTCCAGGGTACTGCCTTAGGTCTCGCATTATGATTTTCGTTGGACAAATAGTATTGAATTCCCTGACAGCCCGCATGATTTGTTCGATTAAGTCATCCCTATGAACAAGCACTAAAATATCATTTTTAGGGATTTCACCCCGTTTCATCAGTTCCCAAAGGATTTGCATTAACTTGACAATTACAAGGGTTTTTCCGCTGCCTGTTGCCATCCAAAAAGAAACCCTGTTGATCAGATGAACCAATGAAAGCGAGCCATTTTCGATACCATAAACGTCACGGACGATATCCCTGATTTTCTTTGGAACCTTTACTTTTGTCTGGCTCACACCCCTTTTTGCATATTCAGAAAGCATAGCCAATTTTCGAATATCAGTAACCTCATTCTCTGGAACATAGTCATCAATATTTTCATAGTATTTCCAAAGAGTCATTATTGCATGTTTCAATGCTTCCCTTTGATGGAACCAAAGAGATTTGGCAGGGGAAAAAGACAAAAGGTCATGTTGGGTCCAATTAGGGGGTAAAGTTTCAAAATCGATTGACTGAAGGATTTCCCTTAATATCATGCGTTTTTCTTCTGTCATTGCATCTATCCCCCTACCACCAAATAAGCGGTTTCAATAATTTCCAATCCAAATTGTCCAAATCCAATTTGGTTCCATTTGCAAAATAGACATACGGAAGGTCAATGGACAATAGGTCAATGCCCATCAGATTTGAAAGGGTTTCTGGAAGGTCAATATCTTTGAATAAATTATCTATTACAATATTGACTTTATTGCCTTGAATAGAAAGACCATCAATCAACTTCTTGTCCTTCAAAAACACATAGCGAAAATCTCCATCGTCAAAATAAAGCGGTTCGTTATCAGAGTATATACATTTTTTTAGAGTTTGCTCGTATTGCTCCAATTCATAATACTTGAAGAATCCTCCTGCAGATTTGTGGTTATAATGTTCTCGGACATCAGAATCTTTTGAAATACCACTTTTGTCATAAAAAAGAACCTTTTTCATACGAGGCAGGACAACAGACCAGAAGTGTTCTCCCATCTCTACACCGATCCATTTTCTTCCCAATTTATGTGCAACCGCGACAGTTGTACCGCTTCCTAAAAAGAAATCCATGACAATGTCCCCAGGATCACTTGTTGCAAGAATTGAACGTTTGACGACTGCTTCAGTATTTTCACCAGTAATACGGGAAGACTGTACAAAGCTTGCAATATCTGTCCAATCGGATTTTATGACCTCATAGGGATTTTCCAAATATTCAGGGATTCGAGATCTTGTTTTCCCAAATACGTCGACATATTCCTTTTTCTTGATTCGTATTCGTCCTTCCTTGACCAACCCATCGACATAGGATTGTGAAGGAAAATGCCGACCACGAGGGGCATAAAATGTCTCACCATTTATTGTTACAGTGTGTTTATTCTTGTTTTCCTTGTGCAATGACATTTCTTGCCATTTCAATTTCCTTTGCTTTTCCTGTGTAAGGGGTTTTATTCTCGAATCAGAATCCTTTGAATAAAGAAAGAGGGAGTTTGTCTCATGTTCAAACCTATTATCCAAGATACGTTGGGGTGTCCCTGCACGTTTAAGGATCAATTCATTCCTGAAATTGTCACGTCCAAATATTTCATCAAGCAACAAGCGAACCAACATGTTTCCGTTGTGGTCACACCTAACAAAAATGAAACCACTGTTGGCTAATAGGTCTCGTGCAAGCCGAATACGGTTTTCAAGCATTGTCAGCCATGTGCTGTCCTTATAGTTTACCTTGTAAATAAAATCGGAGGATTTTTCCAAATTAAAGGGTGGATCAATGTAGATTGATTGGACGCGACCAACAAATCGAGGTAACAGGGTTTTCAATGCCTGATAGTTCTCACTCTTAATTAACCACCCATCCAATGAAAGACCTTGACGTTCCAATTTACCCTTAAGATCAGGGAAGTATTTGGTATCTAAAGGGAGATATTGAAATGATGGGGAAAGTGAACCATTTGCGTCAAATAGGTCTTGGATATTGAATTCTTCAGTGAGGAAGCCAAAATTTTTCCATTCTTCAACTTGTTTGATAAATCCTTTATGAGATAAAAAGGGTTTCAAGTCTTTTATACGATCCAATGAGATGACATAATGTGAATTCAATACAAATTTTGGCTTATTCCATATTTTTACAAGTTCATTCTCGAATTCAGCAATATAGTCTATAAGTTTTGATGCAATTCGACGAAGCGATGAAAGTTGCTTGATTCTACTTTTAGACCAATGATCCATTCCTGAAAAGATATATTCATACATCCAAAGATCAAATTGCTCGCGCAGAAATACGCCCAGATTTTTTGCGATAAAATAATCAACCTCTGCTTGTCTCTCAAAAATCAATAAAGCACGGGAAACCACTGATTCAGGAA
Organism: Candidatus Heimdallarchaeota archaeon; assembly: GCA_015523565.1. Classification (GTDB taxonomy): domain Archaea; phylum Asgardarchaeota; class Heimdallarchaeia; order Heimdallarchaeales; family Kariarchaeaceae; genus WAKA01. The sequence continues at coordinate 1,756 of WAKA01000053.1, read as the reverse complement.
GATTGAATTTTTTGGAAAGATCAGCCACAGGATTTTTGGATCCTCCTTCTGCAGAAACATGAACAATGAATCGTTGTCCCTCTTTTTTAACAGGATCATAATATAACCGACGTTTTTCGGAATACATCTTGTGGGACAAAACAGAGACATCAAAATAAAAAATGGCATCCCCAACCTTTACTTCAAGATTCCGATATACAAAATCACTTTTTACATAGTACAGCATATGTGTTTTCCAAAACAGAATTACATCCCTGTCATCCGTATAGATCCGATCATAAATGCTAAGGTTAGGCAGAGTTTTGTGGAAATACAATGAGCCAGTAGGACTAAAGTATCTTCTAAAAAAGGTGTACAGTTTTTCATATAGTTCTTCCTTGAAATCAGGAAATTCACGGAGAATTTGGACAATTTCATTTTTTAGATATGGAAAGACAACTTCGGTGTAATAGCGGGATTTCATTGCCATCAGATTAATGAAGCCAGACGATCCCTTCATTCGCTCCCCAAGAAAAATTGATTGCAACAGCTCGTAAAATGAACGTTCCACATTCGAGAGATAAAGCTAGAAAAATTAACCCTTCTCCTAAGAAATCGAATTTTTTTGGATTTATACATATAATTATGATAAAGCATTATTTTATTTTTCAGCCAATTTACTCATCTATTTAGAACATTAGTTTTAATAAACAATAAAATTTTAGTGGACCCCCTATAAAAACAAGAGGTTATTCGAAAAAAGAGCTAACTTCTTTTTTTCTTTTTATTTACCATAATTAAGGGAATCAACCCCAACAACCCAAGCAATGATAAGCTTGAACTTGATTTGGATGACTGCAAGTTTTCATTGCACATCCAATTTGTAGTAAATGATTGACCATGGGCAAAGAACATGGCTGAATAGTTGCCTTCAAAATAATACACAACATTGATTGTGAAGGGGTCGTCCGTTTTTAGTTTTGAAGCACTTCCATTGTAAACAAAATATTCATCGTCAACCAATTGGTAATCTTCCTTATTTTGGACAAATGGGAACCATAATACGGGGAACTGATTGCTTATCGTCTGATTTGAAACAGTCAGATGTAGGACAATCGGACCAGACTGGTTGTAATCCATTTTGTCAGGATAGGATGTATTCACCACATGTGAATCTTGCATTTGCTCATATTGATCATAGGATGGGAAAACAGGAATACTTTCATTGAAAAGGATGACCACCGTCAAGTTTTGGTAAAGGAATTCTGGAGAAGATGCATTCAAGGAAAGTATAAAAAAGAAGAGTAGAGAAGTAGAATGGTTCATATCTGAACCATAAGTGATGGTTCTGTTATAAACAGTCGGGCGGTCAAATTCAAGAGTCTCCTTATAATCCACAGACCCCAAATTTTCACCACAAGGGGGATCATGGGCAGATGCAAAGCCAATGTTGGCAATGAGCAAAAGAGCAAACAGTATATAAGCATATTTCATTTTTTTCACCTCACAAAAGCCGACAGGCACAGCCACCGCCAGGTTGCGATGCGTCCTGCTGTCCTCTGTCTAGTGCATTGTAATATCCATCAACAACATGAACATAGCCCCATCCCAGATACTGAGTCCATGCATTGGATCCATCAGCATTTTTAAGGAGAGTCAACAGCAACTGAAGAGATGGGAGTTTCCAATAGCCTTTTACAGAATAATACCCAAGACCATAGGCATATGAAACAAAAAGTGCGGCTGCGGCCAATGCAGGGGCGCTAAAACTGGTGCC
>WAKA01000052.1 GCA_015523565.1 Candidatus Heimdallarchaeota archaeon | reverse complement strand
TCATAAAATAAAAAATTAACTAATGTTTCCTGAAATTATTCAAAATTATTCACGATGGTGAGCTTTAGTGAAGTATTTAATCTTTTGTGACAATGAATTAACTATGAGTGTTGTAAGTTTTATTATTGCAATAGCTAATCTTGCAATCACATTTGGAATTGTTGCCACTATTTTGAAAGCAGTCCCCAACCTAAAGGAAAGCAGGTTGTTCGTGACAGGTGTGTGTTTTGCTATCACTGCAATCATCCTTATTCTTCATACAAGTGTTGAAGTGTTTGGGTTGGATGAAATCTATTATGCGATTACTGCCTTAGTTGCATCAATCTTTTACTTCGTTGCAATATATTATGCAAATCTCAGCACAAAACCATTGGAGGTTCAATCATGAATGATCTCGTAAGCACAATATTTTTCATTACTTTTATCATTAATTTATTGATCTTCCTTTATGCATTGAATTTTGGAAGAAAAGAGGGCTTTGCAGGATATTTGAGCAAATCTGTTTTATTTGCAGGATTATCGTCTCTTGTTTTTAGCACCCATCATGTTATGGAGGCTCTCTTTCAAACCAACCAGACCCTAATTGCAGTATCCGAAGCAGTTGAAGGTGTTGCCGCTTTTTTGTTGGTTGTTGCAGTTGTTCATCTTTATAGGCTTGTAAGTGATTGAGGGATAGCCATGACATTAAAATATGCACTCCTTTTGACAAAAGGTGGGATCCCCATCACATCTTTTGATTTTGCAAAAGGTGGACTTAAGGTTGATGAGGTATTGTTTTCAGGATTTATCAGTGCAATCCAACCTTTTTTGGAAGAGATGAAAAGCGACTATACCCACCGCCAACAAGTAGGTGAAATTACCTATGGAAATCAAAAAATTATTTATTATTCTGGGGAAAAATCAATTGGTGTCCTAATAGGTACAGATCTTGATGAAAGTATCAAAGACAAGCTTATACTAATACTTGATGAATTTGAGGAATTCACTGCTGATTTCCAAGACATCTATTCGATTGATGTCGGAAAAATACAGTTGGCAGGTCATAGGTTCATTGACACAATCATATCTGTTTTCCAAAAAGAAGTGATTCACGATTATCTTATCCCTGTTATTTTAGAGCAATCACTTTCTCCCAATGATTTCCCTGAAAATTTTGATGATGTTGCCCGATTTTTCAGTCAGATCAATGGCATCAGAACCCTTCTCGACATTTCAAAAAACTTAGGGATGAGCTGGAACAAAGTGTCCATTATCGCATCAAAATTGTTGTCGAAAAATTATATCGCCTTTAGTGTAGGCTTTGATGATGAGCAAATATATCAAATCACCCCTTATGGGATGGATCTCCTTTTCAACAGAAAGGAAATTCCAAATGACTACTTGAAAAACTATTGGAATGATATTGTTGTCCCCTTTCTTTCAGAAATCGATAATCAGAGAACCCTGAACGAGATAAAAATGAGAATAAAAAGAAAGATAAAAAAAATAGATATGGTGTTGTTCAATGACATAATTCACGAACTGTTATTCACTCACATCATTGTTCCTCTTCCAAAGGTGTACATTCTCGGCAATTTTCTTCAAACGTATTATCTCAACTATCATGAAAGAATAAGCAAAAAATTGGGTAAGACTGCACAACGTACCTTCTTTTCGTACATGGATCACAGTCAAATCAGGCCTGTCTTACCTGATTTTGAAAACAAACGGGTGCAGTCCCTCGATAAAATCTTTGACTTGTTACGGGAATCCTCATACCAAGATGTTCTTGCCTTCGTTAGAAACTATCTGGAGCCAATTAAAAAAACAAATGAAGAACTTAAGGCTCTTGTCGGTGCCAAAACCATTGAAAAATTAAATAGAAAGGTATGGGAAGACATCAGCAAAGATTTCAGCAGGATCATTGAGGAATATCAAATCGACAAAATTCTTTTCAGTTGAACCCAAGCAATGGGTTTTTTCAATGAGAGTTCCAATTCTCTGTGATCCAACAACAAACAAATGCGACAGTGCAATGAAATTAACGATTCCCATTTTCTTATGCATTGCGTGAACACATCCTGGAAAATATTTCTCTTTTTGGTAGTGAACTGCTGAAGACTGTTAACCCTTTTTTCGGGTCATGACAATTGCCATCTCAACTATATGATTTCCTTATCCTTGACTTCAATTGATCGTTTCAACTTTCTTTGTAGAAACAGTTTTTCAGACAAATAATTCTCCCTTCGCCACCAAATAATTGTAGCCACCTGTCTCCGCAGCATAAAGCTTGCCTCCAGTGGTCTTGACGGAATTATGCAATTTAGAAGGTCTTCCCATCTCATATCCCTGTTCCGTTACAAATTTGTAATCCCCATCAAAACGTTCTGGAAAATAAAGATGCATGGCAAGTCCGAGAGGTGCTTGTGCACTCCCTGTCGCAGGGTCTTCCACAATGCCACTGTTTGGTGCAAAAAATCGGGCATGGATGTTGCCCCCATCAATTCCCTCCAAGGCAAATACATAGGGATCTGCCCTGTCTTCTGCCAGAAATGCTTTTATGCCTTCCAAATCTGGAGTCATTGTCTCAAGGACTTTTGCCTTTTTTACAGGAATAAACACAAATGGCAAGTCCGATGCAGTGATTGAATAGAACTGATCGACCAAAACATCCTTCTCATCAATTCCCAAGTATTGGATGATTTCATCAATATCTTCATATCTCTTTTTCACCTCTGGAATGAATGGAATCATGGTAAAAAGGTCTCCATCCTTCCTGATATCTATATTTCCCCTTTTCAATCTAAGGACAATATTGTTTCCCATTTCAGGCATCAATTTTGAAATGACAAATGCAGTGCCAATAGTTGGGTGCCCCGCAAAATCAATCTCCCTGTTCGGCAAAAAAATCCGTACGTCTGCTCCATCCTTTTCTAGAGATGTGATGAATGTGGATTCTGAATAATTGAACTGCTTGGCAATTACCTGCATATCCTGTTCCGATAATTGCTGTTCAAGATCCAAGACCACACCAAGTTGATTGCCTCCACGAATGCCATGTTCTGAGAATACATTTACAACATAATATTCCATGGATTGCAAGCTAAACAAAACTACTTAAATAATGGCAAAACAGCTATTTTCTCTTTAATTGGAATATTTTCCCTTCCTGTTCTTTGATTTCCAAGTTCTCAGCCTCTCTTTCATCACTATCAATTGTCCATTATCGATCTCATCTATTTTCTTAGCAGCAAATAAAAAAAGGGCTTTTAGCATTGCCGAACAAAAGAATTGGCAATGGTTGTAGCAACCTAATGGATTCCCTCAAAACATTTCAAATCAAATTTCTACTTGCCTAATTATTGACCTAATCCACAGAAGTATTGCAATGGTCCACAATAGATATGCCGCCCCATGGAAATAAAGCCTGAATTCACCAGCAAATATGGAAATCCAGAGAAATACTGCTCCTGCGTTTGTCAAAACCAAGGTTTGCTTTGTTCCTCCAAGCTTCCCTGAAATGAAATAGGGGATTATGGCTATTGCAAACTGGAGAACCCAACCGTAAATCAGTGCTTGGGGTGCGCTTGGCTCAACCCATTCAAACCCTTGGAATTCAAAAATCACAAATGGTGCAAAGAACAGGGGCACAAAAATCCAAACATATGCCGCCAAAAGATGCAAAACCCCTATCTCTTTTCTTTCTCCCCTCAGCGGAAGTGTGATGTCCAATAAAAGTGTAACTCCTCCAATGATGAACGAAATCATTCCCGCAACTGTTATCGGAATGTTCCCAATCCATGGTCCCATAACCAACCCCACTCCCCCTATTGTCAAGGTCATGTAGATCAATCCTATGGAATTTGGCCAATGAATCTGTTTCCCTGTAAATGTGGGATATAAATCCAACAACAATGCTGCAAAAACCAAGGAAAGGAATCCCCAATTGTTTGCATGGATATGTGCCTCCAATGCATTGTGTATTCCCAAAACGCTGTTCCATCCCGCCCAGATGCTAGTTCCCAAAACAATCCCAAACAAGAGAAAGATGGTGGCGGTAATATAGAACTTCCCTGTCTGGTATTCCCCATCCCGTAACGAAACAAGCTGAATGACAAAAAGCAATGTTGCAATAAAGACCAACATGCCCCCTACAATCATAATGGGTGCATTAACGATCCCCCTCCCAAAAAAGAAGGTGACTATTCCTGCATTCAATAGAATCCAGATATTCCAATCGGTTTCTGAATTTGGATGGAGATGCTTGGGCACATAGCCGAATATGGCTTGACTTACAATCCCCAATGTAATAAAATGTATCCTGGTCCATGAGATGGAATTTATTCCTGCAAGCCATCCCCATGAGATTGCCAATGCCTCTATCGCGGCCATCAATCCAAATATCGAATAAACTAATGCCGTGAAAAAGTATGGACTTGACTTGAAGTCTTTCATGATTCATCATTGTCTCCAATTTCGAAAAATATGGCGGTATCTAATGATCGTTCAAATTAAGATAATATGTCAAAATTATTCAAATGGATATGTCATTGTTAATCAATTAAATCCATTTTTCTTTTGGTTTTTGTTGGATCTAATTTCTTAAATAAGTTTGATGTCTATCTTAATTGTTGCCATCTGAACTCGAAACACTTGTGGATATCTGCCAAAAGGAAAAAAATCATGCAATAAAGTTCAGAATACTTCTTGTAATCCATTACCTGAAAGGAAAAAAGGTTGACGAACTTTGTGAAATCTTCCTCCTAAATCGGGATCAAATTTACTATTGGTTGAGAAAGTACAAGAAATATGGAATAAATGGGATATTGTCTCCACCAAGTAAACGAGGAAGAAAACAGAAGGTCAATCTCGCTGAACTGAAGGAAGCTTTGAAACATGACCCCAAAGACTTCGGCTACCCTGAAAATGGATGGACTGTGCAATTGATCCATCAATTCATCACAGAGAAAATGGGCATCGTAATTCACCGAAATTATGTCTACCAACTTCTCCAAAAAATTAACTGGAAGCCCCAAAAAAGAACCATGAAACGCAAAGTACAATATGTGACCCGGTCTGGAAAGGAATTGACCCCCCATCACTTGGACATGATGAAAAAAGTGGCACGCAAATTGAACGCTCCAATTGACAAGATTATCACAGAAAATGGAATAGACCCCATCCTTCATGTTGTCCTGTCAACTCATGAATTGACGATCCTCCAAGGTGAGACTGAGTTGGGGACACTTACCATCACATTTGAGGAAAACAAATGACTTGAAGGAAACAAATGGGTTAAGGAAAACAAGTTTCGCACTTCCTCGTAATAAAAGGTATGCGTATTATTCCTCCTGAAGATAAATGCGGATAATACTTTTATGTGAATTATCTTTTAAAGCACATGGGCAAAGTAAAATCGTTGAAAGGAACGCGGGTCAATCTGATTTGGGCAATCCTGCTCCCCATCATCTCAGCAAGCTTTTTCACTTACATCATTGCCACCACGCCATCACCCGTGTTCACAGGGGTCATCACGCTTGCTGCATTGGTGTTCATCCCCACGGCACTGATCGAACGAAAGATTTTGGGTGGAGTGTTCCACAGTATCGAGGCAGGGGAAAAATCCCTTGTGAGAATTAAGTTGGGCTCAAGGAAGGAGTTTAGGTGGAATGAAATCATGGAATTCAGCATATCCTTCGAAATCGCGGATGGGAGGAACATCGTCACGGGAGGCATCACAGCCATCATTGGACTGTTCCTGTTTACCGCCTACTTGGACACTGGGAAAATGACGTACCACATTGCAACTGCTGACACCGTCATCAAGGACGCCATCAGTTTTGTTGCAGAGACTGAACTCAAGGATTTTGTGGAATGGGTTCGGGTATTGGGGCATCAGTTGCAGGAAAGCAAGTTGCCAAATAAAAACGGATTCAGGAGAATACAGTACTCCCTGAGAAAACAAGCTGTTACATAATGTGAATTGGTTGGGGGAGATAAAGAAAATTTGGTAATTCATAACTATATTGCATGATTTAATTATAATACGGAAATTCTAGCTTAAGGAAGTAATGCTCTATAGGTTTTTTGTAAAAATGTAAGGATTTGAGCTATTTACTGGCATTTCTTGACGCAAAGGACTACCTTGGACTGCCGACAAACTTAAGGAACTTATAAGCTCGCTATAATTCATGGGACAACTTGATGGCATTAAAGTCCTTGATTTCACCACACTCCTGCCCGGTCCTTATGCAACAAAAATGCTTGCAGATATGGGGGCGGAAGTCACCAAAATCGAAAACCCCTCCAAGCAAAGACTGGAAGACATTTTCCCTCCCCATGTCAATGGGAAACCGCTTGTCTACCAAATCCTGAATAAAAACAAAAAAATCGAAAAAATCAACCTGAAAGAGCCAAAGGGACTGAAAAAAGCCAAATCATTGATTATTGACGCGGACATCCTTGTAGAACAATTCAGACCTGAAACAATGGAAAGATTGGGTCTAGATTATGAAACGGTAAAGTCAATCAATCCAGATATCATCTACTGCTCAATTTCTGCTTTCGGTCAAAACTCAACAAAGGCAGGTCATGATCTCAATTTCATTGCCAAATCAGGAATTGCATCACTTCTTGCTCCCTCTCCAACACCTCCTGCATTGCAATTGGGTGATATGGTTGGGGGATCATTGCATGCAGTTATCGGTATACTCAGTGCCCTTCTTCAACGAGAAAGAAACGGACAGGGATGCCATATTGACATTTCCATGACTCATTGCCTAATGCCTCTTGCCCTGCTCAAGTCTGCCTATCCGCTTGCAGGATTGGCCGTCCCAAAACCAAGGACTGGAATTCTTGATGGCGGCAGTATCTATGACTTTTATGAGACAAAAGACGGAAGATACCTTTCCCTTGCCTCGCTCGAAAAAAAGTTTTTTGACATGCTACTGAAAGGTCTAAAAATAGAATATTCAGGTGACGATTACCTGTTTGACAAGAAGCTTAAGGAAAGAATCAAAAATGCCATAAGGGAAAAACCCCTACAACATTGGGAAAATGTGTTTGAAGGACTTGATGCTTGTGTTGAGCCAGTCCTTACCATAGATGAGGTTGTGAAACAAAATCCTGATGTTTTCTACGATATGGATGTGAAACTCCCAATACGTTTCATAGACTGACCCTCTCCCTTCATCATTGGTCAACTTTTCCTCATTTTCTACAAATGCATATTCGGTCTAAAGACATATAAAATATTTCAGATTTGGGTATTTTCAATCTTCAGATGCTGTAAAATCACCATTGCATCATTTTTGGATCCGTAAAATATTTTGAAATAAACCTTCAGTTTGAAATTTCGTACTATTTTTTTTCAAACTCACCTTTGAAATAAATTCTGGGTCACTGCATCATGCCTTATGAAAAAAATACAACGTACCTTTATCTGGAATAAATTACGCACCGCGGCAGTGTTGCTTTATATTCTTTCATTGCTGATTGGCACTGTCCAAATAAGCAACGCTGCGTCAACAACAAATGAACCCACATTAAGTTGGGGAGAAGTCATCAATGAGGGCTATTGGTATTCACGCTACTATCTGGGACACCTTGAAATGAGATCGGGTGCAGGTCTCCATATGGTGTTCAGCCCTGTGTTTCAAGGAAACCTCAGCATGATGATGATGAAGATAAAAATGGCCGCAAACATCACCCATGCATCACCTCCAATGAATCCGTTTCCCATTTTCGCGGAATTTGCCTCTGCAAAACCATTCTTTTCACAGGCTGTGGATACAAATAATCCAAACGATTTTGCCACACTCCGTTGGGATTTGAGTACTGCCGACCGAGACTTATATCCCGCCGCATTGGCACAAAGCGGACTCAAGAATGTCTTGTGGGCAGAGGAATTCTTCAGCAAGAACCATTTGGTCGACACAAATGAATTGACTGACAGTCCCGTTGATTCCAGCCAAAAAGCACTTCAAGGGAATGTGGCATTAGGCAAGGGCAAAGTGAATCCTGATGACTACACAACCGATGGATTCAGGGGGTTCGTGCTCACTGCTGAATTGATCAACAAAATGCAGTTCCTCAAGAATGTCCTTGCCGTGAACATTGCCAACGGAACCATGGACGGACAATTGGATCCTGCTACAAATGCAGGGAACTACTACTTTGCACATAGATACACCTATGATACCAAAATGACAGTCCCCGCAGGAGGGTCCATGCAAATGCCAATGCCCGAAAACTACTCCATCGTTGATTCCAGCTCCAATTTATGGGATCAATTGTCCCTGCTCTGGATGGCATCCAAGTTCTTCGAATGGGCAAATGCCCCCGAACAGGATGATGTGTTCGGAGGAGATGGAACTGGTGCCCAACCATTCCCTGGATCGATGGCAGAAACAGGAAAGCCTGGTCCCGCAGACCTTGGAAAGGGATTGGCAAAAATCGCATGGCTGACCATGAAAAACTGGCATTGGGATGCAACTGCCAAAACATTTGTTGACACTGCTTCCTATAACTCTGGAACACTCACTCCAGGAAAAACAGCCAGCACCAAAACCATCTCGAAAGCCATCATTGCCTTGGCACAATGGAGTTCCGCAACAAATGACGCCATGAACCAAACCCAATTCATCCGTGATCAAGCAAATTTCCTTGTCGATAACCTGCAAAGGAACGATGGCGGATTTGACAACAGCTTTGACCTTGCACAGAATGCTCCAAGCACCACTGCCCGAACAATTGAAACCCAAGGCAGTGCCATAAGGGGACTGATCACTGCCTATAACCTTACAGGAGATACCAAATTCAAGGATGCCGCACTGTCTGCATTCTCATTCATTGAAAACAATTTGTGGGATGATGACAACATGGTTTACAGAAGCTCTGAAGATGCAACCGAACAAGTTTACAACCCCGCAAGCATTGCAAGCGTCGTTGCAGGACTTAGAAGCATCATGGGATTGGCAGATGAAAAGGCATCCCCTCTTGCCCACTACCGCCTCATCCAATTCTTTGAAACTGCTGTGGATAACTCTGGCTTCCAACTTTCTGAAGACCATGTGACTGGAGGAAATGTGGATTCCGACAACATCCCCCTGCCCCCTATGCAAAAGTCGGCAGGTGCAACAAATGGCATGGCTCCAATGCCTGCTGGTGAAATCCGTCTCTCAAATGGATCTTGGAATGTCACTGACTATACCTTCTATACTGACAAAGGAATGTATGCCGCAAATGAATTCTTCCTCACTGGGTTCAGGGGTCCTTTTGTTGTTTCATACCGAGCTCCTGCAGTCAGTTATGAGGATGCAGTGAACGGTTTCCATGGTTCTGGATCCAACAAGAATTTCTCTCCGCTCAATATTGGATTGGTCGGCACTTTCACCCTAATCATCTTGGTATACAGAAAAAATAAACAAAAATAATCCCTGTTATGTATAATTTCGTCTTTCCAATATACAAAATTTTTTTATTTAATTCACATTTTCATGATCCCATATGTTCTTTATAGCTGCATTAAGCCTAGATAGACCAACTATTGGTTCACAGTGTTTTTCTGAAACTCGTTTGCTGTTTTCATAGGTGTAGCTTGCTTTCGGCGTGAAGGACTGTAGCTGAAAACAAAATGAGTTCAGTCGGAGCACCTTGGTCTTTCCCAAATTTTTCCCAATTTCAGAGATTTAGGTGTGTTTATATTGGACAGGATCTAAATAACCTTATGCTTTCGTTTGCAATCCTTAAATCACTGACGATCGTTGCTCCTGCAACTATGGGGCTGATCTTCACGTTATATTCCACTGGAAGACTATTGAATCCCTTTTTGGTGTTTGGTGTTGATAGTCCGAGTATGAAAGGATCTAAAGATCCTAGGGAAAACGGTTCCAGTGCTGACTGAGTTTCAATTCATCCATTGTTTAGTATTGAAATCTTCCATGGAAAATGCACAACATGGCATTCTGGTCACCTATGGTGAAAACATTAATGTCCTGTCAAATGAAATCATCAATTCGGTAACTAGTCTCAGCATGACCAACATTTCACACTCACAAATTATGGGAAACAAAATATATGAAAACGACAATGGCATTTACTTGAATAATGCAAACAACACCATTATTTCCAACAATTTCCTGTCAAACATCACCTCCAGTGGAATCTACGGCATGAAAGGTTTCCAAAACACTTTTGCTGACAACTCAATAGAAAACAGCGATTTTGCAGGCATTAATCTTTTTGACGGGATGGACATTAGTGTCATGAATAATACGGCATTTGGCAATAAGATTGGATTGTCTTTCAGTGGCATGACAAACACCACCATCCAAGGAAATTTTGCATACAATAACGTAAATGACGGAATTTATGCAATGGGAAGCAACTATTCAATTGTCAACAACGAGGCCGCCTTCAATGACATCAAGGGATTCAACCTGTTCATCAATGATTCAATTGTCATGGACAATTTTGCCACGTTCAATGGCTACGGCTTTTTCCTCCAAAATCCCTTCAACGTGGAAATGATCAACAACACGGCTCTCAACAACACTTTTGATTTTCATGAAACGCATCCCTACACTCCCCCGACAATTTCTGCAGCAAACAACATCACCGTTGCCGAATTTTCCCCTGCTGTTATCGAATGGGTGGCAACTGATGAAGACCCTAGTATGTATTACGTGTTCCTGAATGGTGAACAAATTGACTATGGAACTTGGGTGTCTGGTCTCTCCAACACCATTACATTGACTGGACTTGAACCTGGGATTTACAACGTCACCCTGCTGGTGAAAGACATGGGACATAATGCGGCAACACATACTGTTTGGTTGACTGTCACAAATCAACCCCCACAAATCATCTCGGAACCTGACGACCTACAAATCGAGGAAAGCCAATTGGATCAATCCTCAATCGAATGGATCGCCATGGATACATCCCCCAATCAATATCAATTATTCATGAACGGCATAGTTGTTGACTCTGGAAATTGGATCTCAAACGCCTCCATCTCCTTCTCCCTTGATAACTTGAATATTGGCATGAACAATATAACAATCGTTTTGTCAGATAGTCTAGGACTTTTCACAGTCTCAACGCATTACATTAAATCTAGCCAAATCGACCAGTTATCCGTTAGGACTTTCTCCCGGTAAGCGACGAGAGGAATTGCTGGATTGTTGAAGAGCTTAAGTAATATTTGACCAGCATTTTTGCGGCATTTTCATGACTGTTGACCTCTGCTTTGCATTTGCTGCATGGAGGATAGTGCCAATTCTTTTTTCGATCCAATTTTCCACCGCAGTTAGCATGGATCTTAAATGCAGGTTTCCATGGATCAATTGACACAATTTCCACATTGGGAAGGGCTTGTTTCAGTCGGAGTTGCAAGCCCGTTTTGGGCATGCTGTTTACCGCTTCAGCCAATCCCTTCTTCAGTCCATGAGGTTTCATATGGAGGCGTTCCATAACTAACGTCTCTGCTCCACTACTAGCCACGACAGATGCAATCAGCGGTACCAGCATGTTATGGATTGCTCTGCGAATATCCTTTCGCTTACGATGCAATTGCCTGATTTGCTCATGCAATCGGGGATTGGGACGTCGCTGGCGATCCAGTTTGCTTTGCAGCTCCCTGATCAGGTCCTTGTACTGCCAATATTTGGCGCAGAGTTTGTTGAGTCCGGGATCAGTATAGGGAATGGAAAAAGCGACAATGTGCTTCCCGATCTTGTTCAGATCGATTCCCACAACTTTTGCCTTTGGAACCTTCAATTTTCGCAGGTGGATGCGGAAGTCAGTTCTGTCAACAATCAATTGGGCACGGATCAAATTGTTTTTTGGGTTGATTGAAAGGGCAATGCATCGCAGATCTCCGGTTTTTAAGATCTGCCTCATCTTGTGATGGACCTTAAGCAAGCCTTTCACGGGAATCTTGTACTTGTAGCCGAAATGCAGCTCAATATCCTTGCCGTCCAGTATCATTTGCCTTATAGTTGAGGCATTACCCGGACGTTTGATTACGTACTTGCTCCCCATTACCAACCAGATCGTGGTGCGCTTGTAGACTGGGGTAGTGATAAGATCACCGGCACGAAATTTGGGGACAGAGGGCCGAAGAAGAAGATAGGCCAGATAGTGCTTGAGCAGGCGCATAAACAGCCGATCCTTGGAATGAATTCCGAGCCTTTTGCTCAGCTTCTTGGTCAACTTCCAGCAATCATTGCCAGAAGATGCCTGCTGTAGCCACCATTGAAGATGCCCTGCGAACTCGACAGAATTGGCCAGCATAAGAAGCCTTTGAAGCTTGTGCTGGGCATGGTGCGAGTTGATGAGCCCTTCTTGGTGCAATGCATTGGCAAAGTCCTTGGGATCCGGCAGTGTCACAGAAGAGGTGATTGTCACCGGGCTCAACTGCTGCATCCGCTTAGCCATGCCTTTCAGAACAACTTTCGCTCCAAGCCAAGAGTAGTTGAACTGATCAACAATGACTGAAATCAACTTATCGGTTTGGCCGAACAGTAACAGTTCCGTATAGCGTAACGGAGTCAATTGCTTGACCACTGTTCTGGCTATTGTCAACCGATGGCGATGACCGGCGGCAGTTGAAAGCGCATGCAGATACACTGATTCATTCAGGTTGGCGGCATGGTTGGGGATCACCCCTTTGAGTTCATTGCGCAGAACGCTTGCCTTGAACATGGTCCCTGATATGGATTGCCCTTTTCGTCGTTTGATCAACAGTTTCTGATTTCGTAACGCCTTTAATTGCGGAACAAAATGAGGACTGGTTACCCAAAGGGCCCGATACCAGACAACTTTGGTATTGAGGATGTCAAGGCTTCTGTCTAGAAGAGATTGAAGTTTGGCTCGTGCCAGCTTGTTCAATTTACGGTCAGGAAACTTCAGAGGGACATCATAGGTCAATGTTTCCATATACCGCACCTCCAGTTGCCGTTCAATATCTGACAAAATGTCAGTTCCGTGAGGAGTTCAGATATTGTGTTCATTTGTTTTCACCTTTTTCAGATTGCACCAGGTTTGCCACGAAGGTATAACCATGAGTGCAGGAGCACTAGGATTGCCACGAAGGTGTATCCTTGAGTGCTTGAGTGTTTACTTGCCACGAAGGTATAGTAAGACACTAAAGGGGCACCAGGTTTGCCACAAAGGTATAACCATGAGTGCAGGAGCACTAGGATTGCCACGAAGGTGTATCCTTGAGTGCATGGGTGTTTACTTGCCACGAAGGTATAGTAAGACACTAAAGGGGCACTAGGTTTGCCACGAAGGTATAACCATAAGTGCATAGACATAATTGTCTAATATTGGAAGTTTGGCAATTATGTCTTGTTAAATATTCTCCAGTTTATTATTTAATGTCCTGAATTCCTGCCGGATGGATACGGGAAACAGAGGAAGAAGAGCTTGGGCTGCATCTTGGTTTAATTTATACAGATCTTTAAGCACTTTTGGCACATGTTCAAATTCATTCAGCAGATATGAAAGCATAAGAAACTGATGACTGGCCACCGCATTCTTCGGGTTGCTCTGATACTGCCGATAGGCCTCTTCTTTGGCTTGTGTGAGTTGGCCGGCCAAGACCAGACTCTCTACAAGCAAAAGGTCTATGATTGCTTTTTGTTTTTCATCTTGGCCTATTAGGTTTTGACATTTCCTGAAATAGAGAGATGCCTTCTTGAACTTGCAGAGCACAAACATGTGCCGGTAGCCTGTCGATCTCAAAGTTCGCCAACTTTTGTTTGCACCTTTATGGAACTTATGGGGAGTTTCTTGTAGCGGTTTCATTTCCTCAAACTTATCGGGTTTCCTTTCCTTCTGTTCAAAGGAGTCATTCAAGTTGTCTTCTTTCAATTCCTTGAACAGGTCATCAATACCAATTAGTTTTCCCAATTGGTCAGGTCCTATGTCATTTTTGTCTTCATTCTGTTCCTCAAATTGATCAAGCCTAATTTCAATCGGTTCACCTTTGAGCATCCTCAGGGATTTGGTGCCGAGGAGAGGAAGTGCCTCCCTGATTGGCAATTCGGAAAGCTTGGCTGCCAAAAGCAGATGTTGATCGATTGGGGATTGGCTTTCCAACAGTGACGGAGATTCAGCAACACCATCAAACAACCGTCCATGCTTTTGCAATCTGCGACTCAATTCAGTCCACGAATATCCCTCCAGTTCAGGGATACGAACCAGTAATTCACACAAACGGACAAAACGGTCTTCTGTTTGGAAGGGGGGGAGAAGGGAGGCACTTCGAACGGTCATCAACCGCGGTTCCTTCTCGTCTTCAAAGGGAATAGTCTCGATTTTCAGAAGCTGTTCGTCCTTGAGTAGCCTTCTGACAAGGCATTCATGCCGTTGCAGATCCTGATAGTCCGTTTCCTGTGCCTCTAGTACCGATCTAAGTTCGCGAGAACCGCTTCGAAACTGCGCCACAAACCCGACATCAAGCAATACTCGGCTCATCAATGCAGTATCCACCCCTGATGCAATCACAAAAACCCCTGCCTCACGCAAGGTGACAATTGATTGCTCCAATCGGCTCAGGTCACCATGGGTTCGGGGCATGAAGAGCTGGGCCTCGTCCAAGGTGATACAAACTTTCCCCTGTTGTTGGGCCAAGTTGCTGAAATTGATATAGAACACCACTAAATTGATGAAAAGTCGGATCAATGGCAGGGGCACCAAGGAGTACAGTTTGGAAAGGTCAAAGAACACTGATTTTTGAAACAATGACTCTGTCAAATCACTTTCCTCCGTCCAAAAGACATCCCGCAATGGCCCATGCATCCAAGCAAATTTGGCTTCCAACGCTTGTGCGGTTTGACGCTGAAACCCTTTTCGCCTCTGCCCCTGTTGGATGCCCAAAAAGGTGATCTCCCTTAGAAAATCCAAACAGTTGCCGTTCAGGGCAACCACCCGGTCGATGGCCTCAAACAGTAACTTTTGCTGAGGAGGGGTTACATCCGGTCCAATTACGTCCAACAATAGGTTGTACAGAAAGGAAGTAAAATCATGAGAGGACACATTGGCCGGTTTGCTGAACAGGTTGTGCACAAAATTGACTCCAGGCTTCAGAGGGGTTCCAAACTGCCTGAAATGCAGAGAACGGGCAGTATCACCCTTGGGATCAAAATCAATGATCCTGACGTCATGACGGAGAAGCAAATCAGTCAAAGCCAGCCGTAACGTTGTTTTTCCCATGCCGATGGCCCCTGCAATGACTCCCCCGTGATACAGGTCTTCCGGTTCAAGACGGTACGGAGCAACCTTGGTGTTCTTCAACTTCACATAACCGACTTGAGTCCCTTTGTGACCTTGGCTCGCTCGCGCGGACTGAGGTAAGAAGGGAGGAAATGGGAGCGGAAACAATTCGGGTTGGAAAAGATGAAGCTTGGGCCAAACCCAAGCCCTTGATTCTGTCACACCACTGATTAGCCCTTTCAATTGATTTCGAGTGGCTCTTTCTGATGCCCACAAGCAACACTGGATGCGAACCAACGGAATGTGGTTGACCTGTCGCGTGGCAGTAAGCATTTCCCCGGTAATGATCCGATCAACTTTGGCGAAGCGGTAAAGCACTGCAAATGCAAATCGACCCTGAGGATTGAGGAGAACAAGCTTCTGGAACAGGTCATTCAGGTCAGGTACATGGACAAAGTCAAGGCGTTTCACTCGCCGAGGCAGATTTCTGAATGGAACCGTCCGTCCTTGGGCGGCCACCGACTTGAGACTGCTCAGAATCTGATGCTTCAGGGTTAAAGGCAAATAGGGAAAAAATCGCCGGGTTCTGCGGTAGGCAACCAGATAGGAGAACTGATGGATATCATGAAGGATCCAATAACTAAGCTCTGCCCCAATGGTTGAGGCAAAGGACGCAAAAGGTAGGGGGTGTTCCATCTTTGCAGCAAATTCAACAAGTACTGCCACTTCGGTCTGCCAAGTCAAAGTCAATGGGCGAATTGTCATTTGCCAATAGCTGAACCGAATACGATACCTGTAAGAAAGAAGACACAACCAAACGACAATGTCCACTCCATGCTGCGACACAACAAGTCTTATCTTACGCAGCCACAGATCAAAATCAGGGGCGAATTGAGGAAAATTCCAAAGGATATAGGCATAGATGACCACTATCCCAAGCAGATGGCGGCCAATCCAAGCTTTCCACCCCCATTTTCTAGGGGTGAAGTGGGAATCCGCCTCTTCCTTTTTTATCCAAGGAAAAGTTGAAGGAGTTTGTCGTCCCATACAACATGTAATGGAATGGTTTAGTACAAAAAGTCATGAAGAGGTAATTGGAACTCTTCGTCGCCGATGCAATTTCCCCGCATAGGAGGTCATGATGGCAATAACATCCTCAACAAGAACCTGTTCCACCGGACGATCCTCTTTTTGGTGAATTGAGACGAGTTTTGTACCAAAAAGTCCGCAGAACTGCCGGATCAGAGAGATGCCAAATCTTGCCAACCGATCGTGGTAGGTGACAATCACCACCTCTGGCGGAAATACTGCAACAGCCTTGATAAGCCTTTTCAGGTTTCTTCTTTGGTCGTTCAAACCGGAAGCAATATCTACAAAAATCCGGCATCCGCCATATCCGTTCTTGTATGCATAATTCTGTATCGATTGCTTCTGCCTTTCAAGATCTTTGCTTATGACTGCTGACTCTAGCATAGCCAAATGCCACCCTGTCATTTCCTTTTTGTTGCTGGAAACGGGAGAGCAGGTA
>WAKA01000051.1 GCA_015523565.1 Candidatus Heimdallarchaeota archaeon | reverse complement strand
TGCAAATGTCATAATCATTTTTGACTATGCCTTTCTTGCTTGGATTTCACCAGCAAGAGGATGGGATGCATTGCATTACTACCTACCAAATTCTCTTTTTTATTATTATTCTGATGACATTCCTGAAACACCCAATCCATTGAATTTCATATACCCGTTTAAACCACCAGTCAATTCCATTTTGATAACTTATGTGTTTTATATTTCAAAAGGATTTTATCCACAGCTAATCCCAGTTATGTTTTTAATGGGATTGGCAATGCTTACATATGACATTACCATTGAAATTGGAGAAAATAAAATCATAGCAGCCATTGCAAGCACAATGCTTCTTATTAGTCCTTTCATCTATATCATGATGTATGAATTTGCATTTTACCAAGACCTTCCCATTGCATATTACATTTCTTCTGGATTTCTATATTATTTGCGAACATTAAAAGAAAAGAATACTCTGAAAAATAATTTTCCATTTCTTGCCATTTCATTTGGAATGGCTCCATTGACAAAAGTATCAGGATATTCATTCCCACTAATTCTTATTTTGTCGTTTCCTATACTCAAAGGTAAGAAGGACCTATTGCTTAAGTCCATTTTCATAATCCCGATATCAACTTTTTTGTTTTTGAAATCAGCAAGAAATGTGTATCTGGGGGTTGGAATTGCAGTCATTGCCATCTATCTTTTTGTTTTCATCATCAATGTGAAAATGACACAAACAGGAATCCCTGCAAATAAAAAAATCATTCTAGCTACATTTAGCCTTGCATTATTAACTGCAACAGTGTGGATTATCCATATGACAAGAGCCCCAGAAATTAAAGACTATTTCATTTCATTATATTTTCAAACACCAGAAAAGCCATTCAGTTATTCATTCCCCAAATTACTTCCACAATTGGCATACATGGAACATGCCCATGCATCAAGCTTTTGGACAACTGTTTTCGTCATCTTTTTGGCGCACATGTTTAATCTTTTCTTATTACCGTTTAAAATCTGGGGAATAGGAAAAACATTAACCTCGCGTGACGGCAATAAATGGGCATTACCACTTCTAGGATGGATTTTTTCATTCTACGGACTATGGATGGGATATTTCTCAGTATCATCAACCCGTTACCTTTCCATGATTATTGTTCCATTAACCATTATTACATCCATAGGATTATTCTCCTTTTTGTCTGCACTTGCCAGTATTAGTCCAACCCTGTTTATTCGGAAAACAATAACATCTGTTAAAAAACGAATTTATAGCGATTACAACACAGAAAAGAATATTTCAGTTTTCAACAGATTTGGATTGTTCAAAGAAGACCATAGATTTGGACTTTTTGAACAATCAATCATTCTATTTGTTTTGGGAACAAATTACTTATTCTATCTCCCACTTGTACCATTTAACTCCATTTTTATGGATCCAAATGTGAGATTATATAATTACCATAGTAATGTGCCATTATTATTGATTTATTTGTTTTCATTCATTGGATTACTTTGGGCGGCAATATCCTCTTATAGCAGATTTAGATATTACTTTTCAAGAGACAGCCCAACCAAGGACTTTGATACTACAAATTATCCCTATGTTGAAATTGAGCAAAAGATGTTCAAAAAATTTGCAGTAAGAAGGAAAAGAATAGGACGGGGTGCAAAAGTTGCGTTGTTCGCAATATTGATTTTAAGCCCATCTTCAGTACAAATACTATATCTCACCTACAATAACTTCGACGTGGAGAGTTATCAGGAATTATTCCATTACAATAATCGACGAGCAGTAAGGGAATTGGCAGATTTCATCATTGACTTGAATTTGAACCCTGAAATTATCATGATAGGTGTGAATATTCCTGGAATTGAATACTTAACTCAAAGAGGATTTATTGATGTTTGGTTGACAACAATCATAGAGGACGGAATACCGTTCAATTTTGCTGAAATGAACATTTCTGAAGCGACCAATGTATTAACTGATTATAACATCAGAATCATCATTTCATTGGCACCAGGACATTATTTTTATCAGGAATACATGAACAGCTTTGTCCCGCGTTTTCCATTTTTTGTGGATATTGAAGAAGTTCAGGATCCAATTTTCACAAATGCTGAATTCAAGGTCTTTATTATTTAGGTGGATTTTATGCTTGCAGTAAGATATTTCATTTGGAATTCAAGAAAACTCAATTACCTATTGATTGGCATGGTTATTTCAATGATGGCCTTTGCTTCCACAAGCCTTATAATTTCTGGGCTTAGCAATGAAATTGATTCACTGACTGCTTCAGTACAAGATGATACAACGTCAGTTATTGTTTCACCTAAGAAATCCAATTTTTTTACAGGGAAACAGCTTGAAAAACTTGACAACCTCATTTCAGAGTTGAATATCAACCCATCTGGATTGACAAGATACCAATTGGAAAAGAAATTCAATGAGACAAGCATTATTTCAAATTTGCAATATAGATATAGCCTCTCTGTTTTTGGAAATATTTCAAGACTAGGTAATTCAATCGTGATGCATTTGACAATAACCAACATTTCCCAAGTTTTTTCGGATAATAGCATTAATTTTCAAAAAAACAATACATTTCTCATTGACAAAACAACTTTTGCAAATCATAGGAATTTTTTGATTCTTGGAGAAACTTACGTAATCAAGTATAACAATTCCATCTTGATTAATAATCCCTTGCGATTGCAGACGACATTTCCTGACACTATTGAATATGGAATCTTAATGGATTGGTCAGCAATCAATTTGACCCAAGGACAAAAATTCAATAGACTTGAATTTTCGGTCATCTCTGAATCAGTTACGGAAGGGCTTGTCACAAAAAATGATTTGCAGAAACTTCTTAATGCATTGCAGAGTATTGACGATATAAAAATAGACACAAATAGCCTTGTCTCACAGTATTTAACAGTGTCAAAAGAGGATGTAATTAGATTATTAAGAATTCTACTCATTAGCATATTTGCATTGATTTTGGTATCCATAGTTAATTCAACATACCTTTTGATTGAAGAATCCATGCAGGAGATAAGAGTTCTTAAGTCAATAGGTTTCTCAAGATATGCAGTGATCATCCTTTTTGTGAAACAGTTCATCATGGTTTCACTTTTTGCATCTGTTTTTTCATTTCTTTTCAGCATTGTAATTGTTAATTTGATTTTCTCTTTGCTTGCCATGGTTTTCAATAATGTATTTATTGTAGGAGAAGCATCCTTCGATATCCTTGTTCTACTTTTGAGCATAAGTACAATAACATCTGTCTTAGGCACAATAATCGGAATAGTAATCAAAAAATTGGAAAATGGTGAATTCTTATGAGAAGTTCTTTGTTGACCCCTACCCTAATACCGTTTAAAAGATTCACATCAACAATTATTGCAATTATCTTGGCATCCGCCATCTTTTCAGGGACAATCCTGACAATCCAATCACTGAGTTCGCAATCAACAAATTTTTTTGATCAACGTAGTAATACAGTAATAATTTATGATACAACGGTCAACACTCCCTTTACATCAAAAGTAGACATTAATTTAGTTAAATCAATAAAAGTCCTACCAGGAATTAATGCTTACAGTGAAGAAGTGCTACAACCAGCCATCATCAATGGAAAACCATCATTTTATAGAGGGGTCAATCTAACAAATATTGTCAAGTTTGATCCCACATTCAAAATTTATGGAAATTCATCAACCATTTTCCAAATTAACACTACACAAACAGTAGTAGGGGATTTTTTAAAAGACAGGTTTAATATAAACATTGGAGATATAATTTCCGTTTCGTCCACTATTTCTGGAAAATTTGTCAATTTGGAAGTAATAGGTTTTGTTGATACTGAAATGCCGTATAAATTTGAAGCACTTACATCATTGGAAACAAGTCAGTTTCTTGCGAATTATTTTTCGACTGTCACACACATTCAAGTGAATTTTGATGATACCATAACAAGCAAATCAGAAATATTGAAACAATTGACAAGAAAACATGAATTAAAGGTAAATGTTCAATTTGAAAATGGTACAGATGATAAATCACTCGTTAATCTGCAAATATTTGATTCTGAGGAAACATTGTTGGTAAGTGGGTCAGCAAATATTTCCCAGACATATTTTCTACCCACAGGATTTTACAAGATACAGCTTGAAAAGCTTGGAACTATACTTGATAGCAAGAAAATTGTCCTTTATGAAGATCAAATAATTCAGTTATCTACTAATGAACACATTTACAAGGTTTTCTTTAATTTCACCTACAAAGGTTTTAAGTATGGGGAAATCCCATTTACCCTTTATTCATCAAATTTTGAATTAATCAACAATGGCACTCTTACTAATAGCTCATTGAATTTCCTATTGGAAACTGGCAATTATTCATTAAGGTTGAATACGGGGATCAAACCATTTTTCCTGAACTTTTCGGTCATGTCTTCAATTAACAGGACATTTGACATAGCGGGAAATTTCACAAAAGTTAAGTTCAATCTGCCACAAAATGCCGTCTTATTGAATAACATTTCATCCCTCTATGTCGACGGTCTATTGGATTACTATCAAGTATTTTTGTATGATAAATCGGGGGGAAACTTTACTGAAAATATAGAAATAGATTATGAAAACGGACTAATCGAATTGAATCTGACAAATGGGTTTTACTTGTTAGTAATAAATGATCCAAAAATTGAAGGAAATTCTACTGTTGGAAGATTAAATTTTCAGGTTAATACCAACACTACAACCCTTCAAACAGACTTAATAGATGGAAAAAGATATGAGGTGGGATCCACCTTCATTCTAAACACAACAGCAATAAATCTTCAAACACTACAAATAAAAGCAAACCAATATACACTAAAAATCGATAATTCAACAGGTCAGTTAGCATCTGTTAAACTACCAGAGCAAAGGGGAATATATAGTCTAACAATATCAGGAAAAGATTTTTTGGGGAAAATTTGGACAAAATCATTCAAGATAATTTTGGACAATAGAACAGAACTTGCGGGATGGATGCTTCCAGAACCTATTCCAAAGGTGCTTGAGGGTGTTCAATATCCAATATGGTATTCAGGGGAAATATTATCCATTTCCGAAAACTGGTCAATTAACATTATTAAATCAGGATATGCAAAATTAAAGATGGAAGGCACAACAAATGAGAATCAACTTGTTTTAACTTTGTCTGAAGGAACTCAAATTCTTTCTTTTGAATTCATCTCAAACATATCCAAAATAATACAGATAACAAACTCTTCAGGAACAGAATTCGGTTTGGAAACAAATGAAATCCATTCGTCGGACTTGAGAATAACTTTCAATGAGCATGATTATGCAGTCGTGTTAACAATAAATGGAGAAAGATTTGAGGTGAATCCATCATTCCCATATCAAATACCAAATGTACTATCAACTGCTTCACTTGAGATATTTCAAATAGTTGGCACCGAAAATGTCCTCATTAAAACTGTTAACTGGAATGTCATTGATGACAATGCAATTCCAGATCTACCAATTCCCCACTTCTTGTTTGCAAATAGCACATCAACAGGGATTTTTAGACTAGATGGATACAAATACGTTTTTACATTTGAAAATGGAACAGAATTTATCCCTGCAAACATTTCAGACAGCAAGATTATCCTTCCTTCAGGAAAATATAGAATTTCAGTTTTTATGAATTCACAAAGTTTCAATTTTACATTGGATGTCAAAAAATTTGAGAATACATTTGCAAAAACAATGGTGGAAAATGGAATTCTAAAATTTTCGTGGGGTTATCTGCAAGTCAACAAGACAGATGAGATTTCCATCACTGAAGGCACATATAGAATTGGAGACAACATTTTCTTCAACGACCCTACATTAGACCATTTGTCAGGACTATCCTCCAAAATAACGAATCAATCCCAATGGACTATTGTAATTAGTGGATTTAGATATTTAAAATACACAAAGATTTTTGAAAACAACACAAGTGTCACTTCAATTTATGACAAGAAAATTGAATTGAAATCAAATAAGAACGAGCGGATTAATATATATTTAATAGGGATTGACAAGTTTGGAAATCAATTTAGCAATACCTTTTTTGTCATATTGAACCAACCGACAGTCAAGTTTCTCATATCAGTTTATACAAGGGATTATACAGCCTTTCCTCAATTTGGGATAAGTTTTGACATCAATGTACAATTTTATGGCGTCTCTTCAGCAAACATAACACAGAACAACACAGAAATAGAATTAGTGCAGGGAAAAATAACAATATCATCTTTAAAGTCACTCGATATAGATCTCCCATTTGATTTTAATGTGAATGATACCTCCCATACAATTAAGATATTCATAAACAACCCATTTGTCACAATTCTGACATATAACGCCAACAACAACATTACTAAACCATACAAAGGATTATTAATTATTCGAGATTTGATTTCTGGAAAAGTTCTTGTAAATGATATTTCAGAATTGGAACAATTTGAGTTACCTGCATCCACCTATGACATTCAAATATTCAATGAAGAGCAAACAACAAATAAAACATTAAATTTACAGTTTTCTTCACAATTGTTGATTACACTCCCCATTTTCAACCAAACAATCTATTTAGAAACGATTAAAATAGGAAATTTCTATATTAAAAGCGTTACAGCTGAACATGGAATTCTTGGCGTTGTATCCAACGGGATTGTTGTTTCAAAAGATAATTCTTTTGAAAAGTGGGTTGTTTTTAACTTCCCTTATGGAGATTTAAATATAAGAATTGAATTAAGTAATGGTGAAGTAGTTAACGTGAATTTTGTCACAGAAGCAAAAGAAAGCATGACGATAAAAACAATCTTGGATTTTTCAGGCTTGAATGACCAGTATATCGATGAAAGTTTGCTTAATAAAGGTGCCATCAATATCAACGTAGGATTGATTGAATCAACAGGATATATAGAAACATTTCTAGGAAATTTAATTACATTGGTTAGAATTGTCTTTTTAGCGGAACTGCTTATTATTTCATTTATTCTAGTCATAAATATAATCCATACAATTGAATTCTTTGTCAAATTATCAAAAAGAGAGATAAGAACCTTACTTACCATCGGTCACAGTAAACGAACCAGTATTTTTCTCATATCGAGAGGATTGATTTTAACAATAGCCATATATGCAATGATTGGGTATTCTTTAGGTTATTTCTTGATTTCTACATTTGTCAGAGTCAATAGAATCACTTTATTTGGACATGACCTGATTTTTGAATTTTGGAATTTGGAAGCAATTGTGTCAAATTTGATAGGGGTGATTGTAATGGTTTTTGTTTCAATTATTGCAGAAATTAAAAGGATACGACCAGAGGATTTGACTGGATTTTGAATTATTGAATTATTATGAATTATATGAATAAATCCCTGGTGTTTCTGGAAACTTTTGCCGTTATGTTACCTCTCAAGTGTTTTGACAAGTTATTATAATATTCATCGAGTTCGGGTGACATCGTTGGATCAGTACCCTCTAATGCTTTCAGAAAATGTCTCATTGACACTTTTCTTTTGAAAAGATCCTCCCTCATTGCAATTATCGCGGCTTCCCTGCAGAGATTTTCGAGATCTGCACCGACAAAATATTTTGTCTTTTTCGCAATCTCTGCAAGATTTACATCTTCATCAAGTGGCATGAACTGTGTATGCACCTTTAAAATTGCCAGCCTTGTTTCTTCATCAGGCATGGGTACATAAATAAGCCTATCAAATCGCCCAGGTCTCATGATTGCAGGGTCTAAAGCATCTGGCCTATTGGTTGCACCAATGACCAAGATTTTTCCTTTTTTGTCAATCCCATCCATACTGCTTAACAATTGATTAATCAGGCTGTCCATCCAAGATTCTGTCCCTGTACCACCTCTAGTGCGAACCAATGCATCTATTTCATCAAAGAAAATAACCGACGGTGCATTTTGTCTTGCCAATCTAAAAACCTCCCTTACTGCCTTTTCAGACTCACCTACCCATTTTGAAAGGAGTTCTGGACCTCGAACGGCAATGAAATTACTATCAGACGCATTGGCGATAGCTTTTGCCAATAATGTCTTTCCAGTTCCTGGAGGACCATACAATAAAACACCAGAAGGAGGGGAAATACCCATTTCAACAAAAACATCAGGATATTTTAGGGGCCATTCCACAGCCTCAATCAATTTTTGCTTAACCTCAGTTAAGCCACCTATATCATGCCAAGTAATTTCTGGGATATCCATAGAGAATTCTTTCATGGCAGAAGGTTCAAGTTGCTTAAATGCTTCCTCAAAATTGTCCCTGGTGATCCGAAGTGACGACAAAATAGTTTTTGGAATGCCTTTCCTGAAATCAATGCTTGGGAGAAGTTTACTCATGGCAGACAAAGCCGCCTCTTTTACCAACCTATTCAGGTCTGCTCCCGTAAATCTCTTTGTCCGTTCAGCAAGTTCTCGAAGATCAACTGACGGATCCAAAGGGACACCTCGAGTTTTGATTGCAAGTATCTCTTCTCTTTCTTTCCTGTCAGGGGGGGTTAACGTAACCTCTACTTCAAGTCGATCTGCCCTTCTAAACCCAGGATCTATGTCTTCGGGTTTATTGGTAGTGGCAATGATGAACACAGGAACATCTTTTGGCAACTGATCTATTTGAAAAATAAATTCAGAAGTAATTCTTCGAGTAAATTCACCAACCATCATAGGATCGCGATTTGGGGCAATAGTTGTTATATTGTCAATGATGATTAAGCTGGGGGCATTGATTACAGCTTCTTTGAAATATTTCTTGATCCTCTTCTCGGATTCATCTAGATTTGATGATATGACCTCAGAAGGATCGATTTTTACGACATAAACACCTGTTTCATTGGCAATTGCCTTTGCCAAAAGGGTTTTACCAACTCCAGAAACTCCGGAGATGATAACGCCCCTAGGGAAATCAATGTTCAATTGTTTAAAGAAATCAGGATTTTGAAGGGGGAGGGCAATTAATTCATGAAGACGTCTTAACTGCCGTTTATATCCACCAAAATCATCATAAGTAAGTTTTGCAGACCGCTTTTGAAATTGTTTAGTGGTGGGAGGCTTTACGATTTCATATTTCGTTTGTTTCGTGGCAACAACAATCCCGTTTGGTTGAGTGTCAATGACCACAAAACGGGTTTCACCTAAAATTGACGTCCCCTCACTCGCCAATGCAATATGTTTTGGTTCACCTGCAATTTCACTTGTTGAAGTTGTAGAAGATAGATAGTCTTCTTGGACTTTAAGGATATCGTCTTCCTTTAATGTAGTGGATACCAACTGTTGGGAATCTGAAGCAAGTGTATTCAGTATGAGATAATCATAGGTGGAAAAAGGTTGTCCATATAAATTAGAAAAATCAATATCTTTTGGGTCAATCTCCGCATTTTCTACAGGGGCTAAAACTAGTTTTTTTGCAGGTTTTGAAACAGATTTATCAATTCTGACAACAGATTCGAGAGAAGCTCCAATTGAAGTGCGAGTCAAACCATCCATCATGATGAAACCTTCAACATATGAATCCTCATGTAGTTTCATTCCAGAAAGCAATTTCCTGTTTTTCTCGCCAATGGGCATTAAAATAGCACCTGTCCGTTTTTCACCAATAACTTCGATGATTTCCCCAATTTCAAAGCCGTATTCCTCCATTAAATTATGAGAAATACGGACAATTTTTTTACCGAAATCCTCAATAGGAGCTTGAACCACTTTCAGGTGAACCATTTTTTAGCCTCAAACGATTAACAGAAAATAAATGTATAAAGCTTTAGTATATCTAAATAAATAATAGTTTAGGTTTACTTATGTTTTCCAATTTGGTTTCCGCTTTTCAAGATAAGCCTGTATTCCCTCTTTCGCATCATCAGAGGCAAACAACCTGTTTTGCAATTCTCTTTCAAGAGTCAATCCCTCATGAAGACTCATTTGCGATCCAGAAACAACAGCACGTTTAATCAGGCCCATGGCCATTCCTGGTTTGGATGTCAGGACAGACAAATATTCTTGCAATTTTTCCTCAAATTCATTTCCGTCAAATACTTGATTGACAATACCCATTTCCAATGCCTCATCGGGAGTTAATAACCTACCAGTGATCATCATTTCAATGGCACGGGAATTGCCAATCAAACGGCAAAGTCTTTGGGTACCGCCTGTGCCTGGAAGTACACCTAAATTAATTTCAGGGAGACCGATTTTGTACTCTTTTTCAGGATTGGGGGAACGTGCGGCAATTCGAATGTCTGCGGCAAGAGCAATTTCCAATCCACCACCCACAGTGTGCCCATTCATTGCGGCGATGACAACTTTTGGTGTTTGTTCCAATTTCAACAATGTCTCATTTCCATGTAAACAAAAATTACCTTTACTGTCAGTACTGCAAGCCTGCAAATATGAAATTTCAGCACCTGCGGAAAACGCACCAGGCACACGGTTTCTAATGACAATAATGGATACCTCAGGATCAAACCGGGCAGTCATGATTGCCCGATCCATCTGAACAAAGAACTCATGGCTGTATGTATTCATCTTCCTTTCATTGGTCAGTTCGATATATCCTATCTTTCCATCTTTTCTGAACTCAACCAAACTAAGGTTGTCACTATCAATATATGTTGCACCAGGTGTTTTTGGAGTTTCCATTACCATTAAAATTCACCTATCCTTGCATTTACCCCTTCTTTTTATTTTTTTGGAATTTCGGGTCAAACATAGATCAAAGTAGAGTGAAAACCTTTCACCAATTTTATTTTTTTGGAGGACATTGATTGACAGAACAGGTTTTAAATGAACAACAAAAATAACACTTATGGATGAAAAGCAAATTGAGGAAAATGTCTTCAGGTCTGCAAACAATCTTCCCGAAAACAGCAGAAGATTCCTTTTGAAAATTTTGTCAAAACAAGCAGACATTGAATATGGTATGTATC
>WAKA01000050.1 GCA_015523565.1 Candidatus Heimdallarchaeota archaeon | reverse complement strand
CTCTTTATACTTCTCATTATTTACTTTGATGGTTACAAAGGCAAAGCCACGATCATCAGGCACAACATGAACTGAGAGGTCAGAAATCTCCAAAACCTGCTTTTCATCCCATTCCTCTACAGGCACTTGGAGTGTTTCACCTACCTCTTTAATGAATCTGAAACCTTCTTCCCATGTTGGTATTTTTGCCTTGATTCTTTTCATTTTACCTTCTCCTGCGTCTAATTGCCTCAATTGCTGGGATTGCCATTATTGTTGCCAAAAATCCAAGTGGTGAGACATTACTTCCAGTCTCTTCAACTGTTGGGGTAGGTGTTGCCCCTGGCAAAAGCAATGGCTGGTGAGGAACTGCTCCTTTTGGATCTGGAATACCCAATACAAAATCGGATGCAGAATTGGTGTCTTTGTAGATTGGTTCCCTTAAAATTGCTTCATCTGACCCTGGTGATGCAACAGATTCAGAACCGTCAGGTGCAGTTTCATCTCCCCACGCGATTGCGTCAACTACTTCTCCTTTTTGGTTTAACAGTTGAACAAACCCCTTTGAATTTGTCAATGACATGCTTAATTCAAAATCCGCGTTCGCCCCATAACCTGATGAAAATCCATTTGCATTCCGGGCAATTATGATTGATGTATATGCGCTTATTCTATAACCCTCGTCAAACGTCAGTAACTTTGAAGAAGTTCCTGCTTGCCAACCTGAAATCAACACATCAAATGGAAAACTGTTTGTTATTTCAAAATATTCTCCTTCAGCATCATCCACTGCCCCTGGGTTTGGTAACACTTCAGAAAGCAAAACCCTCCAATTTTCCGATGATGCATAATTGACTATGTTAATTTCAACACTATCGGTAAATGTCCCTAAAGGTGTTTCTGCCTTTACCTCAAAAGTTGTAATTCCATTTTCAAGTGTTGTTGTGTCAAATTCAACTGTGAATGAGCCATCTGTTGAATTCACCTCTGTGAATTCTGCATTTCCAAACCTATATCCTACAAATGTTGGGTTCAATCCAGATGCTTGGGCAGAAAGTTTTACAGTTCCACTAACTACTTGCGCAGTCTCAAATGACGTTTGGGAAATCCCAACAGGAAGTTCCCATGCAGATGCAACTGCAACATCCTTCTTCCAGACCTCATCAATGAAAAATTGTGCAATATCTGGAGCATCTGCTACAACCAGTCCCATGTCCCTATTTGCTTCTCCTGACGAGTATGATGTCTCCCCATTTTCTAATGGGGGTGCAACACTCCTTGGTGACCAATTGCCAGAATACACAAAAGTGTGCTTTCCGTCTATTATCCAATACTTGTTATGATAAAAATTCAATGTATCTGTACTGTTATATACTGGTATCAGGTTTGCCACCAATGATCTTGCAGCTGCTGCTGTGTCCCTGTTCTCTGTACCCCCTACCCTTCTTCTAGAAATTAATACTTGAATATCCAATTCTGGATTTGCCTTCTTCAATTCAATCAATGTATTGTTGAAATCAGGTCTTGAAATTGTATACATTGAGACATAAATTGACTTTTTGGCTGATTTAAGATATTTGAAGATTACATCATTTGCATTGTCTGGATTCGCAAATGCTGTAACATTGTATGTGCCTGTAAAGTTCGCTTTTGGAATGTTTGTATGACTTTCAAAACCAGAAAGCTGTACTTCAACATCGTTCAAGAATGGTGGGTTTACCCCTTCACCAGGATCTAATGCTGGAGGGACTTCCCCATCATTCCAATCTGATTCAAAAATTGAGGTGTAATATGCTGCGATTGCCTCATTTTGAATTACCATCCCTGCCTCCCTGTTCCTCGTGAATGCATTTTTCCCAAAATTAATTGAACTTATAAGCGAGACTTTTCCATCAATGATGACCATTTTATTGTGTGTTGCGGATAAATACTCACCATCTGGGTTATTGCTGCTTGAGCCCATCCAACGAACTGGAATGCCTACGCTTTGTAGAAAGGTGGTGACATCATCAGAATCCCCATCTTCATTTATTTGTACGCGGACAGAAACCCCTCGTTGGTATGCCTTAACAATCTCCCGCAAAATTGGCGAAGGATCATTTTTCCAGTCATCTACCGAAGTCGAAGAAGAAGTATTGAACATGGTAATGTACTGGTTTTGAATGTCCAATGTACTGTTTGCTCTAGAAATCCAATACGCATGGATTGCCAATGCATTGTCTGGTGTAAACATGGGAGACAGAGTCATTTCACCTTTCACATTCAATGCATCAAACTTTGGTGTGTAATTTTTCAATTCTTGTGAATTAGAAAATTCATTATTTTTTTTCGCAGATGCATTGATTACTAATGGCATGGTGCCTGCTGACCCCAAAACCGTAATCAAAATAACTATGAGTGCTAGTGAATTTTTACTCATTACTTCTATTAGGTAGAAGCCTATTGATAAGCATTTTAGTAATAAAATAAATCATAAATCAATTTTTAGTTCAAGGATATCCTGATAATGGTCTTTCATTTGCCATTTTTCCATCCTTTGCAATCAGTTCTGAAATTATGCCAATTTTAAAAAACCCCTGAATATAATTCATCATATGCATTCACAAGAGGCGATGCTTTAATGACTAAAAAAAGACGAACCGGCGGAAGATCTGGCGGTTCAAAAGGGAGGGCTGGAAATGTCCAGTGTGACAACTGCGGTCGAAACGTTCCCGCAGACAAAGTGAAAAAAAGAACACGTTATATAAGTGTTGTCGACCCTAGAATTGCACAAGAACTGCGAAAAGCAGGTGCGGTTATCCCCCGTCGGCAAGAAACCCAAAACTTCTGTGTCAGTTGTGCAATCCATTTTGGACAAGTGAAAATCCGTTCCAAGAAACATCGGAAAGCCAAGCGGTAATCTGGATATATTTTTTGAGTATTCCTTTGTTTTTATAGTCTTCAAAATCATATGTCAATAATAACATGAGGGATCGCATTAGGTTGCAATGCAAAAAATGTAAAGGAAATGCAGGTCTTCAATTCTGCAAAAATTGTGCATCCTTGGTCTGCCAGCGATGCCTTCATGTCGTTGAAATTGAAGAATTCGAATGCCCCTCATGCCTTGAACGCACTCCATTTGACGAATGCCCCAACTGCAATATTGAAACAGTTTCCATTCAGTTGTATCAAAGATTGCATTGCCCATTCTGTGACTCTACTGACTTGGGTGAACCAAATAAAATCATTGAAGAAATCCCAAAAATTTTCATTAATACTCTCAAGTCAATTGAACCATATGGGCAAAAATTATTGGCTTTGCACAAACGATTTGACAGAATTGTGGCTATTATCAGAATTGCAAGACATGCTGGGTTTTTTGGGTATCCCTCAATAGAAAGTGACCTTTCCACTATCAGCGAGATGCTTTCAAAGACAACCAAAGTCGCGGTTGACGAATTGGATAAAATCCGAAAGGTTGCAACCCATGTAGTTCGGGAAATGAGAACCATGGATATTTCTGATCTTGAGTTGTACCCATTCTTCATGTCACACCTTTCTGCAATGGCTAAAAGTGTTGAAATGTTCAAGCAACGCCTTGATGAAATCTTCAAAACAGTTTCTTCAAGATTTGACGAGCTTTCTCCGAAATTGAAACTCGTCCTGTTCCATAGGGAAAACTTTGAGACAATACGTCATGTGTTCCCTCCTGACGTTCTTGTTACTGGTGTCATTGCAACGCTTATTAATGTCAGAATTGCAATTGAAGAAAATAACCTGAAAAAAATCAAAATGAAAGGGGCGATAGTTTTCCTTGATAAAGGTATAATCGTCTGCTCCCAACAAGTCGGCAAAAAACAAATGTCTTTCAAGTTTCCCTATGACGAACTTGTCGACAAACGCTTTGTTACTTCTTTACTGAAAGAAATGAAATATCTTGTCGATTTTGGCTCTAAAAAACTATATATCTTTGGTACTCCAGCAGAACTCTACCCTATTGCAGGCTATTTTGATTGGGTTCTCCAAAAAAGCAATGAGGATCTTGCAGTCAAGGATGCCCGTAAAATTCAAATGATTGATATCTCTAGTCCAGATGGATCTATATTGAAACGGAGCATAAAATCACTATTGGATGATATTTTTTCACTGATGAATGGTACACCTCCCCAAAAACCAACTAAACAAGGTGGCGTGAGTCAGCTAAAGGCTAGATTGGGTGACATTGACGCAAGAATTGATTATCTTGTCAAAGAATATGCTACCCATTCCATGCCACCACAACCCATCCTTGACCAAATTATCTCCTTAAAAGAGGAACGAAATCATTTATCAAACCAATTGCGTGCATATGGATCCGAACTGAATATGAACCCCGTTTCCCCCATGTTCTCCTATTCTAGATCTCCTTCTCCTTCCACCCCTTCAAATAGATATGGAAACTTCAATAAATTCGAACTCAACTAGGTTTTTCCGATCTTTTCCAGAAATATGTTGTGAAATGTTTATATAAGCTTTCCACCTTAATTGGATTGCTAAAACTTTGGATTTGGTTGAATAAGATGTGTGGAATAATTGGCGTAACCCAAACCAGATATGAAAATACTGGAAAAATTGTTTATGAGGCATTGACAAGACTTGAATATCGTGGCTATGATTCTGTCGGCATTGCAATCATTGACCCCTCAAACAAGTTGGTCGTAGAAAAAGACAAAGGTTCCATCCAAGAGGTTGGCCTAAAACTTGACTTCCCCTCATTGACAGGGACAACTGCAATCGGACATTCACGATGGGCAACTCATGGTCCCCCAAGCCAAAAAAATGCCCATCCACATGTTTCCCAACATAAACGTGTTGCAGTGGTTCATAACGGAATTATTGAAAACTTTCTTGATCTAAAAAAAGACCTAATGGATTTGGGATTTGAATTCCAGTCAGATACTGACACTGAAGTAATCCCCCACCTCATGGAATATTATCTCTCCCAAGGAATGCCTCCGATAGAAGCCATCAAACAATTGGTCAAGACCATCAAGGGTACATTCGCCATTGTCATGACACTTATAGACGAACCCAATACCATTTATGCATTCAGAAGAGACAACCCTTTGGTTTTGGGGATTGGTGAAGGTGTTAACTATTGTGCAAGCGATATTCCTGCATTTCTTCCATATACAAACAAAGTCATCATTCTGAAAGATGATGAGCTGGCAATCCTTAAACCAAACTCTTATAGGATACTAAACTTGGTGACTGGGGAAACTGTTCTCCGAAAACCAAAAGAAATAAATTGGTCCGCCGAATCCGCACAGAAAGGTGGATTTCCACATTTTATGCTGAAAGAAATCCATGAACAGCCAAAAGTCCTAAAAACTCAGTTGGTGACTCAAGAGGATCAACTTGATAAAGTTGCAGAAAAAATAATTGACGCAGATAAAATTGTCGTTGTTGCCGCAGGAACCGCTTATTATGCTGCAATGCCCGCCTATTATCTTTTCCCCAAAATTGCAAAAAAGGTTGTTATCCCTGTCATCTCTGCTGAATGGGACAATATTTCCCCCATTGTGGATGAGAATACTGTTGTCATAGCTTCTTCACAAAGTGGAGAAACTCTTGACACAATCCGGGCTGTCAAGGATGCAATTGAGAAAAAAGCGACCATTGTTGCAGTCGTAAATGTCGTTGACTCAACATTAACCCGCTATGCAGACCATGTCATCTATATACATACTGGTCCTGAAATTGGTGTGGCCGCGACTAAAACATATTCTGGATTAAACCTTGCAATTCAGCGGCTGGCTTATCATGTTGCTCAAAAAACCCAATCCCTTTCAGACAATGAACTGGAAGAATTTCATCAAGCCATCATGAACCTTCCTGAAACCATTGAAACAGTCATCAGGAAACATGAAATCAAGGCGAAGGAATTGAGTAAATGGTTTAAGAACAAACAATCTGCATTTTACCTTGGTCGGGGGCCTTCATTTATCACGGCATGTGAAGGTGCCCTTAAGATGAAAGAAATCGCTTATGTGCATGCTGAAGCTTATCCTGCCGGCGAATCAAAGCATGGACCTATTGCCCTGATCGAGGATGGCTTTCCTGTAGTCTTCACAATCCCCAATGATGAAACCCGCCGTAAAATGATGGGGTCTGTTCAAGAAATGAAGGCAAGGGGGGCTGTTGCCATAGGTATCATCGAAGAGGGTGACGAGGAAATCAAGGGGGTCTTGGATCATTACTTCGAAATTCCAAAAGGCTATAGCCGTTATCTGTCCTCAATCCTCTATGAAATCCCACAACAAATGCTTGCCTATTACACTGCCACTTTGAAAGGGTTTGATCCTGACAAGCCAAGAAACTTGTCCAAATCCGTCACTGTGGAATAGGCAGATTATTTAATTCAACGAAAAAGGTGAAACAATGAAAGCAGTAATACTTGCCGCAGGTTTAGGTCAAGATCTCCTTCCTCTTACAGCAACCACCCCAAAAGCCCTCATCCCAGTGCTTGGAAAACCTCTGATCGCTTATCAAATAGAAAAACTCAAAGCTCACCAAATCAACGAAATATTTGTTGTCATTGGTCATATGGGTGAAATGATCAAAAACCAGCTAGGTTCAGGAGATCAGTTTGGCGTTAATCTCAAATATGTTGAGCAACCACCAACCAAGTTCGGAATTGATGAGGCTGTCAAAACCATAGCCACCTATCTTAAAAATGAAGAAATGTTCGTGCTCCAGCATACTGACATAATCTCAGATACCGCACTCATTACCCGAACCCTTAACGCCCTTGACAATCTCGGTGCAGATATGTCCATGGCTGTCGCCCTTCAGCTTCAAACCGCTGAATTCGGTGTTGTGACACTTGACAATCAAGGATTTCTTCAACATGTCTACGAAGAGACTGAAGTCCAAGAAGGAAACTATGTCATTGCTGGCACTTTTGTTTTAACTCCTAAGATATTTGACTATTTGGAAAAAGGCTACCACTTTAATGAGGCATTCAATCTGTTCATAAAGGAAGGCGGAAAAGTTGCATGCGCAATCTGGACCGAGCCTTGGGTCGATGTGGGACAACCTTGGGATGTTTTGATTGCAAATCGACTCATGCTCGAAAAAATGCAATATACCACCATTCATCCCTCTGCCATGATTGAAAGCAATACCCAAATTGTTGGACCCGTTCATATTGAAGAAGGAGTCACGGTCTTACAAGGCTCAATCATAAAAGGTCCTGTATACATCGGGAAAAACGTATTCATTGGCAACAATGCACTCATAAGGAAAGGTACGGTGATCGAGGAGGGGTCTGTCATCGGCATGGGATGTGAAATAAAAGGCTCTGTCCTGATGAAGGAAGCAACTGTCTCAAGACTTTGCTACATCGGTGATTCCATTGTCGGTGAACATTCAACCATCCATGCAGGGTGTGTTACTGTCAACAAGTCCAAAACAGGAAAAATATCTGCCATCCTTCCCAGTAAGGAAGTGGAAGTCCCACTTCCAAAATTCGGCGCTGTTATCGGTCCCAACTCCATCCTTTGGCCCAATATAACTTTGTTGCCTGGAACAATCATTGATCAAAACTCTGAAATCAATGCAAACCAATTAATCTCAGGACGCATCGCCCAAGGAAATTCTGGCAACTCATAACCATTGCATTCTTCTCTTTAACTCTCTTGATTGACTTAAAGCACCTTTAGCATATTTTAATGCAACTGATTCAATTTCTTCCCTTGTACATAACCTTGTTACAATACCTATTTGCTCTGCTTGCCTTGCTTCAATCGGCTTCCCCAATAACACCAGCTCTTTTGCCTTTCCCAATCCAATCACCTTTGGTAACCGCTGTGTACCTCCCCATGCAGGAATAAGTCCCAATGTTACCTCAGTCAGCCCTATTTTTGCATTTTCCACCAAAATTCGAATGTCACAAGCCAATGCCAGTTCCAGCCCCCCTCCAAATGCGTGACCGTTCATCGCAGCAACAACCAATGCAGGAAGCTTTTCAATCCGCCTAAGCAATTTTTGTGCAGACTTGGTGAACTCATGTTTTGCCTTGCCGTAAAGCTTTCCAATTTCCTTCAAGTCTGCGCCGGCACAAAAAACCTTGCCTTCCCCAATCAATACCATTGATTTGATTTTCTCAGTTTCTTCTACCACTTTGCAGGCTTCCCCCAGTTCCCTTATCATGGTTGAGGAAACTGCGTTTCGCTGGTCTGGTCGAGAAAGTTTTACCTTTAATGTTTCCCCTTTAATTTCCATCTTGATTGTTTCCATCTTCCTCTCTCCGCTTCAGGACTTCTTCCAATTTATCCAAGTCTTCAGTTGTCAAAGGGCTTGTCAACCTCTTCCCATGTTTGGCCAATTTTTTGTCCTTTTCCTCTTCCACTTTTTCCAACTCTTCCTCTATTATCTGCTCAATATCATCAATATCTTTGTATTCTGCCTCACTCTTTTCTTCAGGGTCTCTCCAAACTCCTCCACTTTCCATGACCTCTGTTCGCACTTCTTTATTGTATCCAAATTTTGTCTCATGTTCTGTAACTTCTTCCCCAACTTCCTTTTCTTCATTTGCATCCAAAAATGTTTCTCCCTCTTCCACATGCCTTGGACTTTCATCAATTACCGTTTCTTCTTCTTTGATTATTGTATCTTCTTTAAATTCCTCTTTCCCTATGTTCTCCTCTTCCCTCCCTTGATCTTTCCCAATCTCCACAATTTGTGTCCCCTCCATTTCATCTTCAGATAATTCTCCAGTTTCATCCACCATGCCCATGCTTGCACCTATCTCATCCTCTCCGTTTACACTTGCTTCATCCAATGTTTTTTCTCCAGTTTCATCCACCATTGGGACTGGTTCCTTCACATCATGTCCTATCTCGACATTGGATTTGGGAAGTCTTACCTCCTTTGGCACATGGTATTCCTTCTCCGCCAATTCTCCATCCATTATATCAATGGATATGTCTCCGACAATTTCTATGGTTCGACCAGAGTACAATAACAATTGTACTCCAAGATGACCAGTCAACATATCCCTCCAAACAGCAATTCTTGCAATGTATTCTTCTGGATCCAAAAATCTCAATGATTCTTGACCATACCGCCTTATCTGTTGTGATGGTGCACGTGTACTCAATGATTGCATGCCCATTATCGTTATTACATGAATACGCCACCTATCTCCTTCCATTTTTGCTCCTTTGAGTATTACTTGACCATCGGACACATGATTCCCTATGATCACAGAATCCCGCAGTTGGTTGTCAAGCTGTTCCGCAAGCAAGCCCAAATCTTTTTCATCTTTCATTATTGAAACCATTTTTCCCTCACCATATAAAAATATCGCAAGTCATTCGCCCCTATCTTTTCACCGATTCAATAATGTTCAAACTCGCACATTGATGTTATTTTGATAATTTATTTTGTTTAAATACTCTATTTTCTCTTTCTTCTAAAAATCTCTAGCATCTCCAACATGTGCAAATTTGCACAATAATAATTGACACTATCTTATCATTTAAATATGGTTTTCAACCTCTCTTATTTGAGGCACATGAAATTTGTGCAAACTCGGTGAATAACATGAGCACGCAATATAAATTGCCCAAACTTCCAAAATCATCTAAAAAATTGATTACCGCTCTTGCTGAACATTCGCCCCTCACTCAAAAGGAGCTCATCACTAAAGTAAGCATGCCTGCCAAAACAGTCAGGTATGCACTCAAAAGACTTTCTGAAGAGGGGATTATCACAGAAATCCCTAACCTTGAAGATATGAGATCCGTATTTTATACCTTGAACCCCATGATGGAGCCAAGCCTTATGGAGGCTCACATCGAGGAAGCTAAAAAAGCTCTCGCCCACGAAAACTAATTGAGGGGAAAATATGGGTAGACATTGCCTGAAAACCTCTGACAAGGTAAAACTTATCCTGACAAAACTACCCATGACTCTTTCCATTCAGCAAATCAGCGATGTCAGCGGATACCATCGAAACACGGTGCGACCTGCACTGAATTCCCTTGTCACCCAAAAAGCCGTTAAACTGACAAGTACCAACCGCAACAGGGACTATTATTCAAACAATCTTGCAGACTTTTATAGGAAAATTGCCGCGGCACTTCCATCTGCCGCTGTTGCCCAAAAGACTGGGTATAATTTCGTTTATTCGCTCCTGAAAAAAAATATCAGCCAAACAAAAACCAAAATCGCAAGAGCTGATTTCAAAGAATTCCAAGAAATTATCAATTTGGCATATCCTTTCATTGACTTTAGCTATCAACAGGACGGATCCATCCTTCCCATTTCCAAAATCACAATCACAAATGGTGATAAAAACAAGCGTTTCCTCACTTTCCATGCCATTGTTGAACCTTGTCTTTGCAATGGGGAAGACACATCGGGAAAATCTTGTGCCATGGTTCAGGGATCGCTACAGGCAACCACTGATTTCATTTTTGAAGGAAATTCAATTGTCCGGCGATTGAACAATACGGGTCGTGCCTGTACCTATTCCATCAAGATTCCTGTCTCAACACAACAAAACTCTCTTAAAAAAGCAGAGGAACCAAAACTTGATGTATATTGATTTCGTTGTCGTGACGGATGCACTCCCAAACCCAAATTATTCCCTTAAAAATCTTGAAGGACACAGAAGAATGGATATCATTATGAGAAATGCACTTGTTGCACTGAGGGATGTTTTCCAAGGGCAACACATCACATTCCATGCGGTTTTTACCCAAGGCGGAATACTCTCATTAACCCAAGCAGACTATGATTACATGGTGCATGATGAAATATCTCTCGCAGCGGCACTTAAGGACAATTGGCAAACACATTTCAAAGAAATCCCATTCTCCGAATTCCTCAAATCCATTAAAAACAGGCAGGCTGTAGTCTTGGAAAAAGATGCCCCACACATCTCTTCAACTTTCCTGAAAAGGGATCTTGCTGTGTTTCTTGGAGCAAAACTTGACATGCCAAAAGAATATGTGCTGGCTATTGAGGAAAATCTCCCAACAGTTTATGCATCTTTAGGCAATATGCATCTTCTTGCCTCGCAAGCCATAGGTCTTACAAGAATTGTCCTTGCAGAAAATATCAGGTAACTGAATTGCATTAAAGGAAAATAATCTTTAATTCAAACTTTGTCTACTGTTCATTGGCTATCCTATGGGATAACGGTGAAATTATCTCACCAAACGCTCTGAAACTGGTGAGTTTCAGCGGCTGAATTGCTTTCATTAAAAAATAAATGGTGGGTTGTTTTAACAATTATGATCACCCTTCCACAAAAAATGTAATATAACTTTATTGAAAAAGAAAAATAATGGTTGGCAAAGGTTCCACAGTTTATCGTTTGTCTGGGATAAAATCCTTTTTTGTTGAAACAAATGCACTCATAAGAACTGAATGGATCGCTGCAACCACCCTTTCCTTGATCGCCATGATTGCAAACCGAACCTTTCCAAAAAAGGGGATATTGATCGCCATTGTCATGGCTGTTGGATATGCCTTTGCCTTCATGGTTAACGATTATTATGATAAGGCATATGACTTGCATGACATTCAAAAATCAAAAAGAAATCTTTTTGCAAGAGGTAAAATGAACCAGAAAAATTTCCTGATGCTCTCGATTGGCATGGTTCTCTTTTTGACAATGGCACTATTGCCATTCGGAATACCTGGTCTTATTTTCGTAGCATTCTCTTGCTTTTTTGCTTGGGCGTATTCAGCTAAGCCATTCCGTTTCAAAAGTAGACCAGTAATCGACTTGATAACACATTCCCTTCTGATTTCCACATATCCCTACCTTGGCACATTAATTTTACTAAAAATTGCAATGAACCGACTTAATGTCATGGTATTGTGCGCAACGGCATTGTTTTCATTTGGCAACCAACTAGAAAATCAACTTCGTGATTTTGAAACTGATAAGAAAACAGACACAAACTTCACAACTACTTTTGGATTTGACACGTCACTAAAACTCTTGAAAACCTGTTCAATTGTTCTTCTACTCTTGCTTTTGATCTTGTTATTCACCCTCCCTGCGATAATGGTGCCGATTATCCCATTTCTTTCAATAACTGTTATTGAACGTGCATTACGACCACGTGATTGGAACCAACAATATTCCAAAAAAATAAAACAAGCCACTGCCTTGTTTGCTATAGCTTATGTTTTTTCCATCACTTCTATTCGATTTCTTACTTAAAAAACGAACATTTTTATTGTTAAAAAATATTTTTTCTTTGATTGGGATGTCCACTCCCCTTTATGTCCATATGTTTCTTTTTATATCCATTGTTGTGACAATTAGTGTCATCTCACTTATCTTAAAGAAAAAGGAACAAGCAACCTTTAAACTCACTTGGCTCCTTGTCTCCACCCTAATTGCCACTCTTCTTTGGAATGTCCTGACTTATCTTGAATTTGAAATCTTTACCCCTTCCAAATCTCTAGTCGCTAATGCAATTGTTTCCATTCTAAGCAATCTGCTGATTGTCATCGGTTTGATTTCACTTGCATCATTTGTCAAACTTCTTGTTCAACCAAGTCTGGATATTAAACAACTTTCTCCGTTTATTTTTTTACTCGGTGCAATTTTTGGTCTTAGAATTGCTCATTTTGTTCTTGCTGAATTGGGGGAAACGTCTCTAATTTTGCAAATCAAATCGGCAGGAGATATTCTCAATGCAGCCGTTCTTGTATTACTTGTGCTCTTTACCCATCGTGATCTTAAAATTTTAATGAAGGAAGACCTTAGTGATACACAACGATTTCAGGTTAATGCATTTTACTTCACCATCATGGCAAGTGCTTTAGGATCCGTCATAACGCTTGCTGTCGTTGCAATCACAAAAACACCAATGCTACTTTCACTTAACTATATCTTCCTTTCAGGAACCTATTCTGCACTAATCCTTGCCTATCTTAAAGATCCACGAATTGCATTTATCCTTCCTGAGAAAACACATTTGGTGATCATCGTAAACTCCTATGGGGTACTCAAATACAGCAAATCATTTGGCAAGGAAAAAAACGAGGCGGAAACCATCATACTATCGGGTGCACTTCAAGCCATCACCTCGTTGATCAGTGAATTTTTCAATTCCAATTCTACTCCTGAACTTGTCAAATTCAAGGATCGCCACATTCTGCTAAAAGACGATTCATTGTATTTCATTGCTGTATTTTCTGAACGTGACTCTAAACTTCTCAGAATGGCGATGAATGAAACAATCAAGGAACTCCACAGCCATTTTGGAGACAATTTGGCAATGGAAATGGAAAAACCCACTGTCATGGATCTTGACAATATTATCGAAAAAACATTTTACTTCATCTATAAATGACCTGTCCGAATGGACATGAGAATGCCTAAATGAAACTGTTTCAATATATTGGCTAACCAATCCAAGCTTCCCGTTTTCTATAGATTTGAATTATGGTTGCAACCGTCGCAATAAACAAAAGACCATCCATTATCAACCTGATTGGATTGAGAACCCTGATAGTGAGATTTGGTGTACCTACCCCTATTTGATCCAAAACGGTATAGTTTGTCCCCTCCCCCAATTCTATCTGATAATATCCTATAATTGCTTGGTCTATGCTTCCATTCTTCATGATATA
Organism: Candidatus Heimdallarchaeota archaeon; assembly: GCA_015523565.1. Classification (GTDB taxonomy): domain Archaea; phylum Asgardarchaeota; class Heimdallarchaeia; order Heimdallarchaeales; family Kariarchaeaceae; genus WAKA01. Next base: position 18,054 of record WAKA01000050.1, on the reverse strand, counting down.
TGTTTCTCTGTACTTGTATAGGATTTGAAATCCTCTTTCCTCAAAAACACTATTCCCTGTGGGCTTTATTTTAACTTGGAATCCCTTTTCAAAACTTGTAAAGTTGTGTTCTTTGTCGTTTCTGAAAAAATAATAATCATCCTTGTACAATTTGCCCTCACTATAAATCGCTACAACAAAAAGAAGCTCCATTTTTACAATTTCTACCACTGAAGTGCCAATTAACGCATAAAAAGGGGAATTTTGCAAGGTTCCATTAATCTTCATCACAGTGACATTATCACCCCGAACCTTTTGCCTATATTCACTTGAGCTTATCGGATAGCTTATTGAGAGGGTCAGAGAGTAATTATCTGGACTTTCAATCGGATTGAGCTCAGTTCCCCATATGTCTCTGGTGTAGTCTGGACTTGTTGGGGTCTTATAATACTCAATTAAATAGTAAGCATCATTGACCTGCACAATCAACATCAAAATAACCAAAATTGCCACAAATGATCCTCTGATTTTGCTTTTGTACATGTTTTTCGTTTTTGGAATTAATTATTAAAACTTCCCATGACAACCGATTTTTCACAGAAATACTGGCTGTATATTCTTATTTTGTAACATCTTAATTATGCGATCTTGTTTTCCGTCCCAAATTTTCATGGATGCACTCAATAGACAATCTTTTCAACATCTTGCCTGAATGTTTAAAATCAATTGATTTGTTATAGGGTCTACCATCAAATTTTATTGATTTGTCTCATATCCAGTACCCTATCAACAAAATTTTTGATATTTGTATCATGTGATACAATTATCAATGTGCTATTGAACTGTTCTGAAATATTGTTGAAATATTCGTAAACCATTTCTGATGTTTTGAAATCTAAATTTCCAGTAGGCTCATCTGCAAGAATCAAAGGCGGGTAATTGGCAACAGCAACTCCTATTCCTGCTCTCTGGATTTCTCCACCACTCAATTCTTTTGGAAGGGAATATAGGTGTCTCTTTATATCTAAGGCTTCTGCAATCTCTTCAATTCGTTTTTCTCTTTCATCTCTTGGTAAATTGATAAATTTCATGGGTAACTCAATATTTTCCTTAATTGTCAAGAAATCTATTAGATTGTTGTCTTGAAACACAAATCCAACATATTTCCTCCTAAATTCTAATACTTCTGGAACAGTAAGGCTTCTCAAATTGTTTCCCTGAACTATAATTTTTCCCCCACTTGGAATAATCAACGAACCAATTATCTTCAGCAATGTTGTTTTTCCGCTTCCACTTTTTCCAACTATTGCAATTTTCTCTTTTTCATTCACTGAGAATGAAATTCCTTGTAACACAACATTCTCTTCTTTGCCATGATAGGCGTGAAATATATTTTCACATTTTACAATTTCATACATTTTGAATTTTCCTCCATTGATTAAAAATCAAAGACAAAACCAGCCCATTCAAAAGAAAAACCAAAAAAAACCATTTAAGAACAGTGGACTGGACTACTTCATATTCCATTGTCCCAAATAGGTAAATCATCCCCCCAATTGAGAAATAAGTGATCCAATTCATTTTATTAAATGAAAGCACATATTGGACTGAGAACAGATATCCTTTCCTTTTTGGAATTCCCCTGATGGATAATTTTTTGATAAGTCTTGATCTAATCAGGATGTAATAATGTTCTAATAATCCAATAAAATAATTGACCATTAAAAGTTCATTAAAAATATCCACAAACTTTGAAAAAACGGTTGTCTTATAGAAAATAGTACGGATTAATGTAGGCGGTCTAATCGCATAAACTCCCTTACTTTTAAGGACATTGACCTCTTGATCCGACATTGAATCTGTTATCCACAATTTTGTTTTTGCTCCACTTTTATCATCTACTATTAAGACCCATTTGTCAATTCCCCCATAATCCGATAAGAGATCAAAATGGTCAAATGATCCAACAATATCTGCCGAGATGTTCAATATTGGAATTTTGAGAAAGGTGCCGTTTGCTTTCAGCAATGATTCTAGATTTGATCCAATAATTCCTTTTCCAAACTTTAATCCTAACGGTGATAAATTTATCCCCATATCATTTTGGACAATGTTGGAAAATTTTGAGATATCTGTCTCGTTTATGATGAAGACATTTATTTCCCCTTCATAGCTAAATATCTGGAAAACTTCTATTTCTACAATTTTTTCTTTTATCCCTGCTGGCAATCCCGAATATTTTTCATCATCTATTTGGAAGTTATTGTTTCCCAACAGATAATGGTCTATAGATGAATTATGTACAAAAAGAATGATCATGAAAATCAAATTTGCAATTATCATGATCCCCAAGGTTTGACTGAAACTCTTTCCTTTGTTGTCCATTTTCTTTATCACAAAAAATTTTTTTGAAATAGCCTGATTCAGTAACTGCCTTAACGCAATAAAAATAATAAAACTCATGCCTACTATCTTGAAAATTAAAATCATGATTGATTTTGTGCCTTGAGGAATTACACTATAAATAAAACTACCGCCCGAAAGAAATATCAACACTCCAAGAAATGACATGAGTGAAACAATAAAATAGGTTAGTAGCAGAACTTGGATTTGCCGTTTGAAAGATATTGACTTTTGTTCTTTTGTTTTTTTCTTAGGCAAGTTTATTTCGATAATTAGACCAAATAATGAAATGAAACTGGTAATCAATGAGATTACTATTCCCTCTCGCATTTGAAAAAATAAAAGCAGAATAAATCCAAGAAAAACATATGCAGTTACTGCAATCAGGGCAACCAATAAGATCCACAATGTTTCTGCTTTTGCAATTTCCACTTGATCTATTCCCCTATTAATGAGCCCTTCTTGATATTTTCCAATAAAGTCCCTTTTTTGCTTCTTCATTGTCGAGTATACTTTGATGAACATAATCCAAATCGGAAAGGCCATCAAGAATAAATACGTTTCAAAAAGACTGAATGAGGCTTTCAAATTTTCAAATTCATTCAAAAATCTTGAATAAGTTATTGAATACCCTATCGCCTTTTTAAGGGTTTCATCAAAATTGCGCGTTACAGTGCCAATTGCACCTATTTTTTTAAATTCACCAAGGAAATCCCTACTAAAATTTGCATAAATTACTGATTTCATCTTCCCTTCAAATGTTTCAATAAAAGCACTATCATTTGCAATATGAACCTTTGTTTTAAAAATGTCAATAGCCCTCATTGTAGGGATTATCAAAATCGGTTTCACAACTTCCAGCTTAAATAATCCCAAAATCTGAAATGAGTTATTTTCTATCTTAACTGACTTAATTTCTTTTGGTCTTATAGTCCCATTTTGAGTTATTTTCGAAAATACCATGAAACTATAATTTTCACTTGGTCTATTGGTTTCTTCAATATATGTCATGTCTGTTACACTGTCTGAGATCACAAGGTCTACAAAAAAGCATGAACCCCCACAAACCTTGACGTAATCCTTAAGGATTGAAATTGTCTGAAATTCTTCAACAATCGGTTGTATGAGAATTTGATCCTTTATGTTTTCCAATTGGTTCAATTTCTTGGCAATTCTTATCTCTCCCTGCGCAGGTTGCACTAAGGAGTAGTCATAATCATTTTTCTCTTTCAAAAACTGATTAATCATTTCTTGTTCGATTCCGTTTGAAACAATAAAAACAGAAGATATTGTCAATGGGATCATGAGAAATGTCAATATATTTACCATAGTCTGCTTTTTATTTCTTGTAAGGGCTAGCAATACAAACTTATGCAATTAACCACCTCATTCTTATCTTTCCAATTTTCGTCTTCAATGCAAAAACCAAATAGACAAATATACCTATTGAAATTGAAAAAACCAATAAAAGATATGGTGTTTCAACAGGTACTTCTTCAACCATGCTTCCAAATACAGTCTGGAATATGACTGTTGACAGAACCAAGGCAACTGCGATCCATAAGGCAAAAGTTGAGAAAAATATGTCAAGTGGATCATATAGCAGTTTTCTCATATTTTTTTCAGGACTGCCCCTTGAAATCATTATTGGCCTCCATTTCAAATGATCACCAATAATTGCAGAAACGATCTTTGCAACCTCCAATAAAAAAAACAATGCAAAAATCCCAAAAAGCATTCCAAGCTCTTGAGTCCTCACCCTTATCATCGAGTAAAACAAATACTTCATTCCAATAAAGAAATTGATTTGAAACACTTCTCGAATAGTGACCTCCTTTGGATTAAAATATCCTAAATTACTCTCATACCAACTCACGAACCTTTCCCTTGATTTTGTTCTTATAGCTATGTTTGCCTGCTTTTCTCCATCTATAACGATTGCTGAATTGATGACAATCCAATTCTTGTCAAATATGCCTGGAAACAGCGGCAAAATCCCCAATACCCTCGATTTATTTTCAGAACCTATAAACTCAATTGTATCATCGGATTTTATCCCCAATTTAGCTGATATGCTTCTCGAAACAATCGCCCCCTCCCCTGAAACAAATGTCTTGATCCTTTGCCAATATGCATTTTCTCCAATTACTTCATCCATCTGGGTAAAATTAACCAAGAAAACTGAAATGGCTAGCTCATATGTTTCCCCATTCAATATTAACGAATATGCATCTGTTCTGTTAATCCCGACGTAGCCCTCAATAAAGGGTGACATTTTTAGTTTACTTAACGTTCCCTCATCTATATTTTCCAAATAGTAATCTCCAATCAAAAGTGTATGTTCAATGTCACTTGTGTATTTTCCCGCAAATGAAAGTTGTGAAAAAAGAATGGTTGCCAAAAAAATAAGTGTGACAAGGGAAGACAATCCCCTGATTTTTTTTGAAAAATCACGCGATCGAGACAGCATTGCCATGCTTTTTGAAAATTTTGGGATATGCTTGCCTGTCTCAAGGAAAATATCTGAAAAATGTCTATGAATTAAATATCCTGTACCTGTCAGTAAGAAAACCTTGATCACCTGTATGGCAATCTCTTGCCTTAAAAAACGAGAAATGTTTGTGCCAACCAATAAGATAATGAAAATAAGGAAAACCCAATTGATGAATCTCTTAAGATTGGCTCCAATTTTCTCTTCCTCTATAAATTCCCCTGTGTATAAATCATATTCCCCAATTGATCGCAACAGTACAATCATCGTTGAAATGATATTCAGCATAAAAATACTCACAATAAACGGCAATGCAGATATTTCAATTATCCCCTTTTTCATATAAAATAACGTTAGAATATAGGCAATGGCAATATGCAGTAATTCAATCACAATGCTCTCTCTTAGTTGATCAAAAAATATGTTTCTTGGTGTGAGACCCCTTATTAAGAGATTATGGATATACGATGATTTCAATTCTCCTTTATGCTTAAAATAAATTGCAAATTGAATTGTAAGAAGAAGAAAAACAAAGTAAAATATATTGATTGACACCTGTTCCTGCCTTTTTTCAAAAATCTTGTCAACCAAGAATGACCATTGTAAAACAATGGTGTAATTTGCAAACGTAAGTAAATTCAAAATCTTTGTCTCCAATTGATTCGAAGTCTTTATAATCTCATTTGTATCATCCTTTTCTGCACCATCTGGATAATCCCAAAAATCATACCTCTTTATTGTTGTCGTATTTAACAATGAAAATGGAAAATTAACCATGTTGAAAAGAACAAGACTCTTATTGCCTATCTGAATGAATCCTCTCGATTTTACATTGAGCCAATTGATGACTTCTACTTGGGATATCTTTAGCTGTTTGTCAGGCATAAACCTAAAAATGCTTTGATTACCATATTGCAACACAATTGGCTCTCCAATGGTTTTATCCCAAGCAATTCCCTCACTAATTGTTGTATTGGATAATTGAAAACTACCTTTCCATGAAACAATCAACCATATTTCCGAATAATTCTCCATAACCTTGGAATTCATTGTCATCCCCAATTGCCCATCCCGTATTTTAGTTGAATAAACAGTTATTCCATCCACAAAATATGGCTTGAAAACAACCTGTGAAAATATATTCGTCTCACCTTCCCATTTGTTCGTCTCTGACCCCACTATTGCAATGGTTTTCTCCCAATCCCCCTCAAGGTTTATACTGCCCTGATTCAAAATGGAAATGAAAACAAGAAAATATATGAAAATTGTCAAAAATGATTTGCTGAATGACTTGTCTACAGAAATATGACTGTACTTGCTCATGGTAACCACGGTTAACCGAACCATTCTTGTCGTCTTCTATACATTTGAATCATGATTGCAACAGTCGCAATAAACAACCCCCCATCAATTACCAGCCTGATTGGATTGAGAACCCTGATTATAAGATCTGGTGACCCTACACCTATTTGGTTTAAAACGGCATAGTTTGTTCCATTCCCTAATTCTATCTGGTAGTATCCTACTATTATCCATTGCTTACTCCCGTTTTTCATAATGAATGTTTCTTTGTACTTGTAAAAGATTTGGAACTCCTTCTCCTCAAAAACACTTTTCCCCGTGGCTTTTGTCTCAACTTGGAAACTTTTTTCAAAACTTGTGATATTGTTTTCCTTGTCATTTCTGAAAAAATAATAATCATCCTTGTACAATTTCCCTCCACTGTAAATAGCAATAACAAAAAAAAGCTCTGCCGCAACCATTTCCACCACGGAAGTACCAATCAACACGCTAAAGGGTGCATTTTGCACAGTTCCATTGATGTTCATTACCGTGATGTTATTCCCTCGAACCGTCCGTTTGTAATTACTTGAGCTCATAGGGTAATTTATTGATAAGGATAGCACATAATCATCTGGATTGTCAATCACATCGTATTCCGTGCTCCACAAGTCTGTAGAGTAATTTGGACTGGTTGGGGTCTTGTAATACTCTATCAAATTGTAGATATCATTGATTTGCACAATCAACATTGCAATAACCAAAATCGAAACAAATGATCCCTTAATTTTTTTGTTGTGCATATTTTTCATTTTTGGATTCCGTTATTAAAATTTCTTATAGCCTGTTTTTTGCACCAATGGTATTGGATTTAACATAATATAAGTGAAAATTCTATTCCTGATGACTTTTAAATCCTGCATGAAATTGAAATAACATGATAATGATCAATTCCCGAAACTCTAATATGGAATCTGAAAATGATGGATTATATGGTGTATGGCAATGCTCTGAAATATAGGGGACTTGGAAATTCAACTTTTAAACAGGAGTGGATGTCAAGTTGGAACATATTTTTCCTCTTTTCATAACCCATTTGGGTTCATATGATGATGGTCTCTTTTGTTTCAGTCTTGAGACCGCATTTTACCCTCCAATTAACCTTGAAGATTCAATTTTGACGTCATGTCCAATGTTCAATTTCTTGGGTATGGGGGAAGTTCCCTATACGATGTCAGGAATCATCCCTCTAGACGATACACTAAGAAATGGTCTCGAAACAATCTACCATAAAAATTTCCTCAATGAAATTGATGGCATTTCCCCAAAAGAAATAATTTCCCGAAAAGTCAATTTCCTTTACTATTATCAAAGCACAAAGACTAAAACACAATTTGTCAATGACACAAAAATCCAATCATACTTTGGAACAACGGATTCCAAAATTCTTGAAGAATATTTCCGGTTAATCAACAATAACAAGAATGTGGATGAATTGGCAAAATATGATTCAATTGCTGAAATCATTTCGAACCCCAAGGCAAATTTCATTAAAGGGTCTGAAATCTTTCATTTTCAGGGTGAAATTGCCCAAAAGCTGTATCTTAATATAATTGAAAGGGAATTCCCTGCAATCCACCTAATCGAAATTGCCCTTGGAAAATCAAGACTCCCTGGATCCATGTTTTTAGCCAATTTTACAACTGATGGGAACCCAATCACGGATATTATATTAAAACTCTCCTCAAAACAAAAGAAGGCAATAATCTCAAAAATGAAGGAAGTTGGCATTTCCATTTCCGATGAATCTGTTGATCTCCTTGATCAAGCCTTTTTGAAAGCCCTTGATTTGGTGAAACAACACTCCATAGATGTTAATACAGTTGGAATTGGAACTGATAGGTTAACTTTGATTGTTCCTCCTGAACCATTGGAGGAAACTAATAGACTGACAAAAATCACCAATTTTCTTGTTGCAACGATTATGGAAAACTCCTACCTCAATACAATTGATGAATTCAAGTTGTCACTTACAGGAGTTGCCTCCCTCAGTAGTCCTGTGAAAAGTTTGGATGCCAATGGAAATGCTGGTCTTTTGATTGGTGAACTGGGTGGATATCCACCAATTATCCAATCTGCTATTGATAACAGAACCTTCATTGACGGTTTCGGTCTTGCAAGGATCGACAGATTGGGAAGGGACTGGAATAAGCTGAAAACAATGGCTGGAGATATCAATTTGTTCACATCCTTGCCATCAAATGAACTGTGCTCCCTAAATGCTTTGGATTTTGCTACAGACGACCTGAAATTAGCCATTGCAAAAAACAATTTCAAGGTGGACAAGATTTCCGACTTGAATGCGGTTCAAATGCGAATAATAAACAAGATTATCGTCGGTTATGTGGCAAAAATGGAAAACTCGATTGCACAACATCAGATGATTGAATTCATGAGAAGTGGAAGATGGCCCGAACCCAAAAATCTGGGAATTGATTTCCCCCTGACTTTAGCAGTTCAAGATGCACTCTCCAGCCAATTGTTGAAAATAAAAAATCATGACGACTTGGTTGTGGTTGAGGTCAATGACAAGGTCACGGATTTCTCTTCCATAATACTCATTCCTTTAAAAGACGCAGAAGGAAACACATATCGGGCTATTATTGATCGGGAAACTCTTTTCTGCCCCCAAAACGTAACCATCGGAAATTGTGCCATTGTTCGATTTGGGATAACAAAATATCTGGATGAAACAGGAACGGTGCGATTATTCGAAAATCCTGACCTTTTCTCAATCAAACTCAATGAATCCCAACAGTCAATATTTTCCAGAACTCCATTGGATAATGATGACCTAGTGACATTCAGGGAACTTCAAAGGGAAATATTCATCCGTGTTTTCCTCTCAAAAAACCAAGGGCATGCAAGCAACTTCATTTTCGGACATTGGATGCCTGAAATCAATATACTCTCGATTTCTGGTGTCGATATCAACAAAGTCAACAATATTCTTGACGGTCTTAAACGAGATTACCCAATAACATTCACCCATCAAAGGCTGTTTGATGTCTCTGATTTAAAACTACTGTTTACAAATCAGGCTGATCCAAAGGATGCATACTCCAAAATCCTCGAAGTGCTTGTGCCAAAAAACAGCAATACAATTGTCCGAATCATCCCTGATGAAAACGGGAATTTGATTGAAACCTTTCCAACTAAAAATTATCAGACATGGACACGGGTGACCGGTATGATTCAATACACCAACAATTTTGTGCCTGTGAGGGAAATCACCTCATATTCCAAATTCTTCAGATTGATCATTCCCAAAAAAGAACACCCACAATTCTTCAAAAATGGAAAATTCATCCTTAATGGTTCAATTAAAACAATCGATACCAATACTGTCATCAAATGGTTCGGAAACTTGCCCCCCGCAATAAGATCATCATCAACCGCTGGATTCCCAAGCCCAATCGGTGGATTGACCACTGAGATTTTTGCTGGTCAGGAAGTTCCAATCCCTCTCCTTGAATTGGTACAGGGAATAAAAGATGGAAAATCCTTGACATTCCTCCCATTTAGACCTCCAACAGGAATCTTTGATGACAATGTCCTATTGAAAAACAAACCTCTCGACAAAAAATTGGCATCGAAATTCCTGAAAAAATTCAAGAATGACGAAATGATCGATAGGTTCCTTGGAAGCTACTTTCACGAAATCAAGAATTTCCTTGACCAAGATACAATCAATAGACTGAATTCAAAATATGGGAATACCTGCATCGAAATTGCTCTGATTATGGAACTAAAAGAACTTGCTTCTGGAAATGCCAACAATTTAGTCGAAATGGACTTCAAACAACAATTCACTCACCTAAAACCAGTATATGTTTGGTATCCCCCTGGAAAATCCCATGATGCCTATGATAGACCATTTTCAATCCAAAAATTACGGATACTCCCTGGACATTTCCCAACTCACCCCTCCGACATAGACCCAACTTTCTCAGATACATATCACCAAGGCGATGTCTTGTTCCCGAATCCCAGCAATTACTACTCAAAAATTCATCTCTACCTTGAAGCCCTTCTCTACAGAATTCTCAACAGACTCACCCTCGATAAGGCACTCCTCATCCAAAACTACAACTTTTGGAAAAATACTCGAATAGGAAATAAACAAACATATCGTCTCGCAGAAGTGTTCTCAAAAAAACAATTGCTTGAACTTGCTAAAAGAACCCTCGCCCCTGGAACCACTCTCGTCTTCGACAGAAACAAGGGACAGATTATAATAAAGAATGTGACCGAATCAAGGGTTTTCAGATACGGCGCTTTTAGGACTCCAATATTCCTTGACCCAAAGATTTTCCAAAATAATATGAAAATATATCGAGAAATCATTGAAGAACTCAATATCGATATAGATCCCAATTACTCAAAAGAACCTGTCCTAACCAAAAGAGAAATCATCGAGGATATAATCAAGACCCTCCCCAAAAAAGAAACACCACAAGAAATCAACCACATAAAAAAATTAATGTCAAAATCCAAATTGGGAATGAGAAGTCTCAGAATACTCTTCGAAAAAATATGATTCAAATCCCAACATATCATAACAATTAAAAATCATGGAATGTAACCATGAATACGGAAATCAAACAATTTCCATGATTTCCTGTCATGGGGACATGGCGTAACCTGGCAGCGTAGCTGGCTCCAGATTGAGAGCCTTTTCTGGGCTCATAAGAACAAACCAGCTGGTCCGGGTTCAAAATCGTTCCAGATGCGTTTGGATCGGTGGAATTCCCGGTGTCCCCATGTTTTTTTTTCTTTATTAGAATGATTTCAGATGCTTTCAACTTATTTTATGTTAACTGCGGCTGAATTTATGCAAAATGCAGACAAAGAAAAAATGAAAGTTTGTGTTATGTCGTAAAATTGCATTAATCTTGAAAATGCAGGTTATTTAGGGATTATTTTTTATCTTTCTTCTTTTGTTTGAATGTTTCAATTGCGATAATTGCGGGAAGTATTGCTTTGAGTGCCGTCTTCTTTGTTGAGGATTTCTGTATACTTGTTTGTTGTGTTGTTGTGGTCTGGGAGCTGGTAGTCTGTGTTGTTGTGGCACTTGTTTCAGTAGTTTTTTGTTGTGTTAGAATCACCAATTCGTTAGTATTTTCGTTCCAAGTCGCAATGGTTGTTGTTTGTGTACCAATTATTTGGTTGAATTGTATGATTGCATTTCTGTCACCTTGGTCATTAAATGTTACTTTTCCAGTCATTCCTTGGAAATTTGAGTTGTATAGTTCTTTGAGAAGTAGATCTCCATCTGTGTAGTCTTGGTTATTGTTAATGATGTTCTGTATTGCGAATGCAAAGGTATAGATTGCGTCATATGCAAAAGGGGCGAAGTGGTTTGGGTCTCTACCCCCACATCCTTGGTATGTTTGATTGTCCTTTCCGTTGCAATTTTCCCAGATGTCGAGAAACTCTTTGGTTTTTTGTGAGTCATATGTTGTATTAAGCCATATTGTTTGATTGACATTGTCGAGGATTTCTTGGTTGATGGTTCCATTTTCATTGTAAATGATATTTGTGATGTTTGTGTCCAAGAGTTGTATCCATATCCTATTTTGAAGGTTGTATTTGTCAATTTGCTTAAACAAGTCTGTAGTTAGGGGTCCAAATGTTGCTAGTACTATTGTGTCTGCATTGCTTTTCTGGATATTGGAGAGTTGGATGGAGAAATCAGTAGTGCCGTAGTGAACCATGTTGTCTGAAATGACCTGTATTCCCTGTTCCTGAAGCATTTCCGTGATATTTCCGAAGTTTGGGATATATATTGTTGCCACTTTCGTCTTGTTATCGACGAAGTCTTTTAGGGCCTTTACTTTTGCCAATGGATCTGGGGATATCATTCTCATGAAATAGGGATAATTGGTCTTGTTGGAGAGGTCTGGATCTGAGGACGAGTATGATATCTGCGGTATTTTGTTTTGTTCTGCTACAGCGGCAATGGCCTTTGACACGCTTGATGCTGCTGCTCCTACAAACCCTACGACTCCTGCCGCCGCCAATTCTTTAGCCATTGCTTCTCCATTTGCTGGGTCTGTTGCTGTATCCTTGACAACCAATTCCAATGTGTAACCACTGAGCAATGAGTCATTTGCATTGATATTGTCGACAGCCATTTGTGCCGCGGCTCTTCTTTCGACACCTCCAGCAGACAATGCTCCTGTGAGAGGAAACAATCCTCCAATCTTAATGGTGGTTGCCTGTTGCGTTGCTGTATTTGCATAAGCTTGACTTATCATTGCAAGGCAAAGGAAAATTATTGTGATGCTTATCTTTCCATTCACGATGTTCCATGGATGACCCAATTAATATGTTTTTCACTACTCTGTTGGATTTTTTGTATTTTTCTCCAGCTTTTCAGGAAAGGTTTTTTGTTAATGGTTTGGATGCCTATATTTTGCAAGATTTTGCTTGTGTGCTATTGGTTTTGCAATGTCTGCCTTGTTTTATGTATTCGTCACAGTCTGTATTTCTCACACCGTTTTTTCTGTCACGTCACTGGCAAGACTGGTTTGAATTACCGATAGATTGTTAAGGTGGTGTTTCTGTTTATGGCTATGAAGATTGATGAACTGCAAGCAGACAGTGGTTTTGATGTACTTAGGGTTCGTATCCTTTCAAAGGATGGACCGAGGCATGTTGGGCGTGGTCGTTTTGTGACCAATGTTCTTATAAGGGATGACACTTCAAGCTGTGTCTTGTCTGTTTGGGGTAAAGATGAGGCTTCCAAGTTCAGGATTGGCAAGATTATTGAAATTGTTGATGGGTGGGTGAAACTCTACAATGGTGTGAAACAGGTTTCAACTGGTAAGTCTGGTTATGTCCGTTTTTTGGAGATTGATGATCCAAGCATTCCCCGCACCCCTGTCATGTGAATAAAAAGAAAAGCCCAATGTCAATATAACTCTTAGGATAGTTTTTTTAACTATGCAATATAAACTAGGGTAAAGAAGAACGACACTTGTTTTTAGTTATGTTCTCCTGACAAATAGGAGTTGAATTGTAATGAAAAAAGAATTAACATTTATTGGATTTGGGAGTTGTGGGGAAGTAGGTCGCAGTTCCTTTATACTTGATGATGGCGAACACAAGGTGCTGTTGGAAGCGGGTCTGAAACTGATTCCATTTCAACCTTCCATTCCCCCAGTGGGCTTGGACAAATACGCTCAAGATCTGGATGCGGCAATCATTTCACATGCGCACATTGATCATTCTGGATATCTGCCTGCCGTTTACAGGCATGGCTTTGAGGGCAAATCATTCATGACTGAGCCGACCTTGGACATTGCCCGGATGCTTTGGGAAGACCACTATAAGATTGAAAAAGACCGTTACTGGGCAATGGATGATCTGGAGACTGTATATGAGAGAACAGAGACAATGGAATATAGACAGAAGCAGAAAATAGCCGATGGCATTACCATTGAGTTTTACAATGCGGGACATATCCTTGGTTCTGCAATGACTCTCATAGATTGGAAAGGTTACAGGATACTTTATACTGGTGATTATAATGACAATTGGACACCGTTTTTTGATGGGTATGACATGCCTGATGATCCCGTGGATCTTGTGATTACGGAAAGCACAAATGGGGTTCGCACGGTTCCAGATCGTGAGAAGATCAATACTGCATTCACCAATGAGGTTCGTTCAGTCTTGGCTTCGGGCAAGAAAGTCATGGTTCCGTCTTTTGCGGTTGGTCGGTCACAGGAATTGTTGACAGTCTTGACCGACAGTATTTCTGAATATCCCATTTATGTGGATGGCATGATCAACCGGATGAACGCAATCACTGAACGATACCTGACAAGCAAATGGGTCAGTCCCCGTATCTTGAAAAAACTTAAGGAGAAGGGGCTTGAATCTCCTTTTGACCACGAGAATGTCATAGGGATAACCCGTGAAAATTTCGAGCGCACATGGGATTTCCGCAAGCATTTGGGGGAAGTTGATGAACCATTCATAATAATCTCCACATCTGGAATGCTGATGCCTTCACCAATTCACACACATATGCGATACAATGCCTCTGATCCGCAGAACCTGCTGGCATTTGTGGGTTATCAGGCAGAGGGAACCATTGGACGGGACATTTTGGAGGGGACACGTCAGGTGACAGTGCAGATGGATCGTTTCAATACTGTTGAGGTGCCAATCAAGTCACGTATCATGCAGTTTCATTTTTCTGGTCATGTCAGCGATGAGGGAATAAGGCAACTGTTTGAAAAAATGCAACCCTCTGAGATTATTTTGGTTCATGGATCTGAGGAAAGCAGGACAAGTGTTTCTACCCTTGTGAAAAAAGGCACGACCGTCCATTTCCCTGAAATCGGTGTTCCATTGACCATAAAATCATTTGAAAGGCATTTTGGGGTTTCAACAGAAGAATTATAAGTTTGAATACGATAATATATTCATGACATCAGCAGAACAGCTTTATGATTGGATAAACAGCCGATATGAAGCATGTAAAAGGGGTGAGATCACAGAGGAGGAGTACTTGGCGGATTTGGCGGTGTACAAGCAAAAATTGTCTGAATTGGACGACCAAGAGAATATTCCCGTCCACAAGACTGCTTCAGGAGACTTGAAAACAGTTAAATCAACGAGCATTGCGGGGCTCCGGAAAAAACTACTGGAAGAATTGATGAAATGAGTTCATTGTTCACGGCTGTTTTCTATGATAATTGTTTTAATTAGTGAAGAGAAGCTAACTTGAAGAGTATTATGAGTTCGGAAACAGTTACAGTTGATTTGTTGATTGATGGTGGAGAAGCCAAGCCGTCAGGTGCCATTGCACCGGCATTGGGTCCTACTGGTGTAAACCTTGGACAGGTCGTTGCGGACATAAACAAGGCGACTGCTGATTACAAGGGCATGAAAGTTCCAGTCAAGGTGATTGTAGACAAGAAAACAAGAACCTATGAGTTGGAGATCGGTATTCCTCCTGCAAGTGCCCTCATCAAGAAAGAATTGGGTATTTCCAAGGGGAGCAGCATGCCCCAGAAGCGAGATGCAGGGAACCTGACTTTGGAACAGGTTCTTTCCATAACGAAGGCAAAACGCCCAGACCTCTTGGGTGCGAGCTACAAGACTGCTTGCCTTGAGATTTTGGGAACCATGTCTTCCTTGGGTGCAACCTGCGAGGGACTGGATCCAAGGGACATGCAGAAAAAGATCAAGGCGGGCGAATATGACGACCGCATTAAGACATGGGAAGAACAAAACCTCTAACTATCTATATGATTATATTCCCCAAAAATGTAGTTTGATTTGAATGGAATTAGCAATTGAGAAATTTTTCGACAGACATACCATGTCGGTTCATCTCAGGGAAAATCTTCCCCCGTTGGCAAAAAGGGGCAGGCCGGGTGAGTGGAAATTGGAGGAAATATCTCCAGAGCCAATGACATGGGAGGATGTGGCCGCAATTGCGGATGAAATACTGGAATATGTCGAAAACCATGATGACGCCGTTATCGAGGATGATTGGGAACAGGCAAGAATAATCCAGTTAAGGGATTATCGGATTGTCATAACCACCTATCCTTTCAGCAATGCGCTGGAAATCACTGCTGTCAAACCAACAATGAGGAAAACACTTGAAAGCTACTCCTTGGATGAACGGCTTTTCGAAAGGCTATCCAAAAAAGCAGAGGGGATACTTATCGCAGGCTCACCTGGCGCAGGCAAATCCACATTTGGTGCCGCATTAGCTGATTTCTATGCAAGGCAAGGCAAAATCGTCAAAACAATAGAGAAACCACGGGATTTAAATGTGGATGCCCGTGTGACACAATACCAAATGCTTGATGACGATCCTGAAAAGACAGGTGACATCCTTCTTTTGATGAGACCAGACTATGTCATTTACGATGAGGTTCGTAAATCGAGGGATTTTGAAGTCTATAGTGATCTCCGTCTTTCTGGTATTGGTCTTATTGGTGTTGTCCATGCAACCAATCCCATGGATGCAATCCAGAGATTTATCGGTCGTATCGAGCTTGGCTTGATCCCCTCTATCATTGACACTGTCATATTTATCGAAAAAGGTGAAATCACCTCTGTATTCAGTCTTAAAATGACCGTCAAGGTTCCGACTGGCATGCAGTCCAATGATTTGGCACGGCCTGTCATTGTTGTGGGCGACTTTTTCAACAACGATAAGCCTGCATTTGAACTTTTCTCGTTCGGTGAGCAAGTTGTCCTTGTACCCGTGGGGTCATCTGCCAGCAGACCAAAAAAGAGACGTCAGTTGCCCATGGATGAAATTCACCAAGAGTTGGAATATCTTTTGGAGACGCCAAATTTTGAGGTGGAACAGATTGGCAACTCTTCTATCAGAATTTACCTTCCTCCCCCCATGATCCCTTCAATTATCGGGAAAAATGGATCAAACATCCGTGAACTGGAAAAATACATGGGATTATCAATTGATATTGAACCCCTCAATACAAAAAGGGATGCCAGTCTGTCTGATTCATCTCCTGTCCGTGTTTTTGACGAGAAAAAGCATATTGTCTTGGATGTCGGGGCAGATTATGCAGGCAAGAATGTTGATATCATGATTGGTCCACAAATAATTTTCAGCGGCACTGTTGACTATTCTGGTCAAATTAGGCTTTCAAAAAAGAAAGCACCAACCAAGCGCATACAAAAAATGCTGGTAACTGCTGACAGCCCATTGACTGTTAGGTTGAGAAAATAACAATTTCTTAATAATGTGTCAATTCATTGGAATGATAATAAATGAAACATCTGACCACTGCTTTACTTACTGGAAATGCATCAATGAAGGAACTCTTTGGCAAATCATGGGGAAAAAAAGGTACCTCAACAGATATTGCACTATATACCCTTGCAAAGCCTGACATATTCACCACTGTCATTCCATTGCGTTACCCTGAAAAGCCAATTCCCCTTGTATTGTCTGCCCATATGTCTGACTTGGCTGTTTTGCCCATAAGCAAGGACGGGATTGACCAATATGTCGCTGAATCTGCAATATTGGCTGATGTACTTCAAATGAATGGTGTTCGGGCAGTTATTGCAGAATCTGCAATGGCTTTTGACTCTTATCATAGCCAATTTGAAAAATTCTTCAAAAATAGTCACGTTGCATCATGGAACAAATATACCATTGAACCCACAGACCTGAATACCTTGAAAGATGCAATGCTTGAACTTTCAATTGACCAATATCCCAACACCGATGCATCTGTCGTAATGGTTGACCATGCTTTTCCAGTCCAAGGTGTTGGATCCGTAGTTTTGGGAACTGTTGTTCAAGGAACAATTTCAAAAGGTGATAGAATCTATGCATTTCCTGGAGAGCATGCAGGGACTGTTCGTTCTATCCAAGTCAATGACATCGATGAAAAACAGGCAGGTCCACATACACACGTAGGTCTTGCAATCCGCGGGATTTTGCCAAAAAACCTGCAAAGGGGGACTCTTATAGCATCAGACCCTGATATTGTGGAAATGCAATCCAATCTTGAGGCAACATATCGGCTTCCTCCCCTCCCTGTAAATCTTGAAAATGACAAAAAAATACATGCTGTTGTTGGCTTGTACGATACCCCTGCAATTATTGAGGAAATAAAGGAACACAGTAAAACATCCACAACTCTGTTATTAAGACTGGAAAAAGAAAGTCCGACCATCAAGGGAACAAAAGTCACAATTCTTGATTTAAATGCAAAACAACGAATTGTAGGCGCAGCAAGGCTTTGAAATTCTATCTATTCCTTGTAGTTTTATTCTGTTGAATTTGTCTCTTATTCATTGAAAAAATAATTGCCCTTATATAGTAG
>WAKA01000049.1 GCA_015523565.1 Candidatus Heimdallarchaeota archaeon | reverse complement strand
TCATTATAGGTTTGAGAAGAGGCATATGGCTGAGTCTGATTATCATTATAGGTTTGAGAAGAGGCATATGGCTGAGTCTGATTATCATTATAGGTTTGAGAAGAGGCATATAGCTGAGTCTGATTATCATTATAGGATTGGGAAGAAGCAATTCAGTTATGGCAACTTATATAGGTGAGTTAAGAGAGAATTTGCCCGTAATCCCATGGATTTTTGAATAATTTATAGTTTCAAAGGTTTGGAATTGCGACAACCTTTTTTTTGGCAAATATGATGGAGCAATAAAAAACCAATTTGGGAAAGCTTATGAAAACTTAAGTTATGGTTATTTGGAAAGTGATTTTGACATGAGTGAGAGTGGTTTTTTTGACAGATATTTTATTAATTTTGACAATGACATATCGCGGATATTTTCAGAGAATGAAATTTTGGCATCATTATTGGGGTTATCACGAAGGCTATCGATAGAGATGCAAGACAAAAGGTTTTCAGTGTTGCACCATAAATTAAGGCTTGATGATATAAAACTTAAGGGTATGGGGTTAGGGAATGCCCAAAAGGGATTCTATGACAAAATAGCGAATTATGCGTCTTATCTATTTGCCTTTCAGCAATATTTTCATAGTTCATATAGGGCAAGGCAAGGGGCTGTATTGGAAAACGTAATAAATGTAGGCATCAAACTTGCGGCTCTTGATGATTATACAGTTGTTGCGAAAAGGGAAAAAAGATCGACCTTGGCTTCATTTTTTGGTTTAAACACACAATTGGACATGGATGTTGTCATATATTCTAAAAGAAAGAAGTTTATCATGCCGATTCAAATCAGGTCACGAGATGACACAGGTGGGACAACCGCGAAGGCTTCAAATGTTGACTACTTGAGTAAAATTCTGAAGCACATTGGTTCTGGAAACATTCTTGAATCTTGGAGGAAAGAAAACAAGAGAGCCCTTTATGTTATTTTAGTTTGGGAGGCATTAAAAAAAAGCCAAGCAAGATCAATGAAGAAAAAGATTTGGCATTCTCTTGAGCAAAGCTTGATGCAATTTGATGATACTATTGTTGAGAGTGAATTTATTGATCAACTTGACAAGGGATACGAGATTCCCCAGACAAACATAACATTGAGGGTGATATACGGTTTTCCAGAGTTCATGGATTTTTTATCTATAGAATTTCAATCCAATGAAATTGTAGATATTCTTTCGAAAGTCTGGAATTCCTTGGAGAATTGGGATGATCTTTGGTTGACGTATACAATTGCGTCCTTGGAACTCCCGTTGTTGAGCACGTATGGTTGGACAAATCTAGAAATAATTTCGGATGCACTAAAAAAGGTTGATATTGACATATCAAAGGAGATTGGGGTGGAAATAATTGAAAATTCGAAGGAATGGGCAAAGAGCATAGCAGTGCACCTAAGGAATGAAAAATTTCCGTCAATCATTTCAAGCATGCAGGAGAGGATGAATTACATACGTGATCTGATACTTGTTGTTGCCTTGAAATTTGTTGCGACCAAGGAAGACTATCGTCAAATGAGGAAAAACCACAAAATGTTTCTGGATTCAGAATTCAATTTTTTTCAGACAGAAGGAGTTCAATAATGGGTTTTTTGGTAATTTCTTTGTAATTTACACAATGTGGTTGATGCTTATTGCCAGTTTTTTTTAGAATTGTCAGGAATTCATATTTCATTCCGTCAGGATTTGCATTCTTTCTTCCAGTGAACAAATTTTTCACTTTAATCGGATCCTCGTATACCTTGATTATTTCGAATCCCTGATGGGCAAAATATTCATACAGTACCTTCCAAATTTCAATCTCAAATCCCTGCATTTTCGGGTTGCCAACGAAAATCCCCATAACCCCGTCTTTTTTCAAATATTTGGAGACATTCTCCAATCCCTTTAGGAGAAAATAGAAATAAGAATCAAATATGCTTAACCAATTTTTCTTGGCTTTTTCCAATTTTTTCTCGTCAAATTCCTTTCCTGATCTTATTTCATTTGCATCTTGCAGTGAAAGCCTTTCAATCTTTTTTCTTATCAGATCGATTGTAGGTGTTGAGATCTTTTCAGGTGCCTTTCGATATGGTATCTCAAGATTGCTTAATTCTCGCATTTGTTCATCAGAGTAATTCAGCCAGCACAGGTCGATTTTAAATGAGCGAATATATTCTTGGGCCTGCATATAGGGTGGTGATGTTATTATTGCATCTATTGATCCTTCAAATTTCCAATCCAATATATCTTGAGGGGCGAACACTGAATGTTTCCCGCTGGGGGAAAGTTGATTGTATTGGACTATTGCATCGATGTACTTTTGTCCTGTTTCCACAGCAAGTTGCTTGCAAATGGCTTTCCAGTCACTTTTTTTGAGGTATTCAATTCTTCTTATGGCTTTTGGCGATCTATAGAGTTTTGGGATCCTGTCATCTGTTGTAGCCAACATCCTTGAGATGTTGAGAGCTACGAGGAACAGGATGTCTTTCAGTTCATTTGCTTCACATTCATAGGTTATATAACCGAAAATTTTCTTGAGGAACGGAAGAAACAGCGGGTCTATCCAGTAGGTGACCTTTTTCCAAACGGGATTGAAATTCCTGCCTTCATAAGCGAACATGCTGTCAATTTCATTTAGCAATAAGGGTTTCAATTTTTCAGGAGATGTGACAATTCTTGTTTTACAATTCACGAGCAATTTGCTTATCGGGTTGATGTCCAATGTTATGGAGTTCCTTCCCGTCAGGGAGGCTTCAACTGCCACTGTGCCTGAGCCACCAAATGGATCCAAAACCAAGTCCCCACTGCTGGTATATTTTTTGAGAAAATATCTCACCACATGGGGGATGAATTTAGCAGGATATGTGTGCAATCCATGAGTTGCATATGTGGTACTTTCTATGTCATATATCAGATCCCTGAACGACACTTTTTCAATTGGTATTGTCAGGCATTCCTTATGCATCTTTCATATTCAGTATGCAATTTAGCTTTATTAAGTTGTTATTTGAGGGGTTATTTTTCAGCTTATGCAATTTAAAATCAATGGTTTTTGAAAACCTTCAAAATGGATGGAACCCAAATTGTTCCAATGAATAAATGGTTTCAGCAATTACTTGAAAAAGAAATACGCCCAACAAAACATGAGATTAAGGTTCTTAAATCTGACGTGAATAGAATATCGAATATCGGACGCAGTAATCTTGGATTGCCAATTTCGGAAACATTTGTTGGTGGTTCTTTCGGTCGTAGAACAATGATTAAAGGTCGCCAAGAAATTGACATTGTTTTTTTTCTCAACAAAAAGCCTAACAAGATTGAATATGAAAAGGCAAGAGACAAAGTACATAAATCTCTTTCAAATGCTTTTCCTAATGAAAAAACCGAAATTCTAGATTTTGCAATTAGGCTTAAGCGAAAAGGGCGGAAAATTGATGTATTGATCGGCTTAACCGCTTCAACTCCTGAAATGGTAGCAAACCAAGTTATGAATGGCAATAAGTTTTATCAAGTGTCAAATGGGAAATTTCATAAACAACTGTTGAACAGTTTTCATGCTTCTGCAAGGGATCGTATCATGATTGCAAAGTATTGGTTAGCTAAAAACAAGGGAAATTTATCCTATTCCCAATTGCCTCCGTCTTTTGGTTTGGAGCTTTTGGTGCTTTTGCACATGAAAACTTATCGAAACAAACTTCCAACTTATCCTTACTGGTTCCGTGATTTTTTGGGTTGGTTATCCAACAAATCTTTCATTGGTACGCATAGACTTTTAAATTCCCAAATTCCATTTCCACCAGCAAACAAATTTGGACTTGTTATTGTGGATCCTGGAAATCCAATAAAAAATGTGGTGGGAAAATGGCAAAGTTGTAACGATTTTGTTTCACTAGCCAAGAAATCTTATAAAGAAACTGATTGGGAAAAAGTTTTCACATAGGTAAAACAATATTCTAATTTGAAGAAAAAGAAATGAAAGTGATGACGAGACCTCAAATATTCGGCACTGGTCTCATTTGTTTGGATTTAATAAAACCTGTTGAGGATTTTCCTCATGTTTCTTTAGGTGGGTCTTGCGGAAATGTCCTGATGATTCTCTCCAACTTTGGCTGGCAAACTATTCCCTTGGCAAGAATTGGAAATGACGAAGCAGGTAGACACATTCTTAAAGAACTTTTAAAGCAATCAGTTCCCACTGATTTTATCTTCATAGATTCCACAAGCACTCCGATAATAGTGGAACAATTACAAACAAGTAACTCCCATTCTTTTCTCCTCAATTGTTCCAACTGCAAATTTAAATTTGGCACTTCTAGGTTACTTACAGATCAAATGATACGAAATGTTTTAGATGAAGGGCTAACCAAATTTGTCGAGTTGCCTTATGGTGGGTCTCTGTATTTTTATTTGGATAGACTTTCTAGAGGTTTGTTGGAATTAGTCATGCGAATGAAGCGAGACTATAATGCCACAATTGTTTTCGAGCCTCAAAACCTTTCTTTGCTTGAAAAATTTCCAGAAATGCACAATTATGTTGACATCCTAAAATATTCCTTGTCAAAACGCACAAAATGGATTTCCCCTCCATTAGATATTCCAGTGGTCATTCGGACTGAAGGTGAGAATGGGAGCATGATTTGGATAAATGGTGATCCTGAGAGGATTGCAGCATACCATGTGGAATCGTTTGTTGATGCTGCAGGAGCTGGAGACTGGACAACTGCTGGTTTTCTTTATCATATTGGGGAGAGAGGGTTACAAAGCAAGAAAAGAATTATTGAGGCAATGCAATTTGGACATGCCTTGGCATCAATCAAGTGTTCATACGTTGGTCCGCGAACAGTTTTGGATGTTTATTCAATCGATGAATTGAAGATGATAGCCTATGAAATAATGGAAGGGCAGGACATTTCTATGCGAAATGGTCAATTGAGAAATCCTGATCCCAATTATGCGGCTAAAGATATTGTATGCCCAAAATGCCATTCAATAATTGTTTAAAGGTTAGTTCCTCAATGATGGGCAACTTTATTGATGCATCAAATCATCAATTCAGGTCATGGATATATTTTTGCATCCTGAGGCACGTTCAATTCCAAGGGAGTGATATGCACCAAAAAAAATCCACAATTAAAAGATGTCTTTTTTATATTAATATATGTGTATAATCCCTTATGGAAATGGAAGTGCTTCGAATGGCGAACAGGGATGCAGAGCCTGATCAGGATCCTGAAAGCAAGACATCTTTTGTCCAAACTGCCTAAGAGGGGACACCCACCCACCTCAAGGCATTTGGGCTTTCCAATGGCCGTGTGAAGGAATTGGCTAAGGATCTTTATGCACGGTACAGGCAGACTCCATTTTCCGAGATTTTGGAGGTATGTGACAAACTTTACAGGGAAGCGGAATTCATCGAGGAGCATTTGCCCATTTTTTACATTTTGGAGCGTTATAAGGGCAAGTACTCACCAGATTACTTCAGTGTGGTGAATGGATGGATTGATCTTGTGGATCATTGGATTTCCTCAGACCATATCGCCATATCGGTGATGAGACACTATCCCGTTGAAAACCATCTCAAGGAAATATCCTCTTGGAAGTTCTCAGAGAACTTCTGGAGACGGCGGCAATCGCTCACGATCCTCCTGAAGCACTTGCGGAAGGATGGTGTAGGTGACCTCCTGATGGAAAATGTTGACTATCTAAAGCGGGATTCCTCATACTATGTTAGGAAGGCATTTACATGGGTGGTTCGTGAATTTTCAAAGGTAAATCCTGATGCAGTTCAAAAGTTCTTGAATGCCAACCTCAATTTCCTGAACAAGACGGAACTGAGGGAATGCTCGAAATATTTGTCCACTAGGGATGAGTTGATCGGGCAATATGATGCTTATAGAGCATAAATTGGCTTAGGATGAATTTTGGCATAATTGTGTTTTGGTTCGAGTTTCAAGGTCATAATGTAGCTTCTTGGACTTCAGTTATTAGATTCCGAGTATGATGGGTATTATCCTTGAATACTGGCAGGAGATGCAAAAAGAATTAAGAGGTCACAAATGTCTCCATTATGGTCATTCCACAAACGGTCAAGGGATGGGAGGGGACTTTCCAACTCATTTTTTCTTCTACATAGTCAAAATTTTTTGAAAATCAATACCTTTTGCCTTCAAAATACGATTTGCCCGCATAATAAAGGGGAATGGCGTTTATTACCAAAATAAGGAAGAACCAAAACCAATTAAGTGAACTTGTTTCACCACCGCTCGTGGTTCCTTCACTTCCATTATTGTCTGTTGAAGTTGGTGATGTTTGCATATCTGTACTGCTGGATATTGTGGAAGGTACGGATGTGCTTGAACTTGTCGGGGTTGTTGAAGTTGCGGAAATGGCATCGACTCGAACAATTACCTCATCGGTTGCAGAATTGCCACTTGTATCATAAACCCTGAGAGTATAATTATATGTACCTGCTGTGAGGGTGCTTAAGTCAATTGTCAGGTTCATAGGGGAGTTCCAAGTTCCAGAGTCAATAATGGTCTCGTTCTTGAATATTTCATAAGTGGCTGGAAACAAGTCAGAGATCATCCAGACTATTTGCTGTTCCGTATCGCCCTCTGTAAAGTGAATGTCTGGCACAGGGGCTATTGAAGGTTTAATGCTGTCCATAACCAATACTTGCATGGTTGCATTTACCCCTTTAACGCCATAAATGTCCCTAACCTCGATTTCAAACGTATAGGAACCTAGATCCGTTGGATGGAACGAATAGGTCATACTGTTCCCTGACCATGTACCACTGGAAAGCTTTGTATTGTTTTGGTAAAGCGTCCATGACTGCAGTGATACGGGAAAATCGCTAGTCACTTCAAATGAAACGAAAGTGGAATATTCTACAGAGATATCCAAGGGCTCCACCCAAGGACGTATTGGGGCAGTGTCTAAATTTCCTTGAATGTCATAAGTTGTTGCATTGTCTGGAAGGTCGCTCCAATAGTTTCCGATACCGTCTACTGTTGGAACAATGGTATCATATGCCCTTATTTGGGGCGCCCCAGTTATCCATCCATTGTTGATGAAATAATTGTTCCAGACGGAAAATGGCTTGTCTAGGTAACTGAAATCTGTAAAGAATGCACTGTCCTTGTTGTCGACGAAGAAATTCCCCGTTATGTTGACGTTGTCCACGTATTGCAATTCCCCAGGATGTTCATTCATGGTGACATAATTGTCCTTGAATACGAAGCCAAAAACCTCTGAAACAAGAATGGGGTTTGTAGTTCCATTGATTGTTGTTCGCTTGATTGTGACATTGCTGGAACCTGCCACCTTGAAGGCATCCGTACCACCTGTGACGCTTCCATCCATGAAGGTCAGGTTTGCTCCACTTACAAACATTTGCTGACTGCCATAGACGTTCATGAACTCAAAATTTGATATGGTTGAATTTTTCAGGGTAAGAGAAAGCCCCTCATCTGAATCCGCATACCTGATCCCCGTAATGAATGATGGCTTTTCACTGTGGATGGTTGAAAAATACCTGAATCCTGAAAAGCTTGAATTGATGATCACTATGGCTCCTGATGTATCCAAGAATACCCCGTTTGTTGCATTGACGACTGTCACATTCTCAAGAATGATGCCACTGCCTGAAGAGATTTTCAAGGGTTTGACAATATCTGCAAAGACATTCTTTATGATAAGATCCTTCAGCTTTACCGTATAATTTGTCTCAATTCCAATCCCCAATCCCCCATCCACCACTAAATCAGAGATTACAAAGGGATCATCCATAGTCCCTGTCCCAGGGATGTCTTCAGAACTTGCCCACGTATCAAAATCATTGTCGGTCTTAATTTCCACACCATTCCCTTTCTTCCCAATCTCTATGCTGTTAATTGCCAAGTTCGGTGGAATGTTCTCAGTGATGTCATGGACAAGCCAGTTGAAGTCTTCAATGTAAGTGCTGTTCAAGACATTGGAGGTTGCGAACTCAAAGATTGACCCGAATTCAACATGTCTCATGGTTGTATTGCTTATTGTATTGTTTGCTGAAACCCTGACATAAAAGCCAACTTGTGTATCCTCAATCAGGTTGGAAGCAACTTGGCTTTGATTGTAAACATTATAGAATTTAACCCCATGAAGACTGTCACGGATGGTATTGCCTTCCAATTGAAGGATACTTGGAGAGTAAAATGAAAAACCGTCTTCCAAACCTGAAATTGAATTGTTTCTTATAACCCATCTGTCATTCGATCCTTTATCAAGACCACTGAAAAAAATGGCACCTTCCCATTTGTAAGGTGTGTAGTGGACTTTCATGACGTTGTCTGAAAATTCCAAATCCCCTCGGGGAATGACGGAGAGCAAAGTGGATGAACTAGAGGCATTGAAAATATTTCCAATAAAACGATTATTGCCTGCAAGTCCAGAAACACCAAAAATAACTGAATATTGAGTTTGGAAAAGATTCCTTGTCAAGTTTACATTGGTAACGGAATATGTGCCCGTTGATATGATAAGACCCCCTGCGAACTCTCCTGTAATGACTGTATTGTTTCTTATGTCAAGATTACGACTTCCACCTATTGACATAACATATGTGCTCCCGTTTCCCACAATGGTGTTCCCGGAAACCACCATGTTCTGTAGTCCCAACAGGCTGAGTGCGGTAGACTGCGAAAAAATAGTCAAGTTTTCCACCAATTGAACAAAAGAGTTTTCCAATCTTAACTTCCCAAAAACCAAGCTATTCCGAATCACAAAGTAATCAGGAATCGAATTGAAATACATTTCAGTTGCTGATGCATTGATGAAAAGATTCTCGAAAATGTAGGGATTCCCTAAGGTTCCATCCCCACCACTTGCATAATTTCCCGCAAATGCACTGATATCACCAGATACAGTCTGCCCCGCAATCTCAGTATACGAAGACGTGTCCATGAAGGTATTGTTCAATATGGTGGCAATAAGACCATCAACATATTCACGGTGCCGTTGTAGAGGGTCTTGTTGAACCTGCTGAGCTACATAAGCCTCCCTCTTGCCTGGCAATTGCCTTGCATTGTTTTCAATATCATTGTTAATCCCATTAACAATGTTTTGTCTTTTTATGGATGGATTAGGTTGATGCGCTTCTCTAATCACCCTCCCTTCCACCAAAACAATCCCTGTAATAATCAGGAATATGGACATAAGCAGAATGATCTCTTTTTTCTTGATGCAAGATGACATAACCCCCTTAATTGAACAATGTTCAAAAACAATTCGATGTCCAGAAAAACAAATCCACAAAACAATACCTGTTTTTTACTATTCTTTTAATAGGTTGTTGGTTTTATACTACCGTAAACTATTTTAAATCTTTATAAGTTAAGTTTTTCGCATTGATCACGAGGGATTCCAACATCTTGTTTCTATAGCAAGAAGGTACTTCTTAAACCTTTGATTATTTTGATAATACGGGTTGTCTTGCTTGTGTTTTTAGATCATAAAGGTGCTTCTTAGACACTTTTGGCGGCATAAACTAAATTAATAAAGTAAATATTGTTTTGAGACTATAAAGATCCTTCTTAGACAAATATATGGAGTACATCTAAAATCCTACATCTGTTTCTAGACCATAAAGGTGCTTCTTAGACTAAAATGCAGCTCCACAACCCACACCACGTTTCTACGCCATAAAGGTATTCTTGAATGGGTTTAGAAACCATATTCCCTGTAGAACATCTCTTTACGGTGGAACTCCTCACGCACCACTTCTCCGAAAATGTGTGGCAAGTTTGGATGAAAGAAATTGCAGGAAACTATAGGAGTGTGTTTCATTTAAATATCCCTCATGTTCTCAGAAAACTGCATCAAAAGGCAGTTTCTCCACACCGATAATTTGTTTTTTTACATGTTTCTGGTTTTCCATTCTGTATATCAATATCATATCCCTTGGACCTGTGGCAATTTCTTCTAGTTCGCTCTTCATTTGTTTCAATCTTGCTTCAGACAATTCCCCTTCAAAGACGGAATTTTGAATCCAAAAAAGGTATTTCCTCAAGGTGTCATGAACTTTTTGCACATATTCCGCATTAATATCATAGACGACAATCAGGAAGACCATGGTTATTTCCTCATGACATATGGCTTGAAGGGCTTATTTTCCAAAAGGCTTTTGACGAGCCTGTAGAGATCATATTTAATGACACTTCGTAATGTGGCTTTTTTGTTTCCATACTGTTGGGTTTCATTCAGCTTCTGTTGGAAGCTGTTGGCGAACTTAGTGAATGCCTGCTGTTTTAGCCTAAAGCCCGTTTCAAATGATTTCTTGGTGATCTGCTTGGTGTTGACGAGTCTAAAGATCATTTGATGGATGATGGGTTTGAAATACTCGGCAATATCAAGTGAGAGTGAAAACCTTCGATCAGTTGGTTCATGCAAGAAGCTAAGGGTTGGGGAGAGGTAAGTCTGTTGGATTTGGGTGAGGATAATGTTGTAGAGCATGGTGTTCCCGAGTGAAATCAGTGAATTCATTTCATTTTCTGGAGGTCTGAAACTTCTTTTTTCGAATGGCAGTGAAGGGCAAATTGGGGTGATGCAACTGTAATACCGTTTCCAAAGATTGGCTTCAATGCCTAAGAGTGTTTCGACTGAGGAATAAGGGATCGTTGTCTTTTCAAGTTTGACAATTACCTCCTTGATTCTCTCGTCTTTGTTAGAATATTGCTTCAGTAGCTTGACCATGTTTTTCTTTGTTGCATCCAAAATTGCAACTATGAACTGTGCTCGTCTTTCTTTGTCAAGTACCGCCTCAGCTTGTGCAAGAAGTGTCTTTCCACTGGTGTAGTGGTCTTTTGGAAGAAGGCTGGAAATGTGGAACCCATATTGGTTATAGAAATGAATGGGGATATTGTGTTCGGAAAATAAGTCGATTGCACCAGAACTGACGGTTACCTTTCCAAAGGCATGGATGTCACTGACTTGAGCAATCGGGACTGCCTTTTTGAAATCCTCATTGACAAAAAGGATACTGTTGCGGTCTCTTGTCAATTTTCCATGGCTTGTGATGAATATTGACAGTTGCATATTTTATACCTCACAGAACTGCCTGTAGGCGCATCCTTTGCAGTAGGGCTTTTTCTCATAAGGCGGCATCCATTTGATTCTTGCGATTTTTGGCATTTCATCTATCGCCTTCTGCAACATGGCTTCATCTTTGCTGGTCAGTTGCACTCGGATGATCTTGTTCTCTTTTGGAATTCGAACCTCTCCAGAAATTATTGTTCCCTGTTTCTTTAGTATCCAAAGGTAAAACTTCAATTGCCAGATGGCTGGCTCAATGAGCTTTGTTGACTTCTTTATTTCAATTATTCTTGGATATTCTCCTCCCCGCAACAGATCCACTTTCGCCATTCCAAGGTCTATCTCTTTTCTTCCTCTGTTCCTGTAGCTTTTCTTATGGAGAATCCTTCCTGCTACAATGCCGATATCTTCCTGGTCAGGGTCAATATAGTTGAGATAAAGCCAAAGTTCCCGTTTACAGGAAAAATAATATTGTATTGCAAGACCCCCGATTCTCAAATGCTCTACCATATGCTCTCCTCCACATTGGCTTGATCAACGGAAAATCCAGATTCCTGTGAATAGTAGTTGTTCACTTGGTGTGAAGGCAGAATGAAAAACCATGTCTCCTCTTCTAGATCCCTTTTGATTGCCGCGATTTTTCTAAACGATACGTTGATCAGGTAACTGTTCATTTTACTCTTTATCCTTGCATACTCGTCTCTTGCAAGCTTCCAGTCTTTTCTTCTGAAACCGTCAAGCTTTCTGTATGAATCAAGGATTTCTGATGCTTCCTCATCTTGCTCAATAAAAAGAGGAAGTGAATATTCATTGTCAATCAATTGGAAAACGTTTTGAATATTGGCAAGCTTCATTTTGCAAAATAGTTCCGATACCTTTCTACTTTCCTCTGTTCCTTCCTTCTGTTTGGCGATTTTGAAATAATGGTCAATCATGTCCCTGTATTTTGGTTCTTCTATCGGTTTCCCATTTGAAAATTTTGTCAAGGTTTCTTCGGTCAATTGCAGAAGGATGCCATCGTATATGTATGAGGACAGTTTTCTTGAACCGCCGTTTTCGAAAACTTTTATCAACTTTGATATATAAAGCTTTCCAGCAGGATATTCTCCACTCCTGTTCACCCTGCCTGCTGTCTGGATAAGTGAATCCAATGGTGCAAGATCCCTGAACCCTGCCTCAAAAGAGAGATCCACACCTGCTTCAATCACCTGAGTTGAAATCAACATCACCTTCCCACAGGAATTGAGTTTCCGCTTTATTTTATCCAGTTGTTTTTTTATCTCCTCAATTCTTCTTTTCCGTTCTTTGGGAATAATTGCAGCACTGAGGTAATAAATGTCCCAATCTGCGAATTTTTCCTTCGCCATCCTGTATACCTCTTGAGAGGAATCCACGGTATTTAGGACAACCAAGAAGGAACGAAGTTCTGAAAAATCGATTTCTTGCTCTAACTCTTCAAACAGTTTAATGGGTTCAAATTGTCGATCCAGCCAATGCAACTCCGTTCTAGTAAAATGACTGAATAATTCTTTCCCCGTTTCTGAAATGGATTGGGGTATTTTACTGACTAATCCAGGCAAGGTCGCTGTCGACAGAAGCAGGTAAGAATCCAATGTCTCAAGGAGAATGGGAATAACAGTGTTGAAGAGATGCCAATACCTTATAGGTATTGACTGTACCTCATCCATGATGATAATCGCCTTGCTTAGTTTAGAAAATTTCCTTAGCGATTTTTTGTTGTTGGTAAACAAGGAATGGAAGAATTGGTAAAACGTTGATACAATTATTTCCGAAGCCCAACTTTCGATATAGAATTGTGCAACATTAGGGCTTTCCTCTTCCAGTTCTCCGTTATTTTCTTTCTGGTACTTCAAATCTGCTGAATGGTGATGCATCAATAGTTCATTGCTTGGAACCTCAACATCCCCATCAAACAACATTTCCTTGATTACATCGAAATTTTGATCCACCACCGATGTAAATGGAAGAATGTAAATGATCCTGTATTCATTGGACAACCTTTTCCTGAGTGTTGTTGCCCAACCCAGACTTGCCAAGGTCTTCGCAGCACCAGTTGGTGCCTCCAATGCATAAATTCTCTTGTCTAGATTGCAGACTGAAGCATATTTACAGGATTCCTCAAAAATTTTTTTTCTGTTCTTGTCCAACTCATGTCTTGCTTTGGCAAATCGTTTGTCGTAAGTCCCTAATAGGCCTGATAGGTAATCCTTTTGTGAGCGATGAATGATCTTCTTTCCCATTGCCTCTGTCTTGTCCGCTTCCTGTAGAAGGCTGAACATATATTGAAGGATGAGTGTCGGTTTTATTTCAGTTCCCTTTACTTTCTTGGTTTTCTTGTTTTTCTTTCCTTGACAGATGAAATCATACCCCTCGATTACTTTTGACACTTTCCGAATGGTCTTTTTTATGTCATCAAATTGGTTTTGCACTGCTTGCGTAAAGCTTGTCCATGAAGGGAGTTGGATATTTAGGTTTGTTGAAAGAAATTCTAGGATTTGATCGATCTTATGTGCATTCGGGATTGTGTCATCAAATTGTTTCCTAAGGATTTTGTCTTGTTTCATCAAATTTTTGAAACGGTCTCGCAGTCCCTTTTTTTCATCTATGATATCCTGAAGATTTCCATGGTGTTTGGCAATTACGGTGGAAGCAATAAAGGCAAAAAAAGCCCTCATCTGTTCGTCCTTGATCTGTGAAAAATTTAAGATGACCCAATAGGTATATATGCTCCCCAAAGGAGCATGCTTTTTAATGGAGGCTTTTTTCTTGTACTTCCGATTCAGGATATAGTCTTGAAAGAATGATGTGGCCTTACCAATGTCATGCAGTGCCCCTGTGATGATGCAGATTGTGCGAAGGTTTTTCTCGTCAATTGGTGCCTGTATCCTCAAGGGATTATACAACATCTTGACATTTTCAGCCGTTTCAAGAAGATGACGGGCCAATGGAATACCAGGATGTGAAACAATATCCCTTGCAGGGTATGATCGAGTATTCTCTATATCTTTTACCAAAGAAAAATCACTTCCTCTGTTTCCTCTAACCTTATCAAGTCTACATATTGTGGCAGGCTCTTAATAGCCATCTCAAGTTTTTCACCGTTTGCATCAAAAAGGACTCTCTGAAACTGCTGAGACACCCTGTTCTCATCCAACCAATGAGCCATCTTGTCAATTACAATCCTATTTCCCTCTTTTGGAGAGACAGAAACTGCGTCAGCAGGAGTGACCGTAGAGGTAGCGATATTCCTTTCCTCAACAGTATCGACACTATATTCTCCCAAAAATTCAAAATCTGCAAGGAGCTGTGCCATGCCAAAGGATGGGGGATAGATGCATTCATGGTTTTCCAGCAACGATTTCAAACTGTTGTAAATTGTGTTGTCCCTGTGTGCAATGTAGATATAATATGCTGGATCTCTCAGCATCTGGAAAGGGATGAGGCTCCGATTCGTGGCAGTAATCCAACCCTTAAATGAACGGTTTTTCAAAAGCAACTGTTTGAGGGTAATCCTGAAGAAATGGAGCGGTTTAGCTGGTGCAATTCCAACCCTGCAATTTTCAGGATGGAATGTTTCGGACACCTCTTCCCGTTTTGTTCCCAAAATGGCTCCGACCATTCCTGAAATCGTATGGCGAGGGGGCACAAGATGGGTAGCCTTTGAAGAGGTGGTGTAACGCATTCCAAAATGCCCAAAATCCGCCCATATCTTAAATTTCAGGATTTTGTCCGTCATGCCAATCACCAGAAGCCAAAGGTCTCTACCGTTATTCCATTTTTAGATAATTTTTCTTTGAAACCTTCGGCATCAATAACTTGATCTCCAAGGCTGAATCTTACATCATCATCTATTTGAAGTCTGATCTTCTCGATTCTGTCCTTGGCTTTGGTAATCACATTCACTAAATCATCCATCTCCAAGATGAAATCTTTAACTGATCTTAATTGTAGGTCATCCATGTCCGATTTCAGTTTCACCTTTCGATCAAGGTCAGATATCTGGAATTTCCCCTCTTTGTAACGGACTGTCATCAGGAACCTCGGATTTTGACCAGTTTTTGAACGAGTTGTCAAGTGCCTCAGTCCATTCCACAAGGCGTCATACATGTCTTCAAGATCCTTCTCAGTCAATGAGACCTCTTTAGCCCTGTATTCATTCACAATCCCATAAAACGCGATAAATGAATAGGGTACAATGTATTCCACACGGAAGGTTGTGTGTTGACGTCCTTCGGTAGCTGCAAATGCCCCTGACCCTTTGATCCGTTCTACTCCCACCTTATGCAGGGAATGCCCCATTTTGAACTGAACTGGTCCCGTATGAATGATGGAAGTGTCACGTGCCCCCTTCATTTCAACAGGGATGGTTGCCCCGAATAACCTTACATCAATACATTTGCTGGTGATGTTGTCATCCAGCTGTGACTTATTTTCATTGGTGATAGTTTTTAGATCTCCATAGAAATCTTTGGCTCTTGTCTTTGCATCTGGCACTATGCCCTCATCTTGTGGTGCATAGACAAATATCTCATGTCCCTTGACCTCTCTCAAGTAATCCCTGATGGTTCTTTTCAGCCTGACATCGGAAACTAGATTGATTTGGGTTTCCGGGTCCATCCTCGGTTTGTTTTCATCAGCAGGGTCCCCATTGGGGTTGCAGTACGATGCGTCAAACAAGAAAAGAATTTCCTCTCTGTTGTTTATGATGTTGCTCATTTGTTTTCCTCCTTATCTGTCTTCTTCTGATAGCCCTGCCATATTGCATTTCCATATGAAAGACCCATGGCAAAGGCAAATGAAATTTCCTCATTGGTGGGGATGGGCTTCTGATCCATGAAGAACTTGCTCGCAAGCGTCTCCAATGCAGATGCCTCCATCCTGTTAGCGTCGTATTCTGTTAGCTTAGCAATAACCTCTGGAAACAACCGTTGGATCTTGCGCGGATTGAGACGCAATCCGTCAAGTTTTTCGAAAAAGGGCTTGCTTTTCAGTTCTTGGTATTGCCTAAAGGTAACCATGTGTGTAAGTATCCCTACAATGAATACTGCCTTCTTGTAGCTATTGTCGAAAAATGAACTGGAATTTGTAAGATCCAAAATCTTTTTCGCCAATTGTGATCGTTCTATGTTTAGTTCTTTCAGTATCTGTTCTGTATCTATTTCCATCGGAGAACCTCCTATACAACCGATTGACCGATAGTATTCCAATACGGCTGCAACAGAATGAATAAATGTTAAAAAAATGAGCTCCAAGCCCACTCCATTATCCTCTTGGTTTCGATTTGCAAAAAGGTGTCGTATCTGTAGAATTGCAGGATGAAGGAAAGCACTTCCATCAAGTTTTCGACCAGAAAAGGCAGCTCCAGTCATCTCAAGAAATTGCTGTCCAAAAAGATCGTTTCTTCCTCCCTCTTTGGAGAATGATGATGGAAAGACCTGCCGAACGTTGCCAAAATTGAATTGAAACATGTTTTCCTTTCCGATAGGGAGACCATTCCACCAATCTGCTAACCATGAAGTGGTTTCAACTTTCACCTTTGCCTCGTATAATTGGTGCAGTCTTGAAGGTAGGACATCATGAATAACCGTTAGAATTTCAACTTGCGAATTGTTCCTCTTGTAAAACAGAAGTGTCACTGTCATGGTGTCGTCTTCATCACTGAGAACTTCCAGAATCTCATTTTCATCATTCGTCAAATTCCCCCTAAGGTTTACTCTACGATTCCCTGTGGTTGGATCGACACCCACAACATAATTCCGCAAGTCCCACATGACTTCTTCCATTGATTCCCAAGAAAGGAATTTTGGAAAGAGCCAATAATTGTGCCCGTAGAAGTTAAAATTAAAATTCTGACGTATCTCCTTGGCACCGAATTCTGTGATAAATGCACAATTCCCACAAACGGGATATTGTTTCCACACTTGTACTCGATCAAAATTTGGAGAATAGGTTACCTTGTCATGGGTATAGAACGCAAAAGGACTTGCAAAACCATATAGTTCGCTTTCCTTTTCGCAATGGTAACATATCCCCTTTCCTTTGCTTGTTGTTCCATGCTTATTTGCAAATTTGTTCAGTATTTCATCTTTCAGGCCTTCAATGATTTCCTTCCAAAACAACCTGCCTTGATCAGTAGGTATGAAATCTATTGTCAAAAGAAACCTCTCTCTTGTATTGAAATCTTGGAGACGATTTTCAAATTCTTCAATTATGGAACCAGATTCCTTTTCCAGGTAAATTTTCGTTTTCTCAATGAGTGGACTTTTCTCCTCATTTTTTCGGAACCATGCCAAAATTTTTCCATTGAATGTCCTTCTCGCATTGGTCAGAATCGCCGCAGGTACCAGTCCCGCCCCTTGTGACGGTCCCCTCCTATACGGGTACTGTCTATTGTGCTTTTTAAAGTCATATTTCTCAATATCAATACTGAAATTTGTGAGTATTTCCCCATTCAATTCCAGCTTGAGAATCATGATGTTCTGTACATTGGGTCTTTCAGTCAGCACCTCATTGATGTCCCTTCCCTCCACCTCGATGAGATATTTTCCAATTCGGTAGGCTGCCTCCATCATCTATGCTTTCCCCCCACCCTGAACGGTTGCAGATATCCAAATCCCAACGACCTTTTCTCGCCAATTCCCTCTTCCATCAACCAAGCATAAAAGTCACGGAAGTTCAGATCTTTCCTCAATACCAATTTATTCCACGTGCTTCCAATGACAAGAAACTTTTTCCCTCCAATCTTCACAGGAACTGGTACCTCCCTACGCAATTCAAGCTCCTCAAAAAGAGGTTGTTTTAAAGTAAATGTCGCATCTCCAGTGTATTCACGGTAACGTAAGATTGCCTTTTCCCGTATCAGTTGATCAAATCTGGTCAAGTCCAATGTTTTTCTCTTGAAGGAAAGGTATTTGTCTTCCTTGTCTGCCAATACAATGGGGCTCCCAGTTCTGAGGACCCTTGTCTTTTTCACCTCATACTTCTGAACCCATTCAAGCGTATAATCCAAGAATTCAAGACCGATACGCTCTGAATAATACGATAAAACAGTATCAATCAATTCGGCATCTGAACTTGAGAGATGAAAGGTAGCTCCGCCATTGACGAAAAACCAATCAGAAAATGTAAAACTCTTGGCGTGCTTCCGGTCATGCAAATCAGAAAGGTTTGTCCCCTGCAAAGATTTGTAGATAAGCCCTTGGATCGCGTGCTTGTTTGGTCTTGATGAGCCTTTTCCTCGGAAGAGGAACTGTAACCTCATTAAATGCATATTATCATTAGAGTAAAAAAAGATTTCAACCAATAAAGTGACTTCAATATTTCTCACTCCTTAAACCAATTATTTCATACTTCAAAGCACTATAATCCCAAGGTTTATGTTATAAACAAATATAATTTTTTCATTTCCCAAAATATTTTTTAATTAATTGTATCTGGTGATCTTTATGGGTGCCTTTATAGAATTCCTCAAAGAATGCTCGGGATTTTTGGAATTTGAACTGAATATGGAAAGAAGCAGTGGAGAGGCACCTTTGTTTACCAACCAAACCAATCAATTTCTGAACCAAATAAGCACCTCCTCACTTCTTCAAAATTCCATCATGTACTCAATATATT
The DNA here is from genome assembly GCA_015523565.1 of Candidatus Heimdallarchaeota archaeon. Taxonomy (GTDB): domain Archaea; phylum Asgardarchaeota; class Heimdallarchaeia; order Heimdallarchaeales; family Kariarchaeaceae; genus WAKA01. Next base: position 4,428 of record WAKA01000049.1, on the reverse strand, counting down.
CCCCAAATTGGGGCATCCCTCCATTCCTCCAAAAAAAAGCAATTCTCGGATTTGCCATTCATCATTTCAGACAAAGACATCAATCAGAAATGCGAAAATATAGGGTATTCCTTGATAACAAATACATCCGTGATTTCTCCAAAGGAAGAACACTCATTCTATTTGGTGTGATAAGGGAGATACTTTCCGAGAGCTTAAGGCTTGAAAAGGAAATCTGCTCAATAATTACATTCATCATTTTTCTTCATGCCACAAAGAATCTTGAAAAACTTTCCTTCCTTGTTCCATTTCTCCCAAAAACAATCAATATTTCCCCTACCTTCTCCCCAACAATTCGAAATTCCTTTTTGACTATCCTCAAGTACATGTCCCCTGAAACATATGCAACCAGATTTTTCAGAATGCTTGAAAAGAATGATGTAACTAAAGACAAGGTGATCCATGCGATTTTCCACTCTTTTAATTCTGATTTCTCCTTTCTCAACGAAAAGGAGATTGAATTTTTTCAAATACTCATTAAAGAAGGAATCAAACCCTTACGGGAATATCAAACCAATCTTTCTGTCCCCACTCGATCACGATACCTTTCCAAACTGATAGGAACCTACCTTTTGAGAATGAGGTCTTTTTTCAATTTGGAAAACCTCGGATTGGAAAGCTATTACCTCTTCATAGAGGAACAAGCACTGGACGATTTCAATCTTGACCTAACCAATTTTTCATTTCTACGCTCAATAAGGAGGATTGGGTCATACATGACCGTCAATTTCTTCTATCGCAAGGGTTCACCTGCCCTTCCAAAATGGTATGCACTTCTCAAATCCTGTTTCGGTGAAAAAATCAGGCTCTTACAACAATCTTTCATGGAGGCGTATTTCCATCCAATCCTTTATAATGCCAACAAAAGGGAATGGAAAATTCATTGGGGAAATAAACCAGTTCAAGTGGTTGAACAACCAACTCCATTGAAAAATATCACTGAATTGCATCTTAGGGTCGCCCTTGAGATGATGAAAGAGCCATATAACAAGTCTACAGTCGCCAAAAAAATGGGGGGCAACAGAAACAAGGTCTATTCCATTATTACAGAGCTCGAAAAAACAAAAACAGTCTATTTGAAATATGTAATGGCACCCCACCATTCCCTTGTCCCTCTTACCTTATTTGGACAGGGCAACTTGAGTGAATACAGAAAATATGCACAAATCCTTCCATTTTCGGTTCTCTATTTTCTCAAGGATATCGAAACCAATGAAACCAATACACTTTCATTCTATAGAATCCCCGCAAAATATATCACTACCGTAGGAAGAAGTCTCAAAAGAATCAAAGGCACTCATCATTTCGATATTGACTTTGAAACCTCTGGAACAAGCCCAAGATATGCACCCCATTTCTCCAAAGGGACTTGGAAACTGAAACCGCTTCCTCGTCCAAAAACAAGGATCGTAACTGATCCCCTATCCAACAAGCACACATCAATCCACGACAACAATTTTTTAATACTCTAAATCCATAGAACATGACGGAGGGACGTGGCAACCTCCGGAAGGCCACGGTGGACATGTTCCTTTGCCCTCCCCTCAAAGGGGGAAAAATATTGAAACAACTGCTCATCATCTCACTTCCCTTTATTTTACCACATCCATTCAAGTACAAGGAGATTGTCAGGAACGCAGAAAAACTATTTCCCAATAATCATCCAAAAACTAAATCACCCTTCACCAATGCAAGCCAAAGATTTGAAAAGTTCAGATCCGCAAACAAACAGCTCCCCATATCATCCAATGTCCCTATGAGATTCAAATTCAGGAAGAACAAGGCTCTCGTAAATCTTGATATAAGCGAAGCGGGACATGGAGTACTCTCCTTAAGTTTTGTCCCTGGGGCAAATCCAAAACAAGCACCTATACAAAAACAACTGGTTAATACCATTGATGATTTAAAACAGATCCGTAACACTTCTAAAAAAATGCTGAAGAATTCCCTGAAAGAAATCACCCCAAAAATAAAAATCAATCCTTTCACCGATGACATTTTCATATTTCTTTTCTACTTCTGCACCCCTAAAGAAATCAAAACTTTTCACCAGCATGCAAAGAAACTCATCACAAAATACACTGGGAACTATAGGGAAGTCATGACTGAAACTGGGGAAATTCACCTTTTCAGCAAAAAAATGCTCATCATGCTCTCAGAAATAACCTCAAGGGACGCCAAACGCAATTTTACCTCTTCCGTCTTCCATGGTTCCACTCTTGCATATTGCACCCACATCCTTGCCGTCAATTTCCTCAACGCCACTCAAACTAACATGCCCATTGAAGATTGGACAAAACCCTTGGTCTCCCTGAACCCCTTTATTATTTCAGGAAGAAACCGAACCAGCTTTAACTCCCTAAATGGAATCGCAAGACATGCATTCATCAAAACAGCCATGCAACACCACTGCTTTGAAAAATTCAGGTCTGCAATGCTTGACGCCGTCCTTCTCCCTGATGCATTGGACTATCCCGACCTCCTGAAGTTTGCCTTCATCCTCTATAGACTCCCCCTATTTAAACCCGCATTGAACCCATTCCTTGTGAAAGACCCAAAATACGACTCAACTGGTGTGACTCATAAAATTATCGATCACTTGAAAAAACGAATGTCAATCTACCTTGAATTCATCACGAGACATCCCCATGCAAACCTCATAAGGCAAGAGGATGAACAAAACGAGTTGAAACTGTTGTTTCCACTTGCTCCTGAATTACAATTAAGAAGATTACGAAGCTATATGGGAGGAGACATCATTTCAAATATTTGCAATGCACTTGGACTTCGCAGGGAAATCCATCATAAGGAAGTGAGAGACTCCCTTTCTCAGCTCATGAAAGCAGGGATAGTAATCGGAAAACACCTAAAACGACCCGGGATTCATAAGAACAATCTTGTCTACTTCATCAATGTAAATGAAAATGAACTAAGGATGTGGATTGCAGAAACAATTGAGAAGCTTTTCCCCATGGACATTGCAACAGAATAAGTATGTTATAGTGAAAAATAACTGTTGGATATTTTGTAATACGAAAAATATGCGTTTAAATTTTTGAAACACATTCTTACGCAATATACCCCTTATCCACTGAAAAAAAATAGCCCGTCCAAAATCCACCATTATTTACAGTTCGAATCAATAAGATATGCCTCTAAAATTATTGGCATTAATTTCACTTCCCTTCATTCTGAAGGTTGTCGCAACTTTGACCACTGCCTCCCTGTTTCTTGATCCAGATGATGTGGATCTTGAACCAGGGATGGATCCCCCAACCCAGGACCCACTTCCTTAATTCCATCCGTCCTGAGGATTTTTCTGATTAAAATTCAAACAAATCAAAGATTTAACTAAACAATGGGGAAAACAAAAACTCAGAAACATTGCAACAATTAATTTCTCTTCCTTTTTTTTCACAATTCATAAATTGACATGAAAGGAAAAGTAAAAATATATACACGACAAACTGAAATCAATAAGCAACTCCCTTCAATACAGTCTTATGAGATGGCAGGTGGTATTTAAGTGGATACCGAATTTCCTTCACTTGTCAAAAGAATTTCGATCTTTCCTACATCTTCCCCCTCCTCTTATAAGGTAGGTCGCGCATGGGGGACTTTCCAGATTGGAATGCGCCAAATCCTCGTAAGAATGGACTACAGCCCCTGACCCCACGCGTCTAAGAAGTACCTTTATGGTCTAGAAACACGAAATAAGATGTTTGTTAAGGTTCATACGAAAATTGTCTAAGAAGTACCTTTATGGTCTAGAAACCTGGTCTATCAGTTCCATGTTCTTCTCGATGTCCTTTATGGTGGGTCTAAGAAGTACCTTTATGGTCTAGAAACAGACTTCTCTTTCCTTTTTTGGCGTATCAGGCAAGTAGTCTAAGAAGTACCTTTATGGTCTAGAAACGAGATTTTGCCAAAAAATTCTTAGGGCATTGCGCAATGTCTAAGAAGTACCTTTATGGTCTAGAAACTGAATATACATTAGAGTACACGTATCATATAGTTATCTTGGTCTAAGAAGTACCTTTATGGTCTAGAAACTCAATTAGGATTGAGCCAATTGAGCAGGTGTTCGATGGTCTAAGAAGTACCTTTATGGTCTAGAAACATGTGATGAGAATCCATTTTCCGTATTGGGTGTTCCTTATGTCTAAGAAGTACCTTTATGGTCTAGAAACTCCCTTGATCATTTCCAGCTCCACCTTGGGTGTGATGCGTCTAAGAAGTACCTTTATGGTCTAGAAACAAATTCAGTTTTTAAATTCCGTAATGTTCTGAAATAAATAGTCTAAGAAGTACCTTTATGGTCTAGAAACATTCTTTTACATTTTTTTCAGTAATTTCTATATCTTTTTTGTCTAAGAAGTACCTTTATGG
>WAKA01000048.1 GCA_015523565.1 Candidatus Heimdallarchaeota archaeon | reverse complement strand
GCATATACATGCTTAGAAATAGGGAATTATGTAAAAATCTAAAAATATGTGGTTTTTTTTACAATATCTGTAAAACTATTATTTTATTTTTTGAGTTATGTTTCTCAATTTATGAGAATATTTTTATATTTGTCTGGGGTATGTTGTATTAGGAAGTGATAATATGGACTATGTGAATTTATACCTCGCTCTCGCCAATGTGGAACTTGACATGCTCAAGAAAAATAAAACTCAATTCAAACAATATAAAGGCCTTGTAACCCGAAAGAAACATAATGCATAAGGGTCACCTCGTGATGTTGCAGGATCAGAATGATGCCTGATGGCTCCCTTTGCTAACCTCCTTTCTGATCCTGTTAAGGATTAACTACTATTTTCAATTTTGTCTAATCTTTCCCTAAGCTTAATATTTTCTTTTGTCAATTCTTCAATTTTATCCTGTATGACTTTAAGTTCTTCAGGTTTTTTCAACGATTTGTTGATTTTGTTTTTGGCGAAATATGCCATTTTTCTGATTCTGCCATCTGCCTCTTTGAGTTTCAAATCCTCAAGGATTTGTAGTCCCCTTGGGTCTCCAAGTTCTTGCAAGGCAGTTATGCAGGCAAGTTTCACTCTAAACAATTTGTCCTTTGAATATTTCTTCAAAAGATCCAACGCTTTATCTGTTCGCGAAGGCAATACATGACCCAACTTTCCAAGAAGTCTGACTGCTTCATTCCTACCCAACTCTGGCATCCCATATTTTGCATATTCTGCCACAATGTCAAATACCTGTTCGGTTTTAAGCTCTGCAAGGCCTTGAAGTCCCTTGATTATGGCAATATCATTGTATGTCTCCTTTTTCATCCCTTTTGGTATCATTTCCAAAGCCCTAGTGTCCCTAATATATCCAAGTGATCGCAATAGTTCTGCCTCAACAAAGTATGATTCATCTCCTTTTTCTATTGCGTCAACCAAGGCGTCTCCAACCTCTTTATCTTCTGTGAATGCCGAAAGGGAGGCTACTATTGCCCTTCTTGCTTTTGGATGTTTCTCTTGCAATCTCCTCAACAAAATTTGTTTAGCTTCCTCATTAGCAATGTTGCCTAGCGCTTTGGCAATGCGCTCTTTAACTCCCCAAAAGGTGCTGTCTTGACTAAGTTTTTCTTCCAATGCCTTTAAAACTTCTGGATTTGGTTTCTTTGCCAATTCTTCAATCGCTCTTATCTGTCCAATAATTTCTTCATCATTTTGTAACTGAGAGATAAGCATCTCTTGACTTTTCTTGAATTTGACTTTACAGAGGACATCCCCTTTTGGATCAAATCGGACATATTTTGGTTTTTCTGGCAAAGTGAAAAAGAATGTCTGCTCTTTTCCATTAATTTCTATTGGAAACTCAATTTTTTTGCCATTCAATGCAAATTGTACTGACGTAGGTACACGGAAAACTTCTACTACATCATTTGTTTTTTTATCCACTTTCTGGCTTTGAACAATATTCAATTTTGCCATCTTTGACTTTTCATCCCAATTATAGGTAATTTCAAAAATTGGAAAACCTGCTTTGAAAAGCCATTGGTCAAAAAACCAGTCAAGTGGTTTTCCTGATACTTCTTCGAATGCTCTTGCAAGGTCTATTGTTTCCACATGGCTCTGACCATGTCTTTCAAGATATAATCTCAATCCTTCCCGAAAGTTTTCCTCTCCTAAAATCCTCCGAAGCATGTGAACTCTCCAACTACCTCCTGGGTATAGATGGGCATCAAAAATGTCAATAGGTTCTGCATAGATGTTTGTCACAATGGGACGTTTGTATAATCTCTTGTTTTCATTGAAATACGCTTCTGCATTTTGAAGCATGCGATATGCAAACTCTTCCTTGCCAAGGGAATGCTCAACATAAAGGGCGTTGAAATAGGTGGCAAAAGATTCATGCAACCATGCATGGCTCCAGGATTTTGCTGTAATCCAATCGCCAAACCATTGATGGGCGGCCTCATGTGCAACAAGGTCTGACGATGTTGAATCCAAAGTTGCCCTGTTATCTCTTAACGTCAAATCTGTTTGGGTCGTGGCACTGGTGTTTTCCATTCCCCCGAAAATAAATCTTGATGCAGACCATTGGGAATAGCTTCCATAAGGATAGGGGAATTTAGTATATTCTGAAAAAAATTTCAATATCTTTCCAGTTTCCCTATAGGCATTTTCGGCTTCCTTTTCTCTTCCCTTCTGGGCGTACCACCTAATTTTGATACCATCTGCCTCTTCTTCATGCATGAACAGGTCTCCCGCCGCAAAGGTGACTAAATACACTGAATGCTTGAAATTAAATTTCCAATGCATTATCCGCCAATTTCCTTCTGTTTTATCTGAAATCAAATCCCCATTGGAAAGACTTGTCCAATTTTTCGGGATTTTTCCAATCACTTCTGTTGTGGATTTCCAGATCGGGTTGTCCAAGACTGGTGCATAGAATTGAGTGTCTTCATCCTGTCCTTGAGTCCATACTTGTTGGCTAATATTTGGATATGCATTATCTGGATTCACAAAATAAATGCCTGCTCTAGGTTTGATAGCCTCGTATGAAATGACAATTTGTTTTTCATCCCCCTTTTTTGCATTGACATCAATTTCCAAATGCTCTCCTGTGTTTGAGAATTCCAGTTCCTTTCCATTCTCTGTAACTTTGTGGATTATTAGGCTTTGGGCATTCAATTTCAGTGGTGATGTGAAATCCTCCAAAAATTTGAAATGATGTGTCACTTTCCCTTCAAGCCTTTCTTCCTCAGGAAAAATTGTTAATTCAAATTTAATGTGCAATGGCTCAACGGTATGCTCTGGGATCCATTGGGGTTTTGCATCAGCCGTTGCGTAGTTTGGTGAGTTAATGCTCATTTTGCAATAACTAAAACTAGATTCCATAGGCTTTTTAGGTCATACAATTTAAACATCTTCTTCATTGGGCAATGCATTTTGGTAAAATATCGGTGCTTTATTAACAAAATCAAAACATGTTTTCATGAAGCTAGGCTTGATACCATATTGGTCCTTAATGAGAACCTACCTACACGACAACTTTGGTAAACTTGTTGCGTTGTTATTTCTTGTATTGACCACTTCCATATTTCAAGTGGTCTCCCCTCAATTATTGGGACTTTATATCGATACAGTTTTGCAGCAAGTCAAAAATCCTCTTGGATTGACGACAAATCAACTCGTTCTTTTCTTTCTATTATTCGTCTTTCTGAATGTAATTGCAGGTTTGCTCATGTCTATCATCGCTGAAGTTATTGGATGGAATGCATCAAATAGGGTTCGTGAAGATGCCTTGAAAACCGTATTCCTTGCAAATATGGAGTTGCTTGCAGACGAGACTCCAGGTCAATTGATTGAACGTATTGACGGTGATGCCTCCGTTCTTGCACAATTCTTTGCAAAATTTGTCTCATATGTTGCCGCCAATTCTTTGATCATTCTTTTTATTGTAATCATTGTTTCTTCAATTCATTGGATAGTTTCATTTGCATTTGCCTTTCTTGTTTTTGGAACATTTGTTATCAGTAATTTCAGCAGGAAACGAATAATGGGGTATTTCCTTAAGGAAAGGCAGGCAACGGGGCTATTGCTCGGAACATATGAGGATTTGATTAATGCGCGTGAAGACATTCTTGGCCTTAATGCGACTTCCTATCCCCTTAAAAAAATTGCACCCTATGAAAAGAAAAAGTACAAGACTGCATTGTCAACTCTCATGGCTTCTCGCATCTTCAATATCCTAATCAGTCTATTCATCGGATTTGGTTCAGTTCTTCCTTTCATTGTGGGTGTCCCATTGTTTGAAGCAAAAATCATTTCAATTGGTGACATCTTTGTGATAAGCTATTATGCAACAATGATTTTTCCCCCCACATTTGAAATAATCAGACAATTCGATTCACTTCAAAAAGCAGACGGATCAATAACTAGGTTGAGGGAAATTCTAGACTACTCTAACAAAATAATCTCTGGCGGTGCTCCTTTTCCCAATCCCCCACTTGAAATAACATTTGAAAACCTCTCTTTTACTTATCCAAATACTGAGATTCCTGTGTTGAAATCAATCTCTGGTTCATTTTTCCAAGGAAAGCTCAACGGTTTGGTTGGATCAACTGGCAGTGGAAAAACAACACTTCTTAGATTGTTGCAAAGAAAATATGTCGAATATGAAGGTGGAATCCTCATAAATGGCATCAATATCAAGGAAATTGATTATGAAGAATACCATCAAAACATTTTCATGATTTCCCAGTCTGGGTCTCTCTTTTCTGGAACACTTCTTGAAAACCTCACATTCTATGAGGAAAATCCGGATATTGCAAAACTTATTGGAATCATGGAAATGATCGGTATGGTTGATTTTTTGGAAAAAATCAATTTTAATATGGATATTCCTATCTCTTCACTAAAACTATCTAGTGGTCAAAAGCAGATGATCGAAGTTGTTAGAGCTTTATATTCCAATGCAAAAATCTTGGTATTCGATGAGGCAACATCGTCCGTTGATATGTCATTTACACAAAATGTTGTTTCAATTCTGGACAAAATCAAGAAAAAACGCCTAGTGATTGTTGTTACACATCAACCTGAGGTCATAGCAAAATTGGACAATATGCTGGATCTCGATAAGATAAATGGCGGAAACAATGGGCTTCCAAATTTTCAAATGGAGGTTGAAGCATGAAAATCTCTTATTATAGACTTATCCTTTCACATAAACTCTATTTTATCCTGGCAACTGTTGTCCAATTGATCTATTATAGCACCCCATTCATCACTGCATTTCTAATCAAGGATCTTTATGATACATTGGTTGGTAAATCCAGTCTTGATCTTAATCCCTACGTCAAAGTAGGACTTATCCTTTCTACTTTCCTGCTTCGAGCAGGTTTGGACACCGTTTCTGCATTTTTTCAGTCTCATTTTGGACTTCGTCTGCAAAGGGATTTGCGTCTTAATATGTTGCAGGAGTCTTTCTCCAAGAAATATTCTTTAACAAAATCATCTGGGGAGTTGGTTTCCCGTCTCAGGGGCGACGTGGATGAAATCAGTTGGTTTGTGAACCTTCATTCAACACTTCTGGCCTTTTCTATCTTTGCAATCGCGGCTTTTGCCGTAATGGTTTCCATTAGCCAAAAACTGACATTTTTTATCGTAATCCCATTTGTCCTTGGTTCATTTACCGTCAAGCAAATACAAAGGAAACTAATACGATACAGGGTATCCCAAAGACAAATCTCTGGACAAGTTACTGAATTTTTAGGGGATGTTGGAAGGAATTATGAGAAAATTCCTGCCTCTTATCTTCCAAACACTTTGACGAAATTTGTTTCATTAAACCGAGCTCGTAAACATTCCGCTGTAAAAGAAGCCGCTGTAACCACTCTAATCAAACTCATTTCCAATTCTTTGTTAGGGTTAAGTTTGGGTATCCTTATTCTACTTGCATCAAATGACATCCAATCTGGAACTTTTTCAATAGGTGATTTGTCTTATTTCCTTTATATGTTGAAATGGTTCAATAGGTTTGCCTCCATATTGAATGAATATCTCGCTTGGAAAGTTCGTGCACAAGTTTCCATAGATAGGCTCCATTCATTCTCCAATTCAATAGATGAACTTGTTGACTTCAAGTATGACCCAAATGCTCCTCTTTATATTTCCCCTATCCAAATAAACCCTTCAAAATTAACTCCTGAGATAGTCCTCAATCCTGATGAAAATTTGATTGTTTCTGGGGCAAACAGCACTGGAAAAACAAGATTTGTAAAAGGAATAATTGGTCTTATCCCGCAAAAAGGTACTTTCCGTTCATACACCAAAAAAATTGCATATGTATCACAGGAACCATCTCTCCTAAAAGCAACAATTGCGGAAAATTTGCTTTTGGATCCAACTGACATGGTTCCTTCCCATTTGGCTGAAAAGATCACCAAAACCCTGAAATCGGTCTGTATCTTCGATGAGGTTATGTCATTTGAAAAAGGGCTGTTTACAGATGTCGGGTCCTCTGCGACTAAAATATCGGGTGGCCAAAGGCAGCGTTTGGCTTTAGCTCGAGCATTAATGACAGACCCAGATATACTCATTATCGATGGAGGATTAAGCCAACTAGACAAAAAAACCCAAAGGAAGATATTGACAAACCTTTCAGTACTTTCTACAGTTTCGAAACTACAGATCATCCTTACAAGCAATTCTCATGACGTGCAATTGAAATCAAGTTATCTGTTAAATCTTGATAAAACCCCGCCTTCACTCCAAAAGCTGTCTGTTTCAATTCCACTACCACACCCAACAAATGCCACACAATAAATATTATCCTAGTATTCTTCCATTATTTATTCATCAAGTTAAACGGTATGTTTGTGTTTGATCTAGCAAAATTCCAAGAAAATCTATTCAAACCCGCTGAAGATATAATTGGATCGTACCAAAAGACAGATAGGTTGCCAAAAATGAAAATAGTTGACTTATATACAAGATGCAGGGCAAACAATAGGTTAACCACAACGGCTTTTAAGGCGTTACAAGACCAAAATAAATATGTAAAACTCGCCGCGCTTGATCTCATAACAACCTTTGTTGATGAACGATCAATTGATTACCTTTTCAGGGCCTTGGAAGATGAAGAGGATATGTTGATCCGCCAAAAGATTGTGGAAGCAATTGATAAGGTAGAATCTAAAATCAAGAAATATGCAGATCAGACACAAATTTCAACAGTGAAAAACGTCAGTTACGGTTGGCAAGCTTCTTCCTGAACTCTTTTATCATTTTCCTTGTTTCTGCCATTCTTTCTGCAAGCATTTCCTGCCTTGCATGTTGCCCTTTCAACAGTTTCTTACCTTGTAGCTTTGCTATGATGTCTTGATATTTCCTGTCAACTTTTCCTGCTGGAGCGGATGCAAAGGGGGTTCCAACCAACGGCATGAATGTATGTGAATGGATTGTTGCCCCTAATCCAATCAATTCTTTCATGTGATCAATTGTCTGTTCAATATCCTCTTCCTCTTCTCCAGGAAGACCAAAGATAATGTCTACATCAACATCAAAGCCATTCTGTATCAAGAGCTTGACTGCTCTGATTGTATCTTCTGGTGTATGTCCTCTTGCCGCCATCTCCAAAACTTTTTTTGACCCTGATTGTCCTCCAACAATTATCCTTCTACTGTTTGAATATTCTTTCAGCAGTTTAACACTTTCCCCTGTGATGGTTTCTGGTCTAACCTCTGATGGGAATGATCCAAAAAAGATTTTTCCACTCTCTCCAATCACTTCCCTGACTTTGACAAGCATTTCTTTCACTTTATCTAGCCTCAAGGTTTTCCCATCAGGAGAGCCATATGAAAGCGCATTTGGTGAAATAAACCTGATATCTGTTCCTTTTTGTCGAAATCTCTCGTCTATAATCTTTGCATATTTCCTGACTATGTCTGGTGATCTATGCCTTACAGGGTTATTCCCCTTCGATCGAATCTGGCAAAATCTACATTTCCACGCACAGCCCCTTGTTATTTCAATTGGTCGGTAAAGACCATGCCGAACCGAAAAAGGAGGGTATCGATCCAAATCAATTCTCGGCGGTTTTTTTGTCTTGACAAGATTCATATTTGTATCTAAATATGCAATTCCTGGTACTTGGTCAAGGTTTTCATTATCTTGCAAGAACCATAATATGAATTCAGGAAATGTTATTTCCCCTTCTCCCAAACAAACTGCATCAAAACCATTGATCAATAGGGATAAGGGGTCTCCCATTGGATGTGGACCACCTGCAATTGCTATTGTTTCCCTGTCCTTGAATTCATCCTTGAATTTCTTAATGGCATCAATATAGGCATCCAGCTGTGAGGAGAATACACTTGCCGCAAAAATAATTTTCTTGTAATTTTTGACTTCATCGCGTATTTCCTTTGGATCGGATTTATATGGTGGAAGAAAAACAGTTAGCCTGTTTAATATCGGATGGATATCTAGACTTGCCAGAAGTGCAGAAATGGCATTTGCATTGACTTTTGAAAAAAGAAAAACCAAACAGGCATCGTCCACATTTGATGCTATAAACATTTATTCATGCTACAATTGTCCTAAATAAAAAGATACGTGAAGTGTAATTTTCTATTTCTTGAACAATAATACATTTGTACCCCCTTTTACTCTAGAAACTGTGACTGTATTCCACAACGCAAGAATCTGGTCTGGAAAAACATTTTATGATTGGTTGGAGACAAATGAAAATGGGATAATTGTAAATGCGGGGAATGGTGCACCACCAGAAAACAAACAAAAAGTTGACCTTAAGGGAGCCTTTGTAATCCCTGGATTGCATGATTCCCATATTCATGTATATTCCCTTGGTAGAACTGCATTTAGACTGAATCTTCAAGGAATCAAATCTCTCGATGAACTTAAGGTCAAATTGAAGCAATATGCAGATGCTCATCCAGAACATCAATGGATTGTTGGATTTGGTTGGGATCAAGATCAATTCGATGACCCTATTTATCCATCAAAACACGATTTGGATTCTGTTGTCCCTGATAGGCCAGTTGTACTCTTTCGTGCTTGTCACCACATCGCTGTTCTTAATTCTCTGGCTCTTTCAACTATTGGCATTGATCTGGATACCCCGAATCCTCCTGGCGGTCTGATTGACCGTCAAGATGGTGTGCCGACAGGGATATTGAGGGAGGATGCATTAAGAATAATTACCCCATATATTGAAAAAATGCCTGATGATATTCGTGAATTGATTTTCAAAAAAGGGTTGGAAATCTGCTCTGCTTTTGGTTTGACTTCTGTTCATACAAATGACCCCAAAGCATGGAAAATCTACAAAAAAATCGCTGAAAATAATGATCTTCCAATACGTGTGTTTCTAACAATCCCTTTTAGAGAACTGGATCAGGAAGACAGTCCAAATGCCAATGAGGAAATTGGCTTGTTAAAGGCAAAAAGAGTCAAATTATTCGCAGACGGATCTCTTGGTGCATCAACAGCCGCTTTAAATGATCCCTATTCCGACAGGTCTGCAAAAGATGCTGAAGGAAAAGGTATCCTCATCCATTCATCCGAAGAACTTATTGAAATGGTGAAAAAAATACATATGAGTGGATTTATAGTCGAAACACATGCCATTGGTGATCGGGCCGCGGAACAGGTTCTCTCTGCATACAATAAGCTTGGTCTTGAAAGGCAGGTGCTGACTCATTGTCAAGTTCTTTCCCCTAAAGCAATTGAATTAATGAAAAAGTCAAAAACAATTGCGAATATTCAGCCTGCCTTCATTTTGACTGATTCCTATTGGGCAAATGCACGTGTCGGTGACAGAATCCGTTGGTCTTATGCTTGGAAAACCTTATTGGATCAAGAAATTGTATGTGCGGGTGGCTCTGACTCTCCAATTGAGACAGCCAATCCACTTGTTGGTATTCATTGTGCCGTCTTCCGAAAAACTAACGCGTTCCCAAATGGGTGGAACAATGATGAAAGACTGTCTATTTTGGAAGCCATAAGTATCTATACATTTGGGGGAGCATTTGCCGTTGGAGAGGAAAATAAACTTGGGTTACTTGAACCTGGATATTATGCCGATTTAACGGTTCTTGATACAGACATCATCTCAAATCCCGACAAGTTACTTAATGCAAATGTCATTTCCACTTTTATCGCAGGAAAAGAAAAATATCGTCTCAACTCATGAAAATTTCCTTTTTCATTGAAATGACTTTTACCCGCGGTTTAAATCCCATAGATACATACAACTTTCTTGCCATCGTGTTTTCTGTGGTAACCCACAAGGAAATTTTCTCGAACTCTTTGTAGTCTATTGCCCTGTCTGTTATTTCAGTTAACAATCCCCTTCCAATCCCCATCCCTTGAAAATCCCTCCTAACTCCGATGATTGCAACAAACAAGCTTTCTTCAAAATACGTGCAAATGGCTCCTCCAATGAAATTATTTTTGTGAACCACAAATGGTGACAGATGTTCAATTACCTTGCCAAACTCCCCTGACTTTATCACTCGCATAATGTAATTGGCATTACTGGATGTGAACATTTCTATTTTTTCATCTATAGAGCCCTTATATGCATCCAAAAACATTTCCACAAATTTTTTTTTGTACCTCCAATCCAAATCTATCAGTTCATAATCCTCAATTTTCCTCTTTCCTACTACATCCCTTATTTTTGTCTCCATCTGTTCCCTTGAAAATTCCTTTACAAAGCCCATTGCTTTCAAGTACTTGTAATATTTTTCATTGACACTTGCGTTGATCTGTTTAGGACGCCAAAGCGCTACATCATCGATTATTGTTTCCAAAATTTGAATAATTTCGTCTTCACTTAATTTTGGTGACAGTCCTAGACCATAAAATGTATTCTCTTTTATTTTAACGACTCCAACTATTTCTTCACCCCTTTTAATCCAGCAATGGTCAATAAAATATGAATTTTTTTGAATTCGGTTGATTGCATCATTTAACCTTCTTTTTTCCGATTCTTGAACCCACTTTGCTGTCAATCTGATGAATTTGTTTATCTCATCAATGGTATTTCCAATCATTTCGATGTCAAATTCCAACGAAAACACCGTTTCCTTAACTCATGTCCTTATTTCACCAAAAATAAGCCTTTTCTTGCAATAAATCAGAAAAGGGAACCGTCCATAAATCAAGACATCTTTTGTTCCTTTTATTTTAAAAAAAGATAGTTAAATCCCTATCTTTAAATATTTCCGAAGGCAAATTTGATTTGTAAGAGAGGTCATGCAAAATGCAAACAAAACAGCAAGCCGGATATGTAGAATTTGACCCACTTGCATCTGTCACTGTCATAAAACCATTGGACTCCAGTGATTTTGACACTTCCCTTATTAAAACGCTTTATGATGATGAACAACTGACAAGTGAGGAGTATGTAATCCTTGATTATTTTGGAGCAGTAACTACCATGAAAAAGGCAACAAAAAACATATCGCTGACAATCAGCTTCCAAGGTCTCAAAAGAAAAGTGGACATACACCAAGCTAGATTGACAAAGGCATTGAACCGGCTTGTTGAAAAAGAACTACTCAAAAAAACTCCTGAGGGATATATGTTAACTGAAAAAGGATATCTCCTCTCAAACAAACTTGTTGACAGATTTGGACGAACCCAAAAATTCCTTCCCTCAATTCATACACATACCCTCTCTGGAAAAATCCAAATGGCATCCCTTACCCAAGAAAAGCTCCGGCAAATAAGTCAGGAATTTGTTGGAAAATGGTTTGGTGATTTCCGATTTATTGCAAAAACTGATTATGGGGACATGATTGAATTGGAATGGCTCTCCATTAATGGAGGCATTACTGCCAAGCTTATCTTCGGACCCGAAAACAACATCAAAATCAGTACTTCCTCTGCGCGGTACTCTGAATCTGAAATGGAACTACAAATTCTTGCTGACCGGATTATCACAACCCTTGAAAAGAAATTCGACCTTTGGATTTTGCTTGAAAGCAGGGATGTATACGAAAACCGTCGAAAACTCATCTCATCAGATACTATGCCCTCCAAATTTGCCGCTTAATTTCATTTCCGGAAATTATTAAAGTAAGTTTATGTACTTTTAAATCTATAATAAATTAGTGCAATACTATCGATATTCTCGTGGAATCCAAATAGACCATGAGACATTGACCATAAAGGAAGCCCTTGAGTTAATCCGCACTCAAGAAACTGCTCTTTCAAATAAAGAAAATTATTTGGGTTTCACTTATGAAAATAATGATGCAACAATACAGTTTGTCCGAAAAACCATGACTGAATGGATTATTGACATTCCCTTTTATGAAAAAGGAGAATTCACCAAGGCAGTTGATGCAGAAATCCCACATAGTCTTGTCATTGATATAGTCACTAGGTTTTTTGATCCAAAGGATCCATTGACAAAATCCCTTATGGATCCAAACTATTCCCTTTTTGAACAAATCCTGCTTAAAGATTACGGGGTGAAACTCTCTGAAGTTGACTTGAAAAAGGAACTTGATGATATGCTCAGGTCAGATATGCCTTAATTTCTCCTCTTCTGATACCAAGATCTTTGTTCCAAGCTTGATAAATGCCTCTTCAACCCGATGACCCGTCAACGCTGAGGTTTCGATATAGGCAATACACCTATCCAATTCCCTTGCCATTTGATTTCCCTCCCTTCGATAGACCTTTCTTTGGTCTTTTAAATCGTTCTTGTTGCCTATCAATAGGAAAAATTGATTCCCTGCCGATTTATCACTTTCCTGATGCCAATCATAGATGTTCTCAAATGTATCCCGCCGTGTCAAGTCAAATACCAATACCGTCGCCTTTGCCCCTTTAAAAAATAACGTTCTGAGAGATTGAAATTCCTGTTGACCCGCAATATCCCATATATTCAAGGTGATTGATGTTGACCCAATCTTTACATGTTGACTATATGGTTCCATCCCGACTGTCACTAAATAGTCTTTCGTAAACTTCCCATGGACAAATCTAGTCACTAAAGATGTTTTTCCAACTGCAGGGTCTCCCAACAGGAGAATCTTAAAATTAAACTTTGGACGGGATTGAAGCATAAATGTTCTTCAATTTTGTAAGTAATATTAATTTCGGGTCTTTTTTTCCAAAATGTACTTATGTATTTGGGAAATAATGCAATTCTTCTTTAATTCAACGAAGTTTGTCCTAAATCTATTGAAATAACTTCTCCTGTTATCTTCCTTGTTTTTACCAATTTGTCCGTCATTTCGCATAGATCCTCTGGATAAAGTAATCCTTGAAGTGGATTTTTCTTTTTCAGGTTTTCTAACATTTGCTCATAACTTTTTCCTAACTTTTTTGCTTTGGAATGGAGCTCTTCAATATGGCGTTTTGTCATTACATATCCTGGTGCAATTACGTTACTGAGAATATTGTAACTGGCACCCTCCAATGCAAAAGATTTTGACAGCATATGTAATCCCGCCTTGGACACTGCATAGGGCATTTTCTTTTTGGATGGTTTCAGGCCCGTCGTTGAGCCATAAAAAACCATGTTTCCTCCTCCTGTCCCTTTCATCCAATTAAAGGCATGTTGTCCCAATACGACGGCGCTAGTTAAATTCAATTCAATTACTCTCTTGAAATCTTGAATCTTGATTTCCCCTATTGCCTTGCTAAACAAACTCCCGCCAGGAAGAAAAATAAAAGCATCTATCTTCTCGTGTTTCTCTCTTATTTTTGCAAAGGCATTGTCCATGCTCTCTATTGAAAAATAGTCTGTTTCAACAAAATCCGAAATTTGAAACTGTTCTTTCCTTTCTTTTGAATGACTTCCTCCAATTCCTATTACCTTATGACCATTGGAAACAAAATATGACGTTATTGTGCTGCCAATTCCTCCAAAAGGAGATACAATTAGAATGTCCATGCCATGTCCCCATTTATGTTCTGGCTATTAAAATTTGCCTACCCTTGACTGCATTTGACTTACTTTTCCAATTTCCTCTTTTTCAGGGTGCCTTTCAACCTTTATCTTCTGACCAACATTTAATCCAGAATCATCAATCATTGAAAGGAAATTTCCATCTGTATAGAGAAAAGCAATTCCCTCAGTCACTGCAATCACCTTACATTCAATACCCATGTTTCCCCTTTTCAATTCCCATGGGTTCACTTGAAAGAATTTCTCCTCTTCTCCCTTTGGTTCAAGTTTCCATGCCTTAATTATTTCTTGGCTCTCATTTTCTAGTATATTCGGAATGCCCATCAGTTTTGCCACTGTTTTTGATTTTGGGAATCTCCTAACCTCCCGATAATTACCTTCTTGAACAACAACCCCATTTTCCAATACAACAATCTTATCGGAAAGCAGTGCGGCTTCCTGAGACGAATGGGTTACATGTACCGATGTTATTCCCAATTCCTGCTGGATTTGCCTAAAGACCAATGCCAGCTTTTTTCTTTCTGACTCGTCAAGGGAACTGAACGGCTCATCCATTAGTAAAATCTTTGGATAGGTGGCCAATGCCCTTCCTAGTGCAACACGTTGCCTTTCCCCTCCTGAAAGATTTCGTGGATGCCGTCGTAAAAGATGGTCGACTCCGACAAGTTCCGCAATTTCACTTACTCTCCTCTTTATTTCTTCTCTCCCCCATTTCTGGGATTTCAATCCATATGCCAAATTCTCAAATACATTCAATCCTGGAAAAAGTAATTGATGTTGGGGAACAAACCCCAACCCTCTCTTGCTAATTGGCGTACCAACTATGTTTATTCCATCAACAAGAATTTCACCATAATCTGGATTCAGCATTCCTGTTATCATTTTCAGAATTGTACTTTTTCCCGATCCCGATCTGCCAAGCAGAACTCCAATCTTGCCATTTGGTATGGATGTACTAAAACCTCTTATTACGTGCTTGTCGCCAAATGAAATATGAAGGTCTCTTATTTCCAGCATAATCTCACACCTTTAGATCGAATTCCCCAAATCCCTCTATAATCATAAACAGCGAAAGAGCCAATAGTGAAAGCAAACTCGCGAAAAACAATGGCAACATAGTATATCTGGAATTGAACAATTTCCCTATGGCTGTAGACACTGTTATCCACTCCCCCCTTGATAGATAGTATGTTGCCCCAAACTCTCCTACAGAAATTGCTGATGCAAACAGGAATGCAACTGTCAATGATTTCTTTATGAATGGATACACAATCTTTCGAAATGTACGCACGGCATCTGCTCCAAGCATTTCTGAGACCCCCAACATCTCTTCAGGTACATAACCATATGAAGTAAGCACTGACCGAATAACAAATGGCAATGCCGCAAGTAAGTGGGCCGCCAATATGAAAATCCAGACAAGACTGCTGAAATTACGATCTGATCCAAAAAGAAGTAAAATGGCAAAGCTTATTGTAATCCCTGAAGTTGCCATCGGCAAAATTGTGAAAAATGAAATGAGATATTGGTTCAATTCTGAATGACTTGATTGCAAAAATAAAACAATCATGACTGCAATGGAAATCCCGATAATTCCTGTTGAAATGGCAAAACCAATGG
The DNA here is from genome assembly GCA_015523565.1 of Candidatus Heimdallarchaeota archaeon. Taxonomy (GTDB): domain Archaea; phylum Asgardarchaeota; class Heimdallarchaeia; order Heimdallarchaeales; family Kariarchaeaceae; genus WAKA01. Next base: position 12,502 of record WAKA01000048.1, on the reverse strand, counting down.
TATTCATGATAACTCTCAAAGGACTTGTGCCAAGAAGATAATCGAATGTGCCTGAAAGTAATTGCTTTCTTTGTATTGTTGTCGCATGCTCATAACTTTGGAAAAACTTAATGAAGGTTGATATGATCGGAAACCACGTTAATATCAAGATAAACAATATGAATGCTGTTGATGCCAATCGTATGGATCGTGTTGCAATTGGCTGATAATATTCACCCCCTTCTGTTTCAGCTCCTTCTTTCCTTGAATATCTTAGATACAACACTACCACAATCATGTTGATAAGCAATTGAATTATGCTAATTACTGCTCCTGACATGAAATCCAGTCTCAACCTTGTTCGAATGTAAATCATCACCTCCAAGGTTTGATATTTTACCTCGCCAATCAACAAAACAATGGCAAAACTGTTGAATGCATAAAGGAATGTGATCAATGATGCCGCAAGAATTGTTGGGTAAACATAGGGTAACGTAATGGTCTTTAACCGTCTCCAGAAATTTGCCCCTTGCATCTCTCCAATCAAGTGAAGATCTCCAGGTTCCGTCTTGAATGCACTTTCCGTCATTTTTGCAAAAACAGATATATTATACAATGTGTGCGCAAGGATAATTGCCCATGGATTTCCAAATACCTCAAATTTCAAGCCAAACAATGATGTCAAAATCCCTCCTGGCTCAAAAAACAAAACAAACCCCACTAAGATGGATATGGGTGGCAACAAAAACGGTACTGTCAGGGCTGGTGACAAGATACGTTTCCCATAGGGTTTACCATGTGCCAATGCATATCCTGCAACGGTTCCAATAACCCCTGCAAAAATCGTCGTCATGATTGCTTGGTATATTGTAAACAGAAAAAATCTTGTGAAAAGGGATGATGCAAGAACCTTCTGCCATGCAAACATGGAACTCATTGCTATTTCGAACACCATGAACAACGGTAAATAATAAAACGCCAAGAAAAAAACCAGTGGCGGAAAAAGCCAGAATTGCCCGCCTAATTTCATAATCATTTCACGTTCGAGTTTATGCCTTTAACACTTTTTTTCTTCTAGCAATAAGAACGATTGCAATGATTGACGAGATTGACAAATAAAATGAAAAGCCTGGAACTCCATTTGAGGTTGCATTTGCCCATGTCTCTTCCCATTCTGCCAACCATGTGTCAAGTGTCTGGTTAATTAACTCTCCTGAGATCTTCGAATTCAATGGGACAATGTCGTCCTTGCTGATTGTTGAATCTACATAGCATTGTGGAGTTTCTACAGTTTCCAAGGCAGGATACATGTATTGATTGCCATAAATCTGGGATTGTAACTCATCACTGATAAACCAGTCAACAAACTTTTTGGCAAGATCCTTGTTGGATGAGCCTTTTGTGATGCCAAGTCCCTCAATTTGGAACCATCCTGTATACTTCCCTTCCTTTTTAGACACTATCGCATTTGTTGTATCCTCTCCATAATTGCATTGCCCATATGCTGGACTTGTTGTGTATGAGATCATTATGCTCCGGTTTGCTTTCGCATCAAAAAACAAATCCAATGCATCTCCCCAACTTGGCGTCAATCTTGCATCATTTTTTGCCAAATCACTCCAAAAGTCAAGCCAAGTATCTGAACTATTCCCAAGGGCAGTTGCCCCATATTCTGCAATTGACCAAAGCAAAAATCCAAGTCCGACTGACGAAATCTGTGGATTCTCCACCACCAATTTACTCGCAACCTCTGGATTACGCAAGGCATCCAAGGAAAAATTATTCCCAAATCCTGAAAAACGACTTTCATCATACCAAACGGCGAAAACCCCATAATCATAAGGGGTCAACAAGTAGTCTGATGCAAGACTTTCAATAAGATCTTGTCGTAAATTTTCTGCACCATTTGGCTTATATGCCTCTAAAATCCCCGCTGCACGCGCTTGATGAACCATGACGTTGTCAATACCTATCAATACATCTGCAACTGGTGAATCTTTCTCTGCTATTGCACGAGTCAAAATGCTTCCTGCATCCTCAAATTTTACCACTTTGATGTTTTCCTTGGGTATGCCTGCAAATTGTGAAAAGTTACCAACAAAATCATATCCTGGATCTGCTAGCAATGAATCATAGGTATATATCACCAACTTGTCATTCTGAGCCTGTGGTACAGGCATACCTATTGATAAGAGAAACAAAGCAATCCCTAACATTGTCGTTAATTTTGCTGTATGCATATGGAAACATTTGAAAAATCCATAAAGAACATTATTATAGTGTTATATTACCCCATAATAATCAATCCCTTTGTTGATGCCCAATGAAATTGCCATGTGAAATCATTTCAGAACCATTTCTTGCTAAAGTCAGATTCTATGCTGTAAAATATCTCCACAAAAAGGGACTGACCCAAACAGAAATATCTGACTTGCTGAAAATATCTCAAGGAAGGGTCAGTTCTCTACTCAAGAAACAAGAAAAAAATGAAACCGCAATCTTCAATACCCTATCTAAGCAAATAGGCAAGGACATTGCAGAAATTCTGCTTGTCAAGGGAAAGGATGGAACTGCCCAAGCTATCGCCAATATTTGCAAAACATGCAAGATCCTCCGAATTAGTGGTCCCACCTGCACATTGCATTATTCTATCGCACCCGAACTCAAAAACATAGGATGTACTGCATGTACCAGTACAACCATTGAATTGATCAAGCATGATCGCTATCATGTTTTGACTTCATTGTCGCGGTCAATTCAAAAGGTAAGTGAAATAAACCAAATTGAAAAACTCATTCCTGAAATAGGGATGCAGTTTGCCTATGCTTTGGAAAATGCTGAAAGTCCTTTGGATATTGCCGCTTTCCCTGGTCGTATCAGGAGGCATCGAAACAAACTCATTTTCTCCTCACCTGAATTTGGGGCATCAACCCATTCCGCAAAAATTTTGCTCCTCCTGAAAAAATTCAATCCCAATATAAAAGCCATCATTTCAATAAAAACAATTCCAAATATGAAATTTCCCAATATTTTTGATATTTCATTTGATACGACTCCCGTCAGACAAATCACCAAAAAACTTGAAAAATCCAAAATTCTCACCCCCTCAATTTTCCTTGGCAAACCCGCATTGGGGATTGAAGCAATCTCTTATATTGCTGCGGATACTCCTGATGAAATTATTCCTGTAATGCAAAATCTCCTGTCTGAAAACTAGGAATTTCTTGCTCTTTTCTTTAACCGCAAATTTTACTCAAAAGAGAAACCTTTTCAATGAATTCCCGAATCTTATAACATAACATGACCGACGATTTCATACTTGTCGACGATATTCAAGTTCTCACACTTGCTCAATCTGACCAAATCATGAACCAACGGACATTGCCCTTCCTTAGATTCATTCTGAGAAATGGCAGTGATTTCATTATGAGCATGATCCCATTGGAAATTGCCATCACGATATCTGCCTATCAAAGTGGACAAGAATCACCTGATTCCAGACTTCGCATCCATGATCTCGTCGGTCAGCTTGCGGTTGTAGAAAAAGTTGAAATTGATTCAGTTGTACCTGGAACAGGTGTCTATCAGGCAACTATTTGGCTTCAACCTGAAGGATTTTCCCAAACCATATCATTTTCAATGATTCCAAGCCATGCCACCCTTCTTGCGGTAATAAATGATGCACCAATTTATGTTTCAAGGCAACTGTGGGAAGATTATATTAAACAGAAAGAAGAAGCCCAAACGGATATCGACTTTGACATCCCTGATTAATTCTATGAAAATTCTTTCTTGCATTATTTGACACAATATTTCTCCTGAATTGATCCACGTATCTTGTCTTTTTCAATAATCTGTAGTGTAATATCTCAACATTTAAATAATCTGTTTGTTCGTGTGGTAAATAGTATGGTGAAAAATATACTGTTAATGCTTCTAATCCTTTCATCACTCTCAATTGGTAATGTTACTGCACAAGCCGCACAGAATGACGCAGGGTCTGGTGCTGATGCTCCAGATAATTCTGATACTCTTTTGCCAATACAGTTGAACAAGACTTATTCTGGTATTGTTGGCTCTACTTTATCTAATGCTGAAGGTAATGGAGATTATGATGATTATTTTGCATTCAACATTACGGAAGGTTACCTCTTTGTAACAATAAATGTAACTGATGCAAGTGAATATTTCTGGCTTAATTTTGCAATAGAGCAGAATGGTCATTCTGTTGGTGCTGATTCTCTTAATGAGCAAATGTTATCCAACAATTTTACCATACCAATAATTTCAAATGGCACTGCATTTTTTCACATTGACACTTTCAGTGAATTTGTATCCTATAATTTTTCTGTTTCATGGTTCTTTGGAGAATATTCACAAAATGATGCAGAAAGTGGAGAGGATGCAGGATTTTACAACCCTGTCACTGTACAATTAAATTCAACTTATTATGGCACTATTGGTTTGGGTCACGTTGATGTTTTTGGAGAAGAGGATATCAATGATGTTTTCCAAGTTTCTCTTCCATCAGAAGGATATTTACATGTCAGTATTGTGTTTAATGGAACTACCCCTTCTTCACTGGTCTACATTGAGTCCATTGATTACAGTTTGATATACTCAAAGAATGGAAAAGAAGGGGAAAATAATTTCAATGCGCCAATCGGAGATGCAGGAACATATCTTCTTGATATCTTTGAACTTGTCGGCAAAAATGTTTCTTATCAGTTTACATTGACTTTTACAGAACAATCACTTCCTAAACAAAACGATGCAGGAAGCGGTGACGATGCAAATAATGATGGGGATGTCTCTATTCAACCAAATGGGATATATCAAGGAACCATTGGATTGGGCTGGATCAATGAAATGAACTTGGTTGATTTCACAGATACTTATTCATTCAGTGTTTCCGAACCTGGAATTCTTAATCTCAATCTTACAATTATCTCTACTGAAGACCTTACTCCCTTTGTCACAATAGATGTTTTTCAAGGGTCAGTGGCTATAAGCTCAAATATTTTAGAATTTGGCGGCTTTGGCAACTCTTTCAAAGATAATGTAAACATTGATGCAGGAAACTATTATGTTCAGATCAATACCAACAGCGAAAATACAACTTATGAGTTAGGTGTTCAATTTATCCCTGATAACCCTACAACAAACATCACGACAAGTGAAAATTCCATCTCATCAAATATTTCAAATAATACATTCTCAACCACTACCGCAAATCAATCAACTGCCAATGATACGTCTGTTCAATCTTCGTCAAGCAGTGTTTCAGAATCCCCATTTCCACCACTCATGTTAGTTGTATTGATATTAATTTTTATCCTCCCAAAATTGTCTCAGTATAAATTCAATCAAAAATAATTCCATGAAAAGGTAATGTCGTCTCATCAAGCCGTCTAAAGTTGGTAAGGATCTGCACTGAACCGATTTTATGCAAAAGCAAGGCAATGTCCAATGTGACAATTTACCTTTCAAATAAGATATTTCCTCCACTAAATGCGTAGTCGACCTGAAACCTTATTTCCATCCCATCGAAGATATCCTGCTTTTTTCCTTTTGACAAAAGCACAAAATCAGAAGAATTATCATGACCTCCAAGAAGCTCTGAAATTCTAATCCACGATGCAAATGGCTTTAATGCCTCAATCAATATTGGTAAGGCATGATCTCCCACTTCATATCCCAAATTGATTTCTCGATCCCTTTCATTATTGTTGCCAACACAAATACGTAACCGACGTTGTCTTGAAATGTTCTTCAACAAGTGATATCTCATTGTAGATGATCGTCTCGGAATTAAATTGGGTTGTAAACGACTTTTACTATCCAAAACTAATGAAGGAAGAAAATATCCAGTCATCGCATAACTGTGCGCAAATGTTGCACCCAAATATGGGGCACCAACCTTTTCAACCATTTGTAACCCTTCAATCTCATCAATTTCATTGTTCATTCGATTGATTGTCTCCTGCAATGTTTCATTTGGCTTTTGCTCCTCCAATACCAAGTTAGTCATTGCCAACGAATAAAGAAATGGGGTGAATGCATGTCGATGGGACTGACGCCTATGCTCCTGTCCCTCACAAACTGCAATCCGTTTATCTCCTCGTATTTTCAATGCCTGAACGGCATCCAAAGACAAAAGGTCTGGAAGTTCTTGTTCCACTTGAGCCCATCTTCTTATATGCGCATCATTTCCTGCAAATGTCCAGCCTGATCCCATAGTTCTACGGATTGCACGGGCAACATCAAGCCACTTTATCCTTGTGACCTCCTCTTCAAGCAATAGCACCCCCGTTTTCACACCTCCCATATGCATTTTCAGTTTTAATCTTCTTAAATCTGCATCAACAATATTTCGACTTATAAATGAAAGCTGGTCTTTTATCATTGGCATGACCAATGAACCATTTCCATTGATGACAACACGTTCCGACTGTGACGGATGGGATTGCAATGGAACTTCCTTTCCAAACCTGACTGTATCTCCTTGAACTAACAACGAGCATTCTATTATCTCCCCTTGCCATGCCGCTTTTACATCTGTAATAAGATATTCTTGCTCGTTCATGAATACACAATCCAAATCCCAAATCTTTATCCCTGAATGATCAATATTCTTTTTGTACTTTGCTATCCAACTCCTCCCGCCACCAATCCTCCACTGACTTCTCCCAAGGTCTGGGATGGAATGCCATAACAGTTTCCAATTTTGATGTGTCCAATATACGATCAACAGTCAATGTCTTAAGCCTGTACCGTGATAACCCTCTGTCTGGACTACGACCAATAACCTTGTTGATCGTCTCAACTCCCAATGCTGTTGCATATGCCAACGAATATGGAAGTCGCATTCGCGGCATTTTAACCCCTGTTGTTTCACTCACCTTTCGAACAAATTCCGAAAAATAAACTGCATGTGATTGAATATTGTAAATCCCTTGCAATTCAATCCGAACCGCCTCAATATATGCTGTCACCAGATCTCTTGCATCAATCAACCCTATGCGACCCTCTCGGCTAACCAAGGGTAATTTCCTTCGCTTTAAACGACGGTATATTTCATACCCAAAATTTCTGTCACGAGGTCCAATAATGAAAGGTGGTCTAAATATCAAAAAGGGAATGACTCCCTCCAATTCCTCTATCACCAAATGCTCTGATTCCAACTTGCTTCGACCATATGCGGATGCAGGACGTAATTCATCATCTTCCCGAAATGGTCGACCAGTATCCAAATCATATACTGCTATTGACGATGTATGCACGAAATACTTGGCTTCATTTGCCAATGCACATTTAATCAGTTTTCTCGTTCCTTCAACATTGACCTCCCATAAAAGTTCATTACTTGCTCCTGAAACTGCCGCAGCACAATGGAACCAATATGCACCTGATTCAAATTCAGGCCATTCTGACAAATCACTCCGTAAGTCCAAATGTACAACTATAGCACCCTTTTCCCCCAATTCTGACAATATTGCCAAATCACGCCCCAAGGCAGTTACCTTCCATCCTCCACTCAGCAGTCGATTACACAAATGAAATCCAACTAATCCAGTGGCTCCACTTACCACTGCATGATTTTTTTCCATCTGCTATATCTTGAAACATCTGTCTTTTTTACTTATCGTATCTAAAATATCTTACTATCAACAACAATTTCCTATTTTCTCACTTTCTTCAAAGGTCATCTGATAAAACAAGACCTGGTATCATGGTTTTTGATTTCCAGATTTCGATGCCAAATGTTTGGGCATCTCGTTTTACCTCATCAGAAATGTCAAAACAGGCAAGAATTTTCCTTGTCACTTTTTTTCCATATCCCTTTTCAAGCAATTCGCAAACCTTGTGGAACCCAAATAAATCAAACCTGTTGCAATTGGCCTTGAACTCAAAGGTCCAGACTTCTTCATCAGTTTCCAAATAAACATCAACATCTGTGATATATCCCTTTGCAAACACAATTCCTTCTTGGTCTATAACTTGAATGTTTCTAACTTTGGAGGAGGGAACCCCAAAGTGTTTCAGTACCTCATCAAGTAATTTTCTCGCTTCTTCTTCACGCAATTTTCCGTATTTGATCGAAAATTTGGCAAACTGATTGTCAATGCTGGCAAAACCATTATTCATTACTAACATAAGCTTATTTATTCTATCGTTCTGGCGGTTTAATTCTCTCTTAATATCCCTGTTCTCTTCTTTAATCTCCTTTATTTCCTCCCAAATTTTCTTTATGTCGCTCTTAATGTCCCTGTTCTCTTCTTTAATCTCCTTTATTTCCTCCCAGATTTTCTTTATGTCGCTCTTAATGTCCCTGTTCTCTTCTTTAATTTCCTTTATTTCCTCCCAGATTTTCTTTATGTCTCCCTTAATCTCTTTGATCTCATTGTCATGTTTTTCCATTCTCTCAAAAATCTTTAGAAAACGTTCATCCATTCTTTGTTTTAGGTCTTCAAAATCTTCCTTTGTGGCGAGCTGTTCCGGTGTGATGATGTACCCTAAATTCCTTAAAGCTCTAGGGAGAAGAATTTCAAGCTTTTGTTCCAAATCATCATCTGAAATGCTCATTAAGGACTATTCTTTTTAAAAATATAAAAAGATAAAGATTTACAAAATTAATGCAACGAATTGACTAATGGTCTTTATTCCAAGAAATTCTATTTTGGTGCCAAAATCCATTGGTGAATTCTCTTGCATAAAACCTCCTAATGATACTCTTTATTTTTGTTTCTGATTTAATCTCCCCATCTACATACTATTGGTATGATACAATTATTCCTCGCCTGTTCAAATTCTAAACTGGGGTATGTCATATTTTCATATCTAATATTCAAACCCCTCTAATGACTCACGATACTGCTCTGTCAGCTCTTCACGTATCTCGTCACTGATGGCAAAGTCGTTCGTACTCTCTATAACTTCCAGTTTCTCTTTTTCAGAATGTGGAATTTCTTCAGTTATTATGTATTCTTTCACTATTTTTTCATCTGTCGATGTGTAATCACAATCCCGACACTTGAAGACGGGTTTTCCGTTCTTGCTTTTCTTTACATCCAATACCAATAAGGCATCACATTTCGGACAAAATTCCATTGTTATCTACCTCTATATCTAATATTTGCAATGCTAAAAGCAATTAAGTCATATATTATCTTTTATATTGGGGGACGGTAAAAACTTATCTCCCCATTTCGATATTTTCCCAAAATTCCAAAAAAAGCACAGGGAGGGAATTGAACCCCCGTCCGCGGTTTTGCAGACCGCTGCATGAACCACTCTGCCACCTGTGCAACTTGCTAATTATTCTCTCTGACTTCATGGTTAAATGTGTTTTCGTATGGTCAAGTGTCATTTGGCGTTTTTTCACGATCGCATTACAGACTTCGATTCTATCCTATGATAGCGTTTCTATGATCTCTTGGATTCTTTCAGTGTATATTCTCGATATGATATCTGGATCATGCTTTTTAAGAAATTCACTGTCTTCCATCGAGGCAAAATCCCTCCTGATTCTTTCATCCCTTATGAAGAGGGCAACCCAATTCTGAATCAGGTTTTGGATTTTTACTCTTAAATCTTGATCAAATTCAACTATCTTGTCATGTTTTGTCAGGTTGCATGTTTTACATGACGGCGCAAGATTCCAAAACTTGTTGATTGGAAGCTTGCTCCAAGGGATCACATGGTCAATCTCAGTTTTTTCAAGTTCCAGTTCTTTCTCACAGTAAATGCATCTGATTTTTTGCTGGAAATGCCTGAACATTGTCATCCTGAATTTGGTGATGAATGCAGAATTCCTTTCAGGGTTCCTGTCAATGACGGAAAACCCTTCAATAAACCTGTTAAGCTTTGAATACAGTTGGGTATCATTCTTCAGATAGTTCCTCGTTGCTTCTATCCATTTTTTGATAATGGCATCCCTAAGAAAGAACCTGTATTTTGTCAGCTCACGGAATGTGTAAGCTCCCATTGATATGTAACAATACTCTGATGCAATCATTTCATTAAATGTCTGCTGGTATCTGCTTCCAATCCATCTTGAATCCGATCGTGCTTCCTCATAGGAAAATGGTCTCTCAATCTTTGTGTTTTCAAGACCAAATATTGTGAACTTTTGCTCTCTGATCCTCGTCCTCTTCCCAAGGATTACATTCTTTTCCTCATTGCTTGTCACTTTTATGTATCTGAGTGGTTGCTTGAGAATTGTTGACCTTATCATGATCAAGGTTCTGACCAGCTTTTCTGGAAGCTCTTCCCCTGATTCTATCATATCCCTTATTCCTATGATGCTTTCCATCTGTTTGGGAAATATGTCGCCAAGCCTATTTGTTATCTCCTTCTGTATTGCAAGCCTTGTACCGCTTTGCTCTATGATATTTGGGAAAGTTGTGGGGAAATAATAGTAAAGGAACCTTTTAGCAAGATACAGCACGGGGATGTAATGAAAGCCATTCTTTGGAAGCTCTGCGGGGTTTTCTATAATGTAGTCCATTATTGACGTCAATAAGGCATATTTGTATGTAGAGGATATTTTCTCCCGCTTGAGGACGTATTCGAACCCCCTTATGATTTCCACAAATATCTCCGTATCCATCACCTATATAAGAATTCCTCCGATACTTTCACATTTCAATATTTAAGGCTGGAAAATGTATAGTGTCCTGAAATGCATTTGAACGGTTTGCCACTGCCTTTTTCTACAAATTCAGCCTTATCTCTTTGATTTTATTAGATTCAACCAATGATTCTCAATGGGCAAAATTCTCTGCCTTTGCTCCAACCTATAAGATAAATTAGCATGAACATAGTTCTAGCATTTCCAACCCTGATCCTTTCATGGATTGCAACTTTGACTATTGCCGCCGTATCCATTTTCATGGGTGGCGGAGACGACGATGAGGATCTCACATATAATGGCCCTCCTACTCCCCCTTAACAAGAATATCCTCAAAATATTTAATTATTAATTGTTTTTGATCCTCATCAATTGTTTTAAGGGCATATTGGTAACTGTTTGACCTACTTCCCGAACCAACATATTTTTTCTTCCTTAAGTAGCCTAGATGTGTTAAATTATCCAGATTTTCTCTGACTTCACTTGTCTTCCGCCTTTTTTTATCTCCTAATTTAACACATATTTTGCTTACAGTAAGAAAAGGTGTCAGCTCTTCACCCTTGACGTATTGGTTCGCTTGCTCATAAAGTATGGATATGATTTTTTCTGAAATTGGTTTGTTGCCACTGGTTTTTTGATCTGATGGACTTGCTATTAAAGGGATATATCTGCTTCTTTTGTCAAAAGGAATTGTATAGGCGGCTCTTGCAATAAGAATTGTCTTTTCATCCAATTGATGGGTGTTTATATAACCTATTACATTGCCTTTAAAGGCTTCATCACATTTCCCATGTCCTATTATTTGCTTGATAGTCTGCAAATAAATGCCCCAATATGGGCTTTTCCTGCCAATATATCCTCCAATTATCCACGGATTGAGCCAATGCATGAAAACCTGCCATTGCCCTTCATCTGAAATATGTTTGTGGATAACACCAAAATACCTTGCCACAAGGCAACTGACTTTTCCATGAACAAATGCATTCAACAATAGTGTACGAACCTTCTGAAAATTCTTGCTTTTCATTTCCTTCATTGCAACAACATAAAGACCATTTCCTGAATAAATCCATGTCTTGTTATTTATCGCCTCTAGTTTGACACTATGCCAACGGTTCTGAAGAGTCTGTTCAAAAACACCTATCGTATCACGCTTATCACTCACCATCATTAATATCTGCCATTCTCCTTTTCTATAATTGGGGTATAAATCATTCAACTGCCTTGGAACTTCTTTTTTTAAACTCTCCAAAATTTTGATGACTTTTCCCAAATTATGAAACCCCTTGAATGCAGTTTTGATTTTAAAGGCCCCTATTCCAGACTCAGATACAAGAATATACTGTTTTGGTCTTGTTGCAATTTGTACAAAAACATCTTCCATTTCTTTATTTACTTCTGCAATTTTCGGAATGAATGAGGGTAATTCCACCCCACAATTTGCACTATATGACTTCTCATTTGATTTTAAGACTTCAAATGCAGATGGAAACCATTCCCTAAAACTTAATTGTTCTCCACCAAATTCCAGTCCATCGAAAACTGGATTTGGAACAAAAATCGGAAGTACAACGTAAATGTGGACAAATGGGGGTTCGCGGGAGAATACCGCACCTCCTACATGCTGAGGTGCAGTTCTCCACATATTTTAATTTAAATAAAAATAAAATAAATACATTTCGCCGATCTAATTGCTCTTCAAAAATTTAAATGTGTCATATCTGAATATCCATGATTTGTCGAAAGAGATTCTCGGATTTGGCAGTGTTATCTTTTCGAATGTATGTAAGCTGACAGTTTCACCAATGATCTCAGTTTCTATCAATCTTTTTCCCTTTGTTAGGTCTCTTGCAGACCCTCCAAGTTTTATTATTGCATATTTTTCTTTTC
>WAKA01000047.1 GCA_015523565.1 Candidatus Heimdallarchaeota archaeon | reverse complement strand
TTCCAGAACAGCATGGTAGGCGTTAATAAGTTGGAAATCAAAAACAATGGACATGAGGAAATGAAAAAAAATGCTTTTGAATTCAATGCATTGAGGTCGTTGCAACCAGACTTACAGGGTAAAGCAAGTCAAAGTTCAAAAATTAAAGAAATTACCGAAATAAGAAATGAAATTTATGAAAATATAACAAAAAAGGAAACTTCACAAGAATTCAAGAGAATTCAGTATTCCAACCTTCCAAAAGTGACCATTACAGATCCTAATGCATTTGTCGCTATCTGGAATACATCATTGACAAGTTATTATTCGTCTGCCTCCAACCAAATTGCATTACCGTTGATTAGTTCTGGCACTTATTCTTTCCAAGTAGATTGGGGAGATGGTACTGTTGACACTATAACTGATTGGGCACAGGCTGAGAAAATACATACATATGCAACACCTGGAGTCTATACAATTACAATAACAGGAACCTTAAAGGGCTGGAGTTTTTATTATGCAAATCCAAATGACGCAACTAAAATCATTGTTTTGCAACAATGGGGAAATATGTCGTTGGGCAATTCAGGAAGGCAATTCTATGAAGCTTCAAATTTGATTGTGAATGCAACCGACGCCCCAGACCTTTCTGAAACTACAATGTTGCATTATATGTTTGGATATGCATATGTGGGCGACCAAGGCTCATTTGATCATTGGAATGTGTCTGGAGTGACAAATATGGCAGGGATGTTTTTTAATTCCAAAGGTTTTAACAAATCCATTGGAAATTGGGATGTATCGTCTGTAACAACAATGGAGACTATGTTTCAAGGTGCTAAAATTTTTAATCAACCAATTGGAAATTGGAACGTATCATCTGTAACAACTATGCAAGGGATGTTTGCTAATGCAGTTGCATTTAACCAGCCAATTGGAGATTGGGATGTGTCATCTGTTACAAGAATGGATCATATGTTTGATTTAGCAACAAAATTCAACCAACCGATAGGGAATTGGAATGTTTCATCCGTGACCAATATGGTCGCTATGTTTGCTGGTGCGGTGTCGTTTAACCAATCGATCGGAAATTGGGATGTGTCATCAGTCTTTGGAATGTACCAAACATTCGCAGGAGCGAAATCCTTTAACCAATATATTGGAGACTGGAACGTTTCTTCTGTAATTGATATGGGAAATATGTTTGCTTATGCATCTTCATTCAACCAACCATTAGAAAATTGGGATGTTTCATCTGTCACCAAGATGGACGGTATATTCTTTAAGGCAAGTAAATTTGACCAACCTTTAGGTAACTGGAATGTAACTTCAGTAGTAGATATGAATTTTGCATTAGATTATGCAGGATTTTCAATTTACAATTATGAAGCAACCCTTATTGGTTGGTCAAAACAAAATCTTCAACAAAAAGTACTATTGGGAGCAAATGGTCTAAAGTACACATCATATGCCCAAGATGAAAGACAATACATCATTGATACATTCAATTGGACAATTACAGGAGACATGTTGGTGAATGGGACGCCCTATGCTCCATTAAACCTTACAGCAACATTGTCTGGTTCTGACATCGTTCTTTATTGGGATACTCCCTTGTCAGATGGAGGGCTTTCTATTTTAAATTATTCAGTCTATCGGGCAAATGATATAAATGGACCATTTTCTTGGATAGCCAATACAACCACACTAACATTCACAGATTATAATGTGCCTATAGGAGGGACACTGTACTATGCAGTCACAGCCTCTAATGAATTAGGCGAATCGCAATTCTCAAATATTGCATGGGTAAATGTAAGTATTATTGCACTTCCTCCCCAATCCCTTAACGCTACATTAGATGGTAATACCAAAGTATCGCTAGCATGGTTGCCTCCTGCAACATCAAGCATTGTGCCAGTATTTGAATATAGAATCTATCGGGAAAATAAGACAGGAATTCTTGAGTATTTGGGAAATACCACAGATACAGTTTATACGGACGATAACGTCATGCAAGGTATGGAATATACTTATTTCGTTACAGCAGTCACCATACAAGGAGAATCGGGCTTCTCAAATCCTGCATACATATATATTCCATACATGAACACTACAAATCCAAATAACACTACATCTACCGTGACCCAAACTGTTACTGTTTATTTGAACACAACACTTACAGTTTCCACATGCAACACGACCTGTAATGTAACAGGGAATAATGGCACAACAACCCAAACAGTCACACAAACCGTCACTAACCCAACACCCACTATTGGGTTCATCCTTTTATTCTCATCATTAGGTTGTTTGATCATATTGAAGAGGAAAAAATTGTGACAACATATTAGTCTTTAATGAGAAAAAGAGATTCCTTCACGTTTTAGCAACTCACGTTTAGTTTTTACACCTTCACCCCCAGAATAATTACCCAATCGACCTGAATTTTGAATGACTCGATGACATGGAATGATTAATGGCAAAGGATTGTTTGCCATGATATTGCCAACATATCTTGCATGTCTTTTTGTAAGACCAGAGGCTTGAGCTAATTCAGCATATGTGATAACAATGCCTATCTTTATTTTGAAAAGAGATTTTAGGACAGGAACATGACCTTTAGGGAAATAATCGAATGCAATGTCATCCATTTTGAGCCCATGTGGAAGACCAGCATATGAATGCCAGATAGCGTCCACGAAGGAAGAATCAATAGGAGCTTCAAGAGTTTCGAAATTATTGTCTTTGAAAAGACGAGTAAGTTCCCTCATTATTTTTTCCCTTGAATCCTTTTTTGGATTTGGAACTGTACAGGCAACCAATTTCCCCTCCACCGTAGCCACTGAGAATTCAAGCCCTTCCCTTTCAACTGTCGAGACAATTACCTTCTTCACAAACATTCTTGGCAATTTGTGGTTAAAGGGTTTGTGCACATATTCCATTCAAAACCCTTTTTTTAAAGGATCATTAAGATGAATTGTGTATGTAAAGTGTCGTATCTGTGGAAAATCCATCCAGAAACTGCAGGTTGAAAATCACATGATCAGGTTTCATGGAAACGTGGCATACAGTAACAAACAGACAAGGAAAACACAGTCCATATCAAAATCTGCATATAGGGAAATAGTCATCGTAGATGGGACAAATGTTGCGTATCATACAGGAAAACCACCAAAAATATCCCATATCAAAAAAGTGAGGGCCGCATTGATAAAAGCTAAAATAAAACCAATCATATTTGTATCAAATGCACTTAGATATAAAATAGATGACCCTATTGAACTCCAAAAGCTAATCAATGCAGGAATTATCATTGAAACGGAACCAGATAGAGATGATGACTTGGCTGTAATTGAGGAAGCAATTGCAAAACGGGCAAGAATCATCACAAATGACAGGTTTCTTCAACATCGAACGATCTACGGTACAAAATACGATTTTCACAATTTAATTCGATATTCAATAAATGATAAAGTTATTTTCTTTAGATAACATTGTGATTTAGTTCAACAATAATTTTTTATATAAATTGGCAAATTGAATTTTCCTTCAGATAGTGTTTATTAGTTTTTTATCTGTTTATAGGTTACGGGATGGTTGTCTCCCGTTAACCGGTAATTACGTGAGCCGATGGGGAGACCTGCGCCATCCCGTACTTAAATTTGTGAAGGGAAATGGAAAAAATTGAGGTATTAGTTCCAATAGCTATACCTCTCAACTTGAGAGCTAGGTTTTGGAGTGAAATTATTACGCAACGTCTTCAATTTTTTTCTGCAAAATGGGTTTCAACTGCATCACGCATGCCAAGTTATGCGGCTAGGCTAAAAGAATACTGTAGAAGTTTTAAAGAGCTCAAATTAAAACCAATAATCCCATATGAAAACCGTTTCAAGGAAAAACAAATAAAAAAGGGACGGTTACCAAATTTAGTCCATTATTTTCCAAAACCAAAATATCATGCAAGAATTCAAGTAAGAGCCAATGGAATTTGCACCATAATCGTTGAACAACATATTAGAGGAAAAGTTGACGCTGGACGGATTAAAATTGAAAAAAATGCCATGAGGCAGGAAGCAAGAAAAATTGCCATTTTCGTTTTGAAGCGAATTAAGTCCCATTTAGCAGAAATATTGGAGAAAGATTTTGTTCTTAGTGAATCAATGAGAAAAATAGCCTTTGGGGAGCCATTTACAGTCTATTATTATTCAGGGGAACACACATCAATTCGGAAGGAAATTTTTGAGAAATTGACAAACAGGGCATTTCCCTCATTGAATGGGGACATATTTGATATTTCGAGGAACATGTTAATAATTTTCTTCTCAAATGTAAGCAACCCCAAGTTTTTTGTTGAAAGGAGTAGAGAAGGAATAGCCTTGGCATTGGGGATACGTAATTTCATAGATAAATGTCAAAACCAAGAAAATTTTTTGCATGCAAAAGATTTGGATTTCAATTATTTGGTACATTTCCTAAATCCTTTTGTTTTTATTGGATCAAGTTTGGCAGTCTCACATTTTTTCCCCTCCCTTCCAAAGAAATGGTTCAGAAGAATATGCCGAAAATTAAGCTTGGAAGCAGATTTTAAAAGCATGTTGATAAGATTTACACAGAACCTTAATTCCCAAGTTTGTCAGCTCCAGCTACTGATTGCACTAAAAAACCTGAAATCTCGATATAATTTCGAAACAATCCAAGGGTTATCTCCAATAACTAGGAATCTTTCATCTGAAGAAAAAACGGTTCTGTTAATAGTAATGGAAATACAAAAGAGACAAAGTTTTGTCTTGAGGAATCACGTTCTTTTATTTATTAAGAATGAAATTTTTCCGATAATAAAAGAGGGAAATCAAGAAAAGTACCATGAAATAATGGATGCAATCAGAGAAATTGAGAGGAAAGGTGAAAAAAACCCGTTATCTCCATTGACCAATTGGAACAAGCTCGAAGAAATCCTTAATCAATTGGTGAAAAAAAAATATTTGATCAAGGAATATAGAACTAATTTAGTAGGGAAGAGAAAAAAGAAACCTGCATATGGGATTTGGGACAAAAATTGGCAGTTTTCAGAAGAATTACTGGAGTTAATCCAGTTTAATTTCCCCTCTAATTAGAATTATTTTCAAGAATTTCTAGAGATGAATTTCAACAATATCTTCTAAATTTTGAAGTTCTAAGAAGATAT
>WAKA01000046.1 GCA_015523565.1 Candidatus Heimdallarchaeota archaeon | reverse complement strand
TAAAAGTATAGGGTTTTCAATCCAAATATTTTCCAAATTTTAAAAATAAAACAGAAAATTATCCAATTAAATTTCTCGAAATTGTTGTTGAAACAGAGTTACAATTTTTGGTAAATTAAAGCGAATAAAGTCATCACAAGGAAGTCGATGAGAAAATATCTTTTTTTGTGATTCTTTGGGAGAGAATAAGGGATTTCAGGAAATTGGAAATCATACAGCGCATAACAAATATCATTTATCTTTTCAAATTCATTGACTGGCAGATTAGGATTGCTCTCCCAATGTGAAATTGCATAGTCAAGCTCAGAGATGATTCTTAAGGCAAGATTTTGGTAGAAAGATTTATCCAGGAAATATCGTTCGAACTTGACCTTCGTCTTTTCTACAAGTTTGAACATTAGGTCTTTATCCATATCTTCTTCCAAATAAAAATATGCGATCTGATTTGCAATTCCTGAAAAATGGCTTGAAAAGTCATATTCTAGATCCGCAAAGACAAGATCTTCGACATCCATTAAATAAAGACAATTGTTGACAAAGACGAATTGCCTCCACCAAGTGTCACCATGGGCAATTGTAGAATGTTTTTTTGCTAAGGAGAGTAAATCCAATCCATCCAAATAGAGAGAAATCCAATATCCATTAAACATTGGGAATAATTTTGATTGGTAGTTGAACCATTGG
Source organism: Candidatus Heimdallarchaeota archaeon (assembly GCA_015523565.1). GTDB lineage: Archaea > Asgardarchaeota > Heimdallarchaeia > Heimdallarchaeales > Kariarchaeaceae > WAKA01. Next base: position 49,135 of record WAKA01000046.1, on the reverse strand, counting down.
ACAATATAGCTTTTTACTCTTAAAAGGCGAGGGTACATTTGCTTTTCGACAGAGGGAAGGATGGTACTAAGTTTGGCAATAAGGTAATTATCACTGTTGACGATATCATGGAATCTTTCTATCTGAGCACAAGTTTTTTCCATCAGTTGACCATAATAATTCAAAAGGTCATCCCGATTGCCATTAGTTTTTGTCAGAGCGGCAAGGGTTTTTCCTGCAAGATCATCAACATTTTCCTGATTTTTGAATTCTTCAAACACACCATAGACGCAATGCTCTGGGAAGTCGTCTGGGTGAACTACAAAAGAAGAAACAATTTTTGGGAAAATGGATTCATGGGACAGTTTTTGACCCACTGTAATTTCAATCAATCCTTTTGAAAGACGGGTGTATTCTTTCAAATGAAATACGGAACCATTTTTCAATTCGAGGAGATAATGGATATTGGTTGCATCAAAGTCCAAGCGTTCAACTCTTTTTATTTCCAAATCCAAATAGGTTGAAAGGAGATCTGGAAAATCGGTAACTGGTCTGAATATCCCGCTTTTTTCATCTTTCACCAAGAAAATGAAAGCAATATTGTCCATATCATCTTTAACTTTGCATAAAGCACCGCTCAAATACGATCCCCAAATTTTAGTGATTTGGTATTCGGTTTGAAAGTTTAATCCAAAATTTCTTTTGAAACTAAACTCAGGCATTAGAATTATTGCTTTCAACAATTCATGAAATATGGGAAGGACAAAAATATTTCCACAAGTCTCTAAATCCATGCTTTTTTTGTATGTGAAGCCCTTTTCCTCTTTGATCCTATGGTATCTTTTTATGAATGGAAATGGTAAATTGTTCATTTGCGGTTTCTTTTTCAAAATGGAAATAAATAGTAAAGCCTTGAAAAGTTTTCATTAACTTGCCTTCTTCAATTGACACAGGAGTTATTGGTTGCAGTAAAATTCTGGATACATTGAGAGGATGCCTTAAAACAATAATTGGTTCCATAGGATTTGTGCAGTGAATTTTCAATTCATTTGAATTGATCGGCAATTCAACAACCTCATTTAGGTCAGAAAATCCGTTGAAACCACAGCCTGCAATTGAAATGTTCTTTTTGTCATCATCCAAAGAAACATTGATTTCAATAACACCATTTTCTGGAATCATTTCATATTGTACAGACACATTGTTTTTTTCCAAAACATATTCCTTCCTGCCCCAAGAACCAATTGTCCAAGCAGATAACTTAAGATCTTCTTTTCTTAATTCTATAGGTTCTGAAAAACCTTGGATGGCAATATTTGAAGGATTTTTTGTTCTTATGAATTCATGAACAGTAGTGTTTTTGAGCTGATAATCTATGAAGGCATTTTTTGTCCATAAGTCATAAATTACCTCATCATTTTCATGATAGGATTCCTCCACACTCCGCAATGTTGTAATTAAATTTGAATGCGTGGGTTTGAAATCCAATTCAATCAATGAAAAAGAAAGCCGAGGATCAATGAAGGCAGAAATTTCAGAATTCTCAAGGATAGCTTCTTTTGAACCATCATAATTGTAATCGGTCATTTCCAGATTGATGTACGTTTCAGAAAGAATTTTTTCAGATATTTCATCAGCCATCAGAAGGTAACGATAAGTCCAATATCTCATGAAATAGAAATATACACCTCCAAATTGACCATGCCAATATACATCATTGCATTGCGCGGCCAAAATGTTTTTTCTTGCTCTTTTAAGTTCTGGGGAACCAGCTTGAAGCTTTTCAGCCTGCAAAAGTTTTTTTCTTGAAAACAGCATCCGTTTATGCATATTATTGGATTCAGGGTATTTCACCAAGAAATTTCTCCAAAAAGATCCTTTTAGATACTTAAGGATGATTCGATTAAGATCATTACCAAGGTCATTGGATTTCAGATACTTGTGTAAATATTCCAATTCCCTTCTTTCTTTTGTAGGCAATGCCCATACGCCCATTTTATCATATGAAGCAGAAGGCAGGTAGACAAGCCCTTTTGGAGGATATTTATCAATATATTCAGATGGGAGAAGGCTTAAGACCCATGGAGTGTTTTCTGTCAAGGAAAACCATGTTTCGATCCAAGAGGAACCATTGTTTTTTCCATATACACGGGCATGTGTGCCAGGCCACATCCCGAGTTTTTCGGCATCATCAATATTGGAGATCATCAATGATTGGTCATATGAACCAAAGCTGATTTCTCTTGAATAGTATTTTGTAGCTTTTCGAATTTCATCTTTCATATAATCAAAAATATTTTGGGGATCCTTCCATGGAATCAAGTATCTAATGGGCTCATTAATCGGGAACACAAGCAATCTTTTGCCTTTGTTTTCAGTAACAAACGTGTGGTGGATTTCTGGTTCAAATGTACCTGCATTTTTAATATGGAAGTCGTCGATAAATATGAACTCAAGCCCTGCATCATGTAAAGTATCTGCCAATCCAGGTTCCCAAGCACGCTCTGCAAGCCAAGCACCACGTGGATAAGTTCCAAAAAGATCCTTGACTTTTTCAGAGAGCATGGTGAGTTGTGCCAAACGATCTTCCTCAGGAATGATTGCTAAGATAGGTTCATAATATCCCCCACCAATGATTTCAATTTGATTACGCTCGATTAGTCGTTTAAGCCTTTCAATGAATTCGGGTTTATGTTCCTCAAGCCATTCCAATAAGGGACCTGTTATATGAATTCCAGTTTTGACACCAGGGTGATTTTCCAAAGCGGTCAGTAGAGGATCGTATGAAAGTTGATATGCTTCTTCAAAAACGGAATGGAACTGTCCAATTGGTTGATGGAAATGAAAGACGTTTACAAAATTGACAATGCCACCTTGCACATTTGAAGGTGAAGATGATGTTTCTTGTAAAGTATTTTCCATTGATTTGCAATTCCACTATTGTTTTTAGCTATTGTTATAATTATTTGTATTTTGATGTAAACTTGGATTTCAATACAGCAATCATCATTATTAATGATATAAAGGATATTGCAATGCTTAGAGCGGGTGATTTTTTACTGCTTGTTTCTCCAGTTGTTGGAGGTGGAACAGTAGTAGTATTTGTCACAGTTGTAGAGCTTGAAGGTATGGAAGTGGAAACGGATGCTTCCTCTAGTGTGACAATAACTACCGCCTTTCCAAATCGATATGCAGTTTCATCTGGACCGTCATAGACAATAATGGATATTTCGATATCACCCACACCAACTTCAGATTTGTCGAGGGTAACACTAATAGAATTTGAACCGTTTGTCAGCTGATGATCATCAACAAGCAGCACATTTGCTGCGAATAGGTCAAAATGATCAACTTGCACATTATCTGTTGCAATAAAATCGATTTTTATGTAGGCAGTCCCATTTTTAGCATAAGTCAAAACAGTGCCATTGGTAGGACTTGTTATTTCAACATTTGGTCTTTCATCATCTGTAACAAATGAAACCTTGGGACCAACTCCTATAACCTCGGCTTGCCTCTGCTCTGCCACAGAATAATCATTGAGTATCAAATCTTGATCTGCACCTTCAGGAACAAGCATATCAACAACATTTGGATCATAGGGACCATCATCTCCGCCGCCCAATTTCCATTCTTGTGCAACGCTAAGTCTCTCCCTAAAGGCTTGGAAATCCTGTGATCCAACAAGAACCACATATGCCCAATCCTCTGTTGGAGTACCGACAAGGGACAAAGGAGCAGTGATTGTAATTGTTTTTTCTAGAGTGTCAGCAATTGCATCAACCCCACCAAATTGTGATTGATTCTCAAAGAGACCATATTTCAACCACCCATCAGCCCGGACAAGTGTTTCCCAAGCAAAATCCGGAGAAATTTTGACATTTGCATTTTGATCTGGATCTGTGTTTCCAGAACCTGAAACACGATCTTTGTCAATGTACACTTGGATTAGTGGGTGAGAAAATCCAGAAGGTGCATTCCATGGATTTGTAATTTCTCCGAATTTCATGGTGATGATAAGATTTTGATCATCATATCCAATTTTGAAATTAAGGATGTCAAATAAACCATGGTATGGTTCAAATGCATTATTCAGGGGATAATCACCGTATTCGTCACCAGCAGGGTCGTCTTGTTCGTAGACAACATTGAAGTTGATGTTTGAAAGTGGGACTTGGAATACAAGTGGACCATCTTCAGGAGCCACGTCAGTTGCAATATTTGCATCTACATCAAGATACATTGCTCGAACACCGAAAAAGTCACCACCAGTATAATTGAAGAATTCCAAGGGTATGGCAAGTTCAACAATTGATCCACTTGCACCAAGCCCGCCACTGAAGGATGATTTTGTCCAGCCATCCTTTGTTGCAATCCAATAGTTTAGGGAAGAATCATTGAAATTGAAAGTGACTGCATAATTCAATTGGAAACGTAAGGAATTATCCACATTGTTCCGATCCACACCAATTGGATAGATATCTCCAACTGAGCTTCTTGGGTCATTGAAGTAAAGTCCCAAGAAATCGTTGCCACCACTGCTTTGTAAATCAAATCTGAATAATAGGAAGGTAAGATTGTCACTAATTCCAGAATACATGAAATCGATTGTTCCATTATCTATCGTGGTGTCATTGATTTTGAAGCTTAAATCCCATTCAGTGGGTGATGCAATCCCGTCAATACCGAAGTCCACCATTTTGCCAGGGAAGGATGCAGATATTGCAGGGGCACGTTTTAGGAACAATAGGGGATTTCTTGCAAGAATAGCCTCGTCAGTGTAACCAATGGCCTTATACACACTTCTCAGAAGAGTCTTGTAACCCCAATCAAACACCTCATCCCTTGCGGAATCTTGGTCTGCGCCATACCACCAGAACCAATCTGAACCTTCAGCGGCATACAATGCCTCCCATGCATCAGTAGTATTATATGTAGGATTTGCTTGTTCAAAAGCCACCAAATCAGACCTTGTTTGGATCAGCCAATCCCATGCAACATTTTCTTCAGGTTCTCCAATCCATGTGTTGAGTTCACCAGACACCCAAGAGCCAGATGCAAGATTGGTAATTTCAGGCATGTCATTGATTGAGAATTGGGACAGAAATTGGGAAGGTGTCACTGTCTTGAGCCATCCTTCATTTTGAGCTGCTTCAATTTTTTGATAGAGTAGCTCCCTGAACAGATTCCCCGTATATTCATTCTTACCGTCACCATCTATGTCATAATTGTAATGCTCCCATGCATTTTCCCCATCAAGAGCCACTGTAATGAGATATGGTACATTCCCTTGAGGGGCAGACTGCAACTCATTATAACGGGTTTTGAGTTCATTGATGAAATCAGTTGCCGCATCATTGGGATCCATACCAGAATAGGTAAAGCCAATTTTGTCAGACAAAGCAGTATCCCTGAAAATACCTGCAACAGAACTTCCATTGTAAGTTACCTTGTACATCTGATACATTTGTTGAGGGGTCAATGAAGAAACTCCCAAACTGTTAGCCAAAATTGTCTTATCAGAGACAAACCATTGGATGCCGTTTTGAGCCATTAAGGGAATAACATCCTTTGAAACGGCTTCCTCACTTGGCCACATTCCGTTTGGAAGTCCACCGAAATGGTCTGTATATGATTGGATCCCTTTTTGGATCTGTGCATTTGCATCATCTGTCCATCCCGTATTGTTTTCAGGAAGTGGAAGGTTCTCATTTCCAGGGGATTCTCTAGCAGAATTTAGATTGATCAACAGCGGAAGGATTGGATGGTAAAATGGAGTTGTTGTTATTTCTAAATTCCCTTGGTTTTTAGCGTCAATGTGCTTTTGGACAACAGATTGCACCAATTGAAGCCCTTTATTGAGAACAGTGTTGAGATCGTTATGGGAAAATTTAGGGCTTGTCACATCAGCATCATCGATTTTTGAATCAAGAGTTGCCAAAATGAAATCATTGTCCCGATATTCAGGATTAATCCATCTCAGGAAAAACATGACTTTCAGATCCAAGATTTCTGCATCCGTAAATGCATTGAGCTTTTCAGCCATAGTTGGATATTGCCCTGCCTTCTGTTGGAGATACTGATATCTTCCAGTGACAAATTGTGGATTGATGTCAAAGAAATATTGCAGAACCACAGACTTGTTTTCATCACTCATGGTACTTTCATCCATTTTTGCAACTTCGATTCTTCGGTCAAAAGCCACTCCGTTTGCATAATCGTCAATCTGTTTCAGCAAGGATGGAGTAATGTTGATTGTTGCATTCACATTGGGATATTTTTTATGCAAGTCAGCCATCCATGGATAAGAATTAGTAGAGTGCATATAGACCCATGGTTGTTCATAGATGTTAGTTGATGGGTCTAGATAAGTCGGTTGATGTTGGTGCCAAATAATGGACAAGTAAACAGGTTGGGATGTCTGTTTACTTTGTGGTATGTTATAAGCAGATATTTGTTTAGGCACCAATGAAACCATCAATAAACCTATCATGATTAGCATAATCACTTTGGGATTTTTCATGGAAATCACCTAATCTAGATGCATATAATGGCTTTGGCATATAATCTTGTTCAAAGAAACATCGAACTTTTGTATAGTTTGCAGGAAATGAAAATAAATTGCGTAAAGTATCCAGGTCAACATGATTTACCGGGGAAAGTAAAGTTTGGAATATTCCATTACCATCCTGTGTGAGTTGAAGTGGGGGCCAACAGTCTTTATGGATTCTTTCATCATATTGACCCATTTGACAGGGATTCCATTTTTATCCCTTGTATAGAATGTCGGTATGATTTCCTTTTCCATTATGTGATAGAATGATTCAACATCCCTTATATCTTGTTCTTCAGGAGGAAGGGAGGGGTCATACTTTCCGATAACCCATCCATTTTTACCATTATAGGCTTCAGGCCACCAGCCATCAAAAGTTGAGGCATTGAGCACCCCATTAATTGCAGCCTTCATTCCACTGGTTCCAGAAGCTTCCCGTGGCACTCTAGGAGTGTTCAACCAAACATCAACCCCTGATATCAGTTTTCGTGCAACACCCATGTCATAATCGGCTATAAAGGCAACCCGTCCTTGGAATGAGGGATTTGAGGCATAATCCAATATTTTTTTGAGAAATTTCTTTCCTTCCTCGTCCCTTGGGTGAGGCTTGCCTGAGAAGATAACTTGAACAGGTTTTTCAGGGTTGGTAAGAAGATCCAAGATTCTTTCCTCGTCATGGAAAATCAAGGTGGCTCGTTTGTAAGTTGCAAATCTTCTGGCAAAGCCAATGGTCAGAATTGTAGGGTCAATGAGGGTTCCATTTATGATGAAGTTTTTCAGGTTTACCTTTTTTCCAAGATGAGCTCGAATGCGGGTTTTGTTGTTTTTAATGAGGTTTATCTTTTCAAGGCAATGGGTTTCCCATAGTTCATTATCTGGAATTTTAGATGCATCCCAGGGAGATGCCTCTCTTAGATCGTTTGTTTTTGAAAAGTCAGTGTATTTTTTGAGAAGAGAATAGATACCCTCAGAAAGGAATGTTTGGGGATGGATACCATTCGTGATTGGTATCAATGAAAGATTATGTGTTTCTAAAAAATTACCCCACATATTGTGAAGTGCTTTTACATTTACTTTGCTTACACCATTGGCAACTCTGGCAAAATTAAGTCCCAATACAGTCATATTGAAACCATTGCCATAACCAAGATCATATACTCCTTTGGAATAGATATCGTCAAAATTCAGGGAACTTTCGAGGATGAATTTTGAGAGACCATTAGCAATTTGATCTTTGCCAAATACATCGTGACCTGCTGGAACCATGGTATGGGTAGTAAATACAACTGAATTTTTCACTTTGTTTTCTGCTTCGGCTTTTGATAGACCCTTTTTTATTTCATCATCCCAAAGAGCCAATGTGGTAAAGGATGCATGACCTTCATTTAGATGATATGTGTCAAATTTCAGACCAAGCTCTTTGGAAACAGAAACGGTTCCAAATCCCAAGAGAATTTCCTGTTTCAATCGATGCAGGTGATCCCCCCCATATAGACTGTCTGTTATTCCACGGTCTTCAGGGAGATTTTGGGCAATATCTGTATCAAACAGGTAAATTGGGACAGAACCAACGTCCATTTTCCATACTTGGAAAAATAATGATCGGTCAAAAAATGGGATGGAGAAAATGTGAGGCTCACCATCTTTCAGGACAAGTTTCATCGGCAATGCATTTGGATCAAAATGTGTGGGTTCAGCAATTTGTTTATTATTTTCGTTAATGATTTGGCAGAAATATCCATGTTTATAGAGCATGCCAAACGCAGTCAGGGGCAAAGAAAGGTCTGATGCCGCTTTTAAATGATCTCCTGCAAGGACACCAAGTCCACCAGAATAATTTGGAAAGGATTCATGAATACCATATTCCATGCAGACATAAGCCACATTGCCTTTTTCCCAATTCCTTGCAAGTTCAGGCAAAGATTCGAATTCAATAGAAGTCTCAGGAATTGAAAGGGTTTCAAGGAAAGTGATTGGGTTATGGTTTACCTGTTCCCAAACCAATGCGTTTTGTTTTTCAAAAAAGAATTTAGCTTTTGGGTCCCAACTCCATTTGAAGTTGTTGTAGATGGAAGCTTGTTGGGGAATTTGGTTGGTCACAACCCTATTGTTAATATTGTTTTTTTAAGGAAAGTGGAAATTTACCATGAGCAAGTCAAAAAACTAAACCCATTCTCATCTATCAAAGAAATTCTGGACAGATTACCACAAATTTCCCCATTAATTTCTCATTCACATATCCATCACCGATTTATTTATGATAGTTACTCGTCATTACCAACTGAGGTTAGCAAGATGAATAAAACTACAGTCAGTTTATTGCTCCTTATTTTTGCAATGATGCTGACAACCTCGCCCTCGATTGCACAAGATCAACCCAAAATCCTATTGGGAATTGATGGAGAGGTTGGAACACAAATATTGAACGCATTGCAGGATAACTATGATGTGATCCGAGTACCTGCAAATGAGCTAATTGATAAGGCAAACAGGGAAAACGTATTGGGCAGTCTTCCTGAGATAATTATTGGACTGTCAGGTGACATTCCATTGCTTGCCACAAAAAATATTATCACACCAGTTGCCAATATGAGTGAAGAAAAGACATTGCCAGCATTGGAAAGAGGAGCGAGCTTCTTTGAAATCACGGAAACCAGCAAGTTTTCTGCATCGATTATTAATGGGACAGTTGCATTGTATGGTTATCCAGTAGGTGGAATTGCAGATTTGATTTATGTGAATACAGAGCTTGTTGACTTAAGTAAGGCAGATTTCTCTACAGCAGAGGGATTATCCTCTGCCGCCATAAAATTCAATGATCAAACCAATCCATTAAACAAAATATATGGATTGGGATTTGAAAATGCATTGGATACACCCTTGGCATTAATTTATGATTTTGGAGGGACATTGTTCAAAGACAATGTGGTTGATCTTGACCATTTGGCATTGTATGACCAAAATACAGTGGATGCATTCAGTGAAATAAATAAGCTGGTAAATCTCAGAAAAGTCACACCTGAGTGGGACATGCAAAAGGACGGAGGTGCAGAAAACTTGTTTAAAATGGATGGAAAACTTTCCATTTTGCTCGGTAAAAGTACCCTTCTGTCAAACATGACGGCTTCAGGAACAATATTTGCCAATGGAAGCCAAGGCTTCGACGTATTTGCAATGCCAGGAGGAAGTAAAGTACAGGCAATAACAGTTATGTCCACAAAATCAAATATGGACATGAGTTTGGCAAAAACAATTGCAGAAACACTTAGAGCATCTGATTTTCAGAATGATCTTAAATCCAAGGGTGTGATTCCATACTCTGCATCAATGTTGGATACAAGCATTCCAACAGAATCTGCGATGTTGGAAGCGGCAAAAACATTTGTGGATATACCCCATGATCCAAAATGGCAAACAGTTGAGCAGAAATTTGAAGTCCAAATGACAAAGTTGTTGAAAGGAGACCAAAATGATTCAGTTACGTTACTAGGATTGGAAATTTCACTTAAGTTGGAATTACCAACAAGTGTACCATGGTCTGATCTTCCAGAGCTTCCAAAGATGGAAGAAACAAGCACATCATCCGAGATGACAACATCAGAAACTCAGGAAAGTAGCAGTTCATCTGAGGAAAAATCACCAATTGGTTGGTGGTTTGTACCCACCTTGGTTGCACTACCTTTAGCAAAAAGAGGAGGAAAGAAAAAATGAAAAGTAGAAAGATCATTTTCTTATTTTTAGTGACTATAATTGTAAGTAGCCTTGCAAGTATAGCACATGCACAGACTTCTGGAAAAACAGTAATCACATTTTGGTATACTGAAAACTCCAGTGAAGCACCAGGAGTTCTTAAACTGATACGGGAATTCGAGGCACAAAATCCAGACATTGATGTGGATGCACAGGCAAAAGGGTTTTTCAGTGCCAAGGAAACCTATCTGACACAATATACCGTGGAATTAGAGCCCACAGTGTTCAGGGCAGCAAGGGATTGGGTTGTTGAATTTGCATTCCAAGGTTTGATTCAACCTGTTACAGACTATATGAATGCAACAGACAAACAAGATTTCATTGCGGATGCATTAAGACTGGTAACATATCCTGACAGCAATGGAGTTGAACAAATCTGGGGCTTTCCACAATTGGTTGATGTACCTGCTTTGTTTTATAACAAGCGTTTAGTGGAAGCGGCAGGAATCAATACAACCTCTTGGACAACCAACACTTCCTTTACATGGGATGAATTTATTTCCACAGTACAAGCAGTTTGGGATGCAAATCTTCCTGATGGACAAGGAGGGAGAGTATATGGATTTACACTTCAAGGCATGTTCTTTGGTGGTCAACCGATTTATTATGGACATGGTGCAAGATTTTTCAAGAATGACGTGGTCTCTCTGGAAAATATCAACATCAATTCAACAGAATCAAGAACTGCATTGAAATTTCTTAAGGATGTTGTTGATGCCGACTATACCCCTCCATGGGATCAACAAGGTTGGGAAACCATTAATCCCATGTTTACAACTGGTCAGGTCGCGTTTATTCAACAAGGACCATGGGAACTTGCAAATTTTCTGAACAATGCACCAGAATTCAACAAAACCGTAGATAACAGGGAGTATGCAGGTCCAGACAATCTTGGGATTATGAGACTTCCACATGATGATCAGGGCAATGAAGGTGCCCCATTGGGTGGTCATGCTTATGTCATCACATCCCGTGCAACGGGTGCTGTCAAGGAAGCTGCGATGAAATTTGCAAAGTTCATGTCATCCCATCATGCAATGGTGGAAGGAGCTGTTGATTACTATCATGTTCCAGCAAGGGAATCTGTCTATCAAGATGATGAGGTGAAAAATTCCAATGCATGGAAATATATTGAAGCCATCAAGAACATTATAGACAGGTCTTACAAGAATCCAGTAGATCATAGATGGGCGCAAATCGAGACAATTTTTGGGAATGAACTTGACAATTACCTTGCAAATGAGGAGACATTGGATGAGTTTATTGCTTTTGTATCGTCATTCTGGAGTGAAATTCTTGTTGAAGGAATTCAAAACACAGGAGGCGGCACTAGTGCAACCAATACGGGAGGTGGAAATGGTGGCATTCCGAATGTTGATACATTTACACCTAGTACGTCCATAGAAGCAGGTTCAATTGATTTAATTTTCATAATCTCATCATTGATATTAATTCCATTAATTCACAAAAAGAAAAAATAGTACTTGTTGAAAAGCCTTAGTTTTCAAGAAATTTAAGGAACAAAATAATTATTTCTCTAGTTTCCACATCTCATGAACCAAATCAGCTACGCGGTTTGCATAACCCCATTCATTGTCATACCACGAAAGTATTTTCAAAAGGGTCCCATCGATTAGCATCATGCTTGGAAAGTCAACTATTGAACTAAGGGGATTTGAGTTGAAATCAATGGAGACTAGTGATCTCCATTCATATCCCAAGATTCCCTTCAATTTCCCTTTAGAGGCTTCAATAATTTTTTCTTGGATTTCCTCCTTGTTTTTTGCGGGGTTATTCAATCTAACAGTGAGGTCAACAATGGAAACATTGGAAGTGGGGACACGAAGAGCCAGTCCATCCATTTTCCCCTTTAAATGAGGCATGACCTCTCCAATGGCTTTTGCGGCACCTGTTGTTGTAGGAACAATGGACATGCCAGCCGCCCTTGCCCTCCTAAAATCTTTATGTTGCATATCAAGGAGTCTTTGATCATTGGTATAAGCATGCACAGTTGTCATTGTGCCATGATGTATTCCATATTCATCATCCAAAACCTTACAAAGAGGAGCTAGACAATTTGTAGTGCAAGATGCATTGGAAACCAAGAAATGCTTGTTTGGATCATATTTATCAAAATTCACACCAAGCACAACAGTAATGTCAACATCTTTTCCAGGAGCTGTCAGGATCACCCGTTTTGCACCGGCATTAAGATGTTTAGACATTCCCTCTCGATTTCTGAACCTTCCAGTTGCCTCAATAACATAATCGACATCCAATTCTTTCCAAGGGAGGTTTTCAGGATTTGCTTCACTATACACGGTGAATTCGTCACCATTCAAGATTAAATTGTTTGTTTCCGGATGAACTTCAACAGTTCCATCAAATCGACCGTGAATGCTGTCGAATTCAAAGACATGGGCAAGCATTTCAGTGTTGGAAAGATCATTGATTGCCACAATGTCAACCTGCTCTTTTTTATACAGCAAAGCCCTTGTAACAAGGCGACCAATTCTCCCAAATCCGTTAATTGCAATCTTAGGTGGGTTACTCATGATTTACACTCTCGATTGAAGGAATTCACCTTGATGATAAAACCTTATTTGTTTGTTCCCTACAATAATTGAAACAGAGTTCAAAAAATCAAGCACAAAACCGAATATCATTCAAAATATATGATACTGTATCAACATAGTACAATTGGGAATAGGGAAATAAAGCAAGAATTTTTCAAAAGGCAAAACAATTGCACATGTGGATCAGCAAGCATTCCGATCAAAAGTGAATGCAATTATTGAAAAGATGGGGGCGGATTTGCCATCAGCGTTGACAGCAACCCTGAAAAGAGCCCATTGGAAATTTCAAGCAACTTTCCTAATAGTAATGAAGAAAATTGGCTTTAGACCATGGGAAGCTTTTATTTTATCATGCAAAATCCGAAATGTATGGGACAATTCTTTGATGAGAACAAAAAAGGAGTATGAACAAAAAATAGGTCAAATACTTGCTCAAACAGGGTGGCGTTTGCCATTGCTTTCACTTTGGAGCTATTGGGCATCAATAAGACCATTATTCAATTTCAATCTTGAATCCAGATCAAAAATCGACAGGGAAATCAAGGAATTCAATTTGAAAACATATAATGACATTCCCGCATTATGTGCCTCATTGGTATACCTTTCCGCCAATAAATATAATTTAAACCTATCACAGGAAAAGGTATGGAAAACGTGTGGAATTTCCAGTTCAAGATTTAGAAAGACGCTTAATCTTCTTAAAAAAGACTGGAACAAAGATTAGGGAATAGAAAATTTCAAGAGAAGCATTACGTTTGACGGAAGATACTGAAAAAGTGGAAGATAATGACACATTATCTGTTAATGAGGATGAAAGATTGTTTATGGATAACACCCATGAAAGAACTACATCATATACTGCAAACAAAGATTCACCACTTATGGAACTTAAATCATCGTTGACTGTATGATGATAGGGGAAATCAAAATCAATTATGTCAACTGACGTTATTCCCCTGTTTATGAAAGGTATGTGATCATCAATCAAGGAATAGCCAGATGTGTTCATAAATTGACCATAGCCCATTTCTGAAGCAATGTTCCATATCTCATTTGTCAATTCAGCATCGCTATTCCTTTCTCTTTTCAATTGCAAATCCTTATCCCCCACCATGTCAAGAAGAATGAAATTTTCCAACTTGTTGACTTGAGATACAGACAATGCTTCTGCAAAACGTGTCGAACCAATTATCCATGACCACCCAGGAATACCAGCATCCCTGTCATAACCCTGATCTTCCGCATCAAACAAAACAAAGCCAATGTCCAAATTGAATTGATCAAGAGCTTTCATCAATCCCAAAATGATTGCAACGCCAGAACCGCCATCATTAGCCCCAGGGACAGGCCTATCATTAAATAAGGGATCCTTCGTCGCCTTAGCCCGGCTGTCGAAATGTGCACCAATAAGAATTTTGGGAAAATAGCTGTTGTTTTCACCAATCTTTACAGAGCCATAACTTGTTTTTGTTATTAGGATATTTGCCAATTCCACACCGTCATAAGTAAAATTGTGAAATTGTATTTGCCAACTATCTGTTTTTTCAGTGAAATTGGCAACAAATCTCATAAATTCATGAGATTCAGCAGTACCAGGGATTCGGTAGCCAATTTTCAGTTGAGTATCGACATAAGACAACAATAGATCAGGAGTAATTTCATTTGTTGATTGAACAGGAACAGAATAAAAAATTACGGATGCCAATAATAAAAACAGAAACAACAATCTCATTGATATTCAGTATATCACTCAGTTCAAAAGCCTTTCATTCAGAAATCGTCGTCCATTCCGCCAGGTGGTGGATTGCTGTCACCGCTATCACTTAAGTCTTTTGCAGACACAATATCATCAATTCTTAAGAGAATTGTGGCAGCCTCTGCGGCAGAAGAAATTGCCTGATCCTTAACGCGGGATGGTTCCAGCACACCCAACTTAGCCATGTCTTCCACTTTACCAGTAAATGGATTGATTCCATAGGATGTCTTATCTTCGGCAAAGTAGTTGTTCATTTCACCAATCATCTCGATTGGGTCAAGACCGGCATTCTCTGCAAGGGTTTTTGGAATGACAAGCAATGCCTGTGAGAATGCACGGATAGCCAGTTGTATTTTTGAAGGTTGGGTGTCAGCATACTCGTTAAGTTCACGGGATAGGAGGAGTTCAATAGCGCCGCCACCAGGAACCAGTGCCTTGTCCTCGATTATATTCCTGACGACAGATAATGCGTCATGAATGGATCGTTCATATTCATCAAGGACAAAATCAGTTCCACCCCTGATGAGTATGGTTACAACAGTTGATTTGGGAGTTCCGCGAATGAAGATCATATCATCGCCGGCAATGTTCTTCTGTTCAATCAATTCGGCGCTTCCCAAATATGAAGGGTCAAGGTCCTCCAAGTTAGTGACAATTGTGGCACCTGTAATTTCAGAAATTCTTTCGATATCAGATTTTTTGACCCTTCTAACAGCTGAAACATTGGCATCAGCAAGGAAGTGTTGGATTGAGTCATCAATTCCCTTTTGTGCGAACACTACATTTGCACCAGATTTGATAATCTTATCCGCCATTTCCTTAAGCATGGACCTTTCTCTTTCAAGGAACTTTTGAACTTCCTCTGGTGTAGAAATAGAAAGTTTTGCGTCAAATTCAGTCTTTGTAATTTCCAATGCCTTGTTGATGACAAGAACTTTTGCATCTTTTATTGTTGTTGGCATGTCAGGGTGGACAAACTCCTTGTCGACCACCAATCCCTTGACAAGTTCAGTTTCCCTCAAGGAATCGCCGATCTTTTTGACAATGACGATATCATCAAGGTCAACAACAGAAGAACCGTCCTCTTTCTTTTGAACAACATTCAACACTGCATCAACGATAATGTTTGCGAGGTGCTCATCTTCAATCTTAACGATTTTTGAGGACATTGAGGTTTTTGCAATGTTGATGAGGGCATCCCGATCGTCTTCAGAGATTGAGATGGCCTTGTTCCTTAAAATTTCCAAGGATTTCTGTCTTGCAAGCTTATAACCTTCAACGATAACAGAAGGATGAATGTTTTGATCCAACAGATCCTCTGCTCTTTTCAATAGTTCACCTGCAAGGACAACAACGCTTGTGGTTCCGTCACCAACCTCTTGGTCTTGAGTCTTGGCAAGTTCCACAACAAATTTTGCACCTGGGTGTTGAATATCAATCTCTTTCAGGATTGTTGCCCCATCATTTGTGATGACAACATCACCAAAATTATCGACCAACATCTTGTCCATCCCTTTGGGACCAAGAGATGACTTAACTGCCTCTGCAATGACCTTGGCAGCTTGAATATTGTTTCTTAGTGCGTCCTTTCCTCTTGTTCTTGTAGTACCTTCTTTTAGAATAATAACTGGTTGTCCTGTAAGTGTCATTTTTCATTACCTCGCTTACTTGGATTAGCATAATTTGGATGTTATATGCAATCTAATATTCTCGAAGTACAATAAAAATCTAAAGTTACTGTTCAAAAGCAGGGGAGTAGGTAAAATAGAATGGAAGAAAATAAGGCAACATTTTTTGAAGGGGCATGAAGTATAGAACAGATTGCCCACACTGCTATGATAGGGAGAATACCTTACTAAAAGTACACTAGAACGGAAATTTCAAATGCATACCACGTAGTGTAAACAATCATTTGTTTGATGAAGCAAGATAAATGCCAAACAAGATGGTAAAAATTCCCACAATTTGTAAAAATGAGAGATATTGACTGTAGATCAACCAAGCAAACAGGGCGCCCAGTAATGGTTCACCCAATATCGAAACAGAAACCAATGCACTTTTCAGACGACTCATGGCATATTGAAAAGAAGCATGCCCGATTGTCCCTGGAATTAACGCGAGCAATAGTCCATTCAAAACAGCTTGAGGAGTCGGTTCAAAGCCATTTGTGGTCATTGCCCATGTGAAAAGGAATAAAGCCGCCATAAAGTTGACTTTCCCAAAATATTTCCAAAGACCATCATCATGAATGCCTCTTTTAGCCAGTGACAAATAAACCGCCAAGGCAATGGCTGAAAGGAAAGCATAAAGGGTACCATTAATGAAAATATCAGTATCATAACTAGATTCCCAACTTAACACAGCAGTCCCTAAAACACCAATGACAACGCCAATGATTTGCAGGGGACGACTCTTTTCATGATAAAACAACCATGTAAGAAGAACAATGAACAATGGAGCGCTATTGGTCAAGGCTAAAGAAACACCAACAGGTAGGTAGTCCAAAGAAATGAACCAAAGACCGAAATGAAGCCCAAGGGAAATTCCAGAAATTATGACAACCAACGGAGAAGGGATTCGTTCCAATAATGAAGAACCAGTAGTTTCCATTTTTGGATGGGGATTCATCCCTAGAATTTTGTATAATAGACCATAGGAGATCAAAGATGTAAAAAGAACTCGAAACATTGCTAAAGAGACCCTATCAACGGCATGACCATTGGAGGATTTTGCACCCAAAACGATAAAAGATGAAGTGGTCACTGCAAGCACTCCGATTAACAGTACAAATTCTGGTCTAAAGCGGGGTTCCACATTCATTTCTTAATAGCAAGCCTATAGAAGTTTTGGGAATTGCTAGGAAAGTCAATTACACACACAAGTATAGTTATTAAACTAAAAAAAAGGGATATTTTTTTCATTCAAAGGAAGAACAAGTTAAAAAGGTCTAGTCCGAATTACGCAATTGAGGATAGGTGTATGCGCGACAAATTAGATTCAATTGACCAAAAAATCATCCAGATTCTTCAAAAGAATGCAAGAGAGAAAAATACAGAAATCGCAAGGCAACTGAACATAACAGAGGGAGCAGTACGGAAAAGAATAAAGAAACTTCTTGAAAGAGGAATTATTGAAGGGTTTACCATCAGATTGAGTGAACAAATGGCAGGGATTAGGGCAATTGTAGGGGTTAACATCGGGGGAACGGTTGAACCAGGAAAGGTTCGGGACAAAATATTTGAGAAAATCCCTCATGGCATAGAAGCAATTTATGAGACAACAGGAGACATTGATTTGTTTGTCATTCTCCATATGCAAAAGGATGTTCACCTGAAAAACGCCATTGAATCAATCAGAAAGGTGAACGGGGTGGAACATACGACAACATTTGTGGTTTTGACAAAATCTGTGAGTCAACCAGAATTTCTCCAAGAATAAATTCAGTAACCTTTTTTATTTTGCATGAAAAGTAACATGTTATGACAGTTGACCATTTCAAATTGTTGACAGACAGAAAAAATGAATATACTATTTTCATCAAGGAGGGAGACAAGGTGGAAAAAATAACAGATTGCAAAATATTGGCAATAGATGAAATAGGAATCACTTTTGAGGAAATGAGCAGAGTAGCTAAAAACAGGGTTAATTTTGTTCCACATTATTCACTCATAAGAATTAGATCTGAGTTAATTTAGGTTCTTAATTGACCAATAAACTAGAAAAACAATACCGATCCCATCCAATATTGAAAGAGATAACCCAAGATAATCAGTAATTCCCTCATTCAATACGATCAAGACATAAAAAAGCAAATCCAAAGAGAAAAAGGCAAGGAAAGATAAGAACGCAATAATTTTTGAGAGACGTTTTTTGGTACGCCAATACTGTGTTGCAAATGTTGTAAAGGCTAAGAGATAAAGAACACCTAAATAAAATGAATTTGTTTGATCCCAATTATAGAAAACAGTATCCATTAAGAGAACAATTCCCAACAATATAATCAAAAAAGTACCATTGTTCAATGAATTCAAGAATGTTTCCAAAATATCGGCAAATCGTTTCCAGATGTCTTTGGTAAAATCAACTTGAGACAATTCAATTCAATCCTTTGTTTGAATGTATTTGATAGTATCGACCATTTCAATACCCTTTTGGCAAGGTTTCATGGATTTTGAGGAGGGTGCGGTCAATTCTTTCGATTTCAGACCTCACTGCAAGACGTTTTGTCATTTGCATTTCCAGCAACTCAATAATGTTCTTGACAGTATCAAGAATTTGAATGCTGGTTTCACCTTCGCCAGAAGAGGAAGTTATTGATTCTATATTCTGGAAATGGTTTGTCATCAAGGATTTCAGGACGCCAATTTCTCGGATCAACTCAATTGTAAGCTTTTCAAAAGTCTGGAATATTTCCCTGCTTTTTGTGGCAATTTCATGGAATTGTTCCACCCCCGAGTTTGCAGCTTCAATGGCGATGTTGATTGTCATCAAATTCAATGATTCAGAAAGAACAAGTAGTTCATTGCTAATTTCAGAAATCTTATTGCCAGAATTCTCAAACCAGTTTTTTGCATCCATCTTCATGGATTCAAGATATGTCACGATTTTTTCTTGAGATTTTACCATGTTCGTGAAATTTTGCAGATATGATTTGAAATTGACAGTCTCTTTGTTGAAAGAATTGATTTGGTGGTTTACCTCATTTAAATTCTCTATGACTTCGTCAAAGTATTCCTTGACAATGTCCAAATCATTGGCAATGTTCAATGTTGCCTCATTGAATTTCCTTGCGAACAGCCTAAATTCCAATGCACCAAGTTCCAATAGTCTAATGAAAATGCCTTTTGACCCATAAATGGACATTGCCTGTGAAAATTGCTCCACAGGGTTGGTAATTTGTTCTTCAAGTCCTCTTTTGCTTAAAAAGAAGAAAAGAATTCCAACAATCAAATATAGAGATGCCAAAGTAAAGGGATGCAACCCTCCAACGAAGCTAAGAAAAGCTGATGAGGAAACCACTTCTGGAGAAAACAAATTACCATCGAGCAAATAATAAATTGCAATGCCAAATAAACCTCCACCAATGAAATTCAGAAATGAAAACCTTCGTTCAAGCCGAATAAGACTTCCTGAGGCATATTTCCGGGAGTTAAGCATAGAAACCAGACCGACAAGCAGAAAGCCGCCAATAATTACCAAAGAGGTAATCTGAAAATCCATAAGTGCCTGTTATTTGAGAGAAATTAAATTCTTCTAATTTAAAGAACAAAAATGCAGAAAAAATCAGGAGTAAAATTCCGACTTATGATGCGGCCACCTGCATTCCCCATTTTAGTGGTTTGGGATGATTCAAAAACAATGATGAGACCAATCGACGAGATTGATCCATGAGCATCACATATTTCACCTCATAAACGGTATTACAAACAGGACATTTGAAATAGCCATTTTCAAGACTGGCAGAACCCTTTGACAAATTGACCAAACGCTGTGATTTGCCATACATCATAGGAGAGAAATCAAATGAACACGAATTGTTAAGGCAATGGAATTGTTCATCTTCATCGGGAATGTCAATTGAGTAATCAGGGGTCATCTGCAAATATTCGCACTTTTTTTTTGCTATTAAAAATTTTCCATAATGTTTGAAAATCAATGGAAATTACACAAAATTTGGATTTTGAAAGATAAAAAAGCGCTATTTTCATTCAATTTCTCTAAGAAAGCGCGCGCTTTTATTCAATCTTGGAAATGGAAGAAAGAATATAATCCTTTCCTAAAGTCAGTATCAACTGTGATGCATTGGGACCAGCAGGTTTACCGAGTAACAAAACATAGAATGCCTGATAAATCGATCTAATTGGAAGATCCATTTCCTTTGCTTTTGAACGAATTACAAGCGTGATATCTTCAGGGGACATATCAGGCTGAATTGAATGTAGGCATTCAATCCAATATTGCTTAATTTCATCAGTCCAATATTGTTTTGCAATTTCTGGCGGGGTTTCAAGAATTTCAAATTTCATTGAAGTTGGTGCATAATTGTCAAGCCAATATTCAGCCTGCATTAACCTTTCCTTCAGTTCATCAATTGAATCTTCTGCGGTAATCTTCCCCATTTTCCTGAATTTTTCAATTGTCAATGCAACATTTCTCAAACTGCTTTGGTAAACCAAAAGAAGTTCAGCAATTCCAATATCGGGAGGAATTACACTAACATGATCATCATTCAAGGCAAGTCTTACGGCCAATTTCAGTTTCTCAAGTTGGCGTTCAGTTCCAGGATACTCATATCCGTTGAGATATCGACGAGCCATTACAAATTGATCAACAAGCCTTGCATAGTCAAGAGATCTATAATTGAATTCCACGTCTTTTCTCAGTCCATTTTTGAAAACTAGGAAGAAATAGCACTCTGGATTCAGTAATTTGCGAAGATCCTTTGCAGGAATGCCAGTACCTTTACTTCCACTAAGTTTTTTGCCATTCATCGTAATAAAGCCATATCTAGGCATGATCGGTGGAGGAGAGTTGAAAATACGTCGGTGTATTTCCAAAGAAGTATCAATGGATCCCCCTGCCACAGAATGATCCTTACCTGCTGGTTCAACAGTGACTTTCAGGAAATTTTGACGAGCAGGCCAATCCAATCTCCATTTAAGTTTCCAATGATGATCCTTGATTTTTGTTGTGCCCTTATATCCGCACCCCTTGAATTGGTTTTTGCTTTCACAGACAAATTCCATGACATCATTTTCAAAAGAGAGGAGAACAGTTGTCCTAAGATTACCACAGTTTGGACAAACAACATTGACAAAGCTATCCAGTTGATTTCCTGCAATTTCCTCCATGATTTTTTGGACTTCATCTTTTTTTTCGAGGTAAGTTTTCAGGTATTTGTCGTATTTTCCATCTTGATACATTTCATAGGCAGATTTAATGTCAATATCCAATCCCCAGTCTTCCATTGCATCAACAAAGGTTTTTGTGAAGTTGGCAGCATAGCTTTCTTCTTCACCGTATGGGTCAGGGATCATATGAATTGACTTGCCCAAATATGGTCGTAATTTGTCCTTGAAATTCTTAAGGGTTTTAGGGATGCGGTCAAAAGAGTCAAAATCATCGATCACAAATGTCAATTTTGATTTTGAATTTTGCAGGAGAAGCTGATGGTGGATTGCGTAACCAGTGATGATCTCCCTTGCATTCCCAATATGAAAAGACCCTGAAGGGGACCATCCACCACAAATCACATGTGTATCACCAAACGTTTTAGTTGCCTCATTTGCAACTTGAACTGCCCAAAATCCTTCATCTAATTCTTCAACCAAATTTCGTCACCTATCTTTCCTATAGACTGTCTCAATTTCATCCCATTTGATGGGATCATTGGTGTCATCGATAAGAGTTTTAATGTCTTCCACATCTGGTTCGAGGACAACATGGAAAAATTCAGGTTTCCATCCATTGGAAAGTATCTCATCAATTTCCTCAACCTCGTCGACGAATTCAATCAGGTCTTCGTCTCCTCTGACAGCGGAAAGCTGGATAACTTTTGGAAATGGGAGATATTGGTTAATTAATTCAAAAATATCATGGACATAGGATTCAAATGGAATAAATTTTTTGGCATGAATTTCTTCAATTCTAAACCCATAGTTTTCCAATCCCTGTTTCAGCCATGAACTTGATTCCGTAACCATGACTTCTACAGAGGAAGCATTTTTCTCTTTGGAGATCTGTTCAATTGATCGAACAATTTCATTGGAAAAGTGAACAAGATCGTTTGGTTCAGCAGAAACCCAGATTTCTTCGATCAACATCAGGTCTGAAGTCTCGTTTCCAAACTCATCATAATCTTCCACAAGCGAAACAAGAATGAAACCTTTTGTATCATTGTCAATTGTGATGGAATAGACTGAAACAGTTGGCAAGTTTGCAATGTAGACCAAATCTTCAGTCAACAATTTTGCTTCTTCAGGGGAAAGCCTTGACAAGAGAATTGATGAAATAAGATTCTCAATCTCATCTTCCACTGGGATTAGACTCATCTTAAATTATCTGCGGTTTTCGATATATATGAATTCAAGCTTATGTCACAGAAATAATTATCTTCTTCTTAAGGAAGAACGCAAGAGTAGTTCAAAATAAGCTACAAACCCAGCATCGGATTGATGAACAATGGGATCAATTTTCAACCAGCAGGAAGCATATTTTTCTTCTGTGCGCATTTTGTTTAAGTCTATTGTTCCTCCTTGTGAGATAGTGGGGATTTCAGGGATTGCATTCATCCTGATTGGATATCTTTCCCTTAAGTCATCTCTCAGAACAAGAGGGGAGAAATATCCTTGTCTGAATGTTTGAACCAAGATGTCCTCATTTTCGCTGGGATCCATTGAATGTGAGACATAAGCAATTTGGGCTTCGTTTTCCCCAATCAATGTTAAAGCACGGATTGCTTGGAATTGATGCCTTGCAAAGTTAATGAAATTCTTTTCTTCCAAATTGACAAAAGGGTTTGGTCTTATTCCTATTTCGGATGAGGGAAATTCAATGAAGAAGTGAGTGAATTTCTTTCTTGGGCGACTTTTAGCATACTTGTCGATTGATTCCTCAATAAAACGGAATTGATCAACAGAGAACCTTAATCTTTCAATGGTCTCCATCACTGCTTTTTTATGCATGTCATTTTTGATGTAAATGGATATGGATGAGCCTTCTGGAGCTTTCTTGAGTAATTCAACAGCAACAACTCCATTGTCCTGTGCAATCACGAGAATATTTGCAGGCTTGTTTTTCTTGAACTTTAATACATTCATTCCCAAAATTCTTGGTAACGTGGAAACAGAGTAAAGACCATTTCGATATCGTTTTTGGTGATGGACAGTAAACACATCATATCTCCCTTCCAAGGTTCTTATGGCAATTCGACCAGGAGATCTTTTAATTTCTTCACTGCTCAATTCTGCAATACCGTGAGCTACAACATCGTAATACATATTTTGAATTGCCACTTCCTGATGGGCTTGGATATTCCCGCTTTGAATGATATCACCAGAGACAATTGAAGCCCCCATTGACGCCTCAATGGATGCTTTTCTTCGGACAACCACAGTGGGGATGCCCAAACGCTTGATGTGTTCAGGATCGAAACGATTAACCACCTCGCTTACATCCTCACCAGCCTCACGTGCCATTTCAATTTCACGTTCTTTTTCTTTCTTTCGGTCTTTTGTTTTAACTGCGATGACATTTCCCAAATCAGGACGCATTTCATATTCATAGCCTTGGATTTCTATCTCTTTTTTTACCTTATCAATAACTTTTTCCAAACTTTTTTCTTTTGGAGGAACATTAAGGATTAAAAATTGATTTTCGGCGGCATCCCTTACTGCAAGCATTTGCCTGATTGCCTCCCTTGTGCCAAGCAGGAAGCACAAACGGGAACTGGCGTCTTCATGGTATCGTGTGATGCTTGCTATATCTCTTAGAAGATGGGATAGAACCCTCGACATAACTTTGAGTTGAAACAGTCACTTAAAACCTCGTCCCTGTTGACACAATAATGTGTATAACAATTGATTTGATTTTTTTCAAAAAAACTGCAATCATTCTTTTTTATTTGGGAACAATGATATATTACTTGTATGTGGATGATTTTTTGTAATGGTGAAAAGTGATTTCTTTGAAAAGATTAAAAACAAATCCTTCGAAAGGGATGAATAGAGGATTTGGAAAGTGGATGGCAAGGAGATAATCTCAGACAAGATTGAAATTGGCACGGAGTACATGACTAGGTACGAGAGGGCTAGAATAGTTGGTGCAAGGGCCTTGCAGATTAGTCATGGAGCACCAACCCTATTGGAATTTGAAAACATGAATATGTCCCCCATTGAAATGGCAAGAAAAGAATTACTGGCCCGTGTCCTGCCAATTGGCGTCATGAGGAAATTAAAGAATGGGAAGGTTCAAATTGTACCAATTCAGTGGCTTAAAGATGGACAATATATTGGACAAATCGATCCAGTTTCTGAGATGAGAAAATTCAAGGAAGGTCAACAGGAGAATTAATTACCAAAATACGGAAAAAAACGAAAGGTTGCAACAAGATATTTGAATGAAGAAAAAAATGAATTAGTGATGAGTTCTCAACAAGATTCAATTGATAAATTGGATCCGACATTAGTCTTTTCAAGGTTCGGACAATTATCAACCCTTAGGAAAAACCTCTACAAAGACTATGAAAGTATTGATGAAAATGAGGAAATTGCAAAAGATTGGCTTGACTTTTCTGAAACAATTGTGGATCATCTATTGTTTGTAATTGAGCTTACCAAAAGCCTTTACGACAGAATAGTGGATGAATTGAAAAGGGCGCCCGCCAAAGCGGAAATGGGAGACCTAAAGCGCCTTCAAGCAATAACAAGTTTTTGGCTGGAAATAGGGTTATTGAGTTATTCCTATGCCACATTGGGAAAAACAAAACTTTTCAAGGATTATGGAGGAAAGGCCACTGTTGGATACTATAAGACCCGATTGTCATTCGATGAATTACTTAAACTCGGATTTTCACAACAAGCATCGTTCACACCAGATAGTCTTGCCACACTTTTGGACTTATTGAAACAGGATCAATTGAGAAAACATTTGGGATATTTCCAAGAATACCCGTTTTCTGAAAATGACCTCGGTTTGAATAAATCCAGGCCATCCTTGCTTGCAGAATATGATTTTAATCAAGCCATTTTTATCTTGAAAGATGTTTCCATAAGACTGGGGGACGCCTCAACTTCTTGGTGGTGGAGAGACCCTATTGGGATGTATGGCAATCTTTCACATGCATTGATGCATTTGGATAAAGCCCGTGAAAACGAGGATAAAATTACTTCAGACTTGAAACAGAAAATCATCAGTTTTTATGAGGATCATTACAAATCAACTCAACTGGTTGCGGACGCTTATTTGGCATTTCATTACCGAACACTTGCCAAACACGCACTGATTAAGAAGGACATAGATTCTGCAATCAAGTATTTTGAGCAGGCGAGCCATTTGATAAGGCAACATGGCACAAATCGAGCACTTTTTGCACAGCTTGCCTGGTCCAATACATCTATTGTCGATGAACTGCATACTTTTGAATTTGCCATGGTTGTAGCCAAAGCATCAAGAACCTATACAGCAATTGTCAACCAATTGAAGGAAGGGATAACAGAGAATATAGAGGAAATGATTAAGTCCGTAAACCAATTGATTGTGGACACACTGAAAAAAGGAGACGTCCCGTTACTTTCATCCATGCTTTTGGTTTATGACAACATTTATGCCTACCTCATGGAAAACCTTGATGATAAACAACACATTGATACAGAGAGATTTCTGAAATTCCTCGAAAGCAGGATGGAATTATTGGAGGAAAGATTGAATCAAGCTTTCCAGCAAATATCGACAGATTGGATGAGTGCGGTCTCAACCCCCTCGTCGGAAAGCCACGAGTTGGAACACATAAGTAAAAATTTAGATATTCTGGAATTGGCAATTCTCCTGCTTCCAACAAGTGAAAAGTTTAAGCAAGAAGCGCAGATACAGTTGAATGCAATTGAAGAGGCTTCAGAAGCTTTGCTGGTTGGAAGAAAAGCAGAAGAAGAATTTGGGAAAAACCCAGTCAAAGAATTGATGATAAGAGCAAAAACATATTTCTTGATAACCCATGCGATAATGTATACCAAGAATCAAAATTTAGAGCAACTATCGGATACAATTGAGAAGTTTTTACGACCCATTGCAGAAAATGCATTGCTTCGAGGACTCATCGCAGAGATACAATTAAGAACAGCATTGTTGCAGTATGCATTTATCAATAAGGTTGCAGAAATCATAGACAGTTCGGTCATTGGATCAAAAACATTGCTACAGGGTCTTAATGTCAAGCATGATGTTTCAGAAATGAATGAGTTCAAAAAATCAATGCAGGAACTTCTTGTTACTGTTGAGACACTAATAGAAAATAAAAAACCCATAAAAATAAAAGGATCGGCAGTTAACTGGCTTTATTTCCAAACACTTTATGCAAACATTTCAGGCGCAATTTATTTTATCGATGCAATCACTTCCGCCATAAAAGCATCAGATGCATTGCAAACAAAGAAGTTTGAGTTGGCAGCGCAAAAATGGAATGAAGCAAAGAACCTCACTTTCAAGGCGGCTAATGAAGTTGCGAAGGGAGGGAGCCCTGAAAGTTCACAGGTATCAGAACAGCTTTTCACAATAGGAACAATGTTTGGTGAAATGGAACAATCAGCTCGAGATCATATTACATCTCCTAAACCATTCCCTGAGGAAATATTGATTACTGCCCTTCAAGCACTTGTCATGACTTAATTCAATGTAGAATTTATTCATTATCCTTTTGAAGTTTAGTTTTGTAGGTATATTCAGTACCAGGGAATGCACCATTGCGCACTTCGTCAGCATAAGATGAAATAGCTTCTTGTGAAACTTTTTTGAGGTCTGCATATCGTTTCACAAAAACAGGTTGAAAATCACTCAAGCCCAAAAGATCATGAAGAACCAAAACTTGACCGTCGCAATGGGGTCCAGCACCGATGCCAATTGTCGGAACGGACACGGATTCAGAGATCATTTTTGCTGTTTCGTTAGGCATACCCTCCAAGACAATTGAAAAAACACCTGCATCCACCAATTCCTCAGCTTGTTGCAATAAACGTTCAGCAGCAGACATTGTCTTTCCTTGAATTTTCCAACCACCCAACATGTTAATGGACTGTGGGGTCAGACCCAAATGTCCTTGAACGGGGATACCAGATTCCACAATCATGGAAATCGCCTTTGCAAAGCGCCCTGCACCTTCAAGCTTAACTGCATCAGCATTGCCTTCTTGGATTAAACGACCTGCATTTTTCAAAGCCTGTTCGGGGCTTACCTGATAGCTCATGAAAGGCATGTCTGCAATCACCATGGCTTTTGTGACAGCACGAGACACTATGGATGTATGGTATACAGAATGATCAATTGTAACTGGAAGTGTCGTTGAATGACCTTGCATCACCATCCCCAATGAATCGCCAACCAAGATCATGTCTATCTGCTGGGTTTCATCAATGATTTTTGCAAAGGAATAGTCATATGCAGTGATTTCAACGAGTTTTTTCCCGTTTCGCTTTGCTTCAAGTGCCATGGTCGGACTAAAACGTAATGCCATACGTTTTGGATGTAAGGTTAATATTTAGCCTTTGCCTTTTCACCTCTAAAGAATAACATAACCTTTAGAAAGAATTGTGGTGCAGAAATAAAGAACCATGCGATATATTATAACCGTTTGAGGTAAATAAGGTTGTGGATTTCCAGATTGATCAACATGAAATCGATGAAATCAATTTCAAAAATTTCTTTTTGCCAGTAGTTGTTATTGCACTGGTTCTTGCACTTTCAGCAAGTGCAATAGGTATTCAGAGATCAATCTTGGCGTTTTATACAAGTGATCTTTCATTCTATTTTTCAAAGTTTTTGGCAGGAGCTTTGACCCTTACACTGTTTGGTACCGCTAAAGCAATAGGAAGCTATTACGGGGGAACATTTTCGGACAAGATAGGAAGGAAGAAATCAGTTATTGTTGGAGTTTCCATCATTTTCATTGGAAATCTTTCCCTCACATTTGTAAAAGGGCTTGTGGGGTTTGTTATTGGGAACACGTTATTGGGTGGCGGTGCGGGAATGGTGTTTTCAAGTGCCATGATTTCATTGACAGATTATTCAGGCGTTGCAAAAAGAAGTCAAGCAGTATCCCTGATGGAAATGTCAGTTTACACAGGCACTGCAATTGGGTCTTTCCTTCCATCAATTTTCCCAAACCAACCATTCATTTTTCTTTTTAGGGTGTCATTGATTATATCCATTGTTCTATTGCTCATTTCGTTCAAAGGAATTAAAGAGAGCGGAAGCATCATAAACATTGAAACTAGAAGTTTAGAAATTACACCTGAAATAATTTTTTCAGACATTGAACGGGAGTCCGAAAAGTTTGGAATTGTCATACCAAGTCCATTGAAAGAAGAACTGTTCAGAATTTTGGAGGGATCAAAATATGAGGATGATTTCAACAACGAAATTCCCTTGAAAGTTCTCCTAAAGCCGACATTGGTTGTGATTATCATGACAGGAGTCATTTCAAGAATTTTGGACACTGCATTTATCCTTGTCTATCCACTTTGGCTTTCGACAGAAATGGAAAATGCCAGCCAAACATTTAGTTTGCTCAATACAGTATTTTTGGTCTCATGGGCAATAGGTATTGTATTGTCTCCAAACATTGTCAAACTGATCGGAAGGAGATTTCCCTTGATTTTTGGGGTTTTTGCGGAATTTGCTTTTTTCTTCTTTTTGGCAAAATCGCATGAGCTCCCAATTTTATTGGCACTTGCTTTTGGGGCAGGCATTTCTCTGGGCATTTATTATCCTTTGCCAAGCGCGGCATTGGCAGACCTTGTACCTCCAAAGGTAAGAGGGAAAAGTATTGGGATTTATCGTCTTTTTTTGGATTTGGGATATCTTATCGGATCTGCATTTCTTCTTGTTTTAGAGAAATTGATTGACATTGCATCATTTCCAGAGCCATTGAAAAGAATTGATATTCTGCATTTATTGCTGGTAGTTGTTGTTTTTATTGGTATTGCCCACTCTGTTGTTTTGATACTTTTTCTAAAAGATTCAAGACCAGTCTGGAAACAGTTCAATTTCCTTTCAAACCACATTCAAAAGATCAAGTCCATGTATAAGGAAATTACATTAGGGATACAAGAGTTTACAGCAGAAAATATTTTTGAAGCGAACCAGCATGAGAAACAAGCGAAATCACTTGAAATTCAGGCAGACATGGTATTACAGGAACTAACAAGAAAGACGTATTCAGGTACATTTCCGAAAAAAGACGCTTTTGAATTGCTTCAACTTGCCTCAAGGGTGGATAAGGCGGCAGGGAATGCATTGAGGGGATTAAGAAGGCTATTGGCTTTAAAAGAGTACCCACCAAAGGAATTCATGAATTATTTGTCATTTTATTCAATAATTGGATACTCATTGGTCAAATCCTTAGAAAAATCCATTGAAGCATTGAATGTGGGGTTGGGAATTGCAATCACAAAGGCCATTGAGGTCGGTGCGGTTGAGGAATTGCTCGATGCAATCTACCGTCATTTATGGAAAGAGCTTTCTCAACTTGAATTTATAAACCAATTCAGTCTTTTGACGTTGAAGGATGCAATTGAACTTATGGAAAAAAGCACAAACCAGTTAGAAGATGCAAGTGAAATAATTAGGTTATTGGGTTACAAATATTATGTCTGATTTATTCTCCTTTGAGATCCTTCAAGGAAACTCCAGCTTCCTTTAGCGTTTCAATCCCTCCGACAAGATTTGTGAAGAGGCTTGAAACACCATTTGAAGGTAAGATAAGTTTTGTGCTGTGCTGAATGCCTCTTGCAATGGATTCTGCGACTTTCTCCTTTGCTTCGGCATTGATCTCAGCAAGCTTGACTTCAATTCCTTCTTTTGTGAATTTGGCCAAAGCATCAGCCAATGCCTTTGTACCTTCAGCCTCTGCTTCAAGTTTCATCTTGATTGATTCCGCTTCAGCAGAAGCCCGAAGCTTTAGTGATTCTGCTTCTGCTTTTGCCTCAATGAGTTTGGCATCAGCTTCACCTTGAGCCACCATTCTTTGCTGTTCAGCTTGGGCGTTTGCCTCGATACGGATTCTTTCAGCCTCAATTTCAGCTTCACGTGTCTTCTGTGCGTTGATGACATCCATCTCTTTCAATTTCAGTTCTCTCTGCTTTTCTGCAACAGCCATTTCTTGTTCCAGCCGAGCCATTTCAGATTGTTTAAGGGCATTTTGTCTTTGGATTTCTGCTTCAGCCCTCTTTTGTGCTTCCACAATTTCAGCGGCACTGTTCTCTTTTGCCTCTGCCTCTCTTGCAAGTCTTTCAAGCTCTGCTGATTTCACCCTTTCCATGTCGGCAATAACAGTGGAGCCAGGTACATCAACAATATTCTTAATGTCAAAAAGAACAACCCTGACACCAATACGAGCAAGGCTATCGTTTGTTGCGGATAAAATGGATTGCTCAATTTCATCTCTTTCTCTCATGATTGTAATTAAGGTCTGTTTCATGGCTTGTGCTCTTGCTGCGGACTGGATGGTGTCATCAACAATAGGTCGGATTTCCTCAGGTGTTGCACTTCCAAGAGCCTTAACTGCGGTTCTTGGATCTGAAATCTGAACTTTGCATGAGATTTCAACACCAAATGGAAGGTTGTTCATGTCCATGAGCTTAATGCGAGGAATAGCAATTTCCAACACCCTTAATGGAACAATATTTCTTTTTTCTAGATAAGGGAAATACAAATAAGACTGTCCTGCTGTATATTCCTTTACTTTCCCCTTACCTGAGATAACATGGACTTCTTGTAAATCTACAACCGTATAGGCTCTTAGCAATAAAACCAGAACAATTACTGAAGCAAGACCCAATAAAATACCTGCGGCAGAGCCTACATAAATATAAACACCGATAGTGGCAATCAAAGCCACAACTGCGAAAATGCCAATTAATTTTGCGGACATTAGGTTTTATCCTCCTTAGAATTTTTTATTTCGGATCTGCAAACAGGGCATGACCCTCTTGCAGAAACCCAAGCGTCAAAGTGGTCCTTATGGAATGATGAACCGCAGAATGGACAAAATTCCAAATTCCCGACAGGAATTTTCCCGTAACAAATGTCACAGACATGGTCTGTCATTTTCTTTCGGGTGAAAAGCTTTCTGAAAACCCAACGAACAGTTGGTTTAGCTTTTCTTTTTTTGGGAGCAGGAGTTGTTGCAGAACTTATATCTACCTTTTCTACATAAGCATATGGGGGGTTGAAATCCTTAATGATTACCGTATCACCTTTATTCAAAGGTTTCAATTGGTTTTCAGAAGGTTTTGCAAGCAGGAATTGTCGACCCCATTCCGTATCAACGATGACTTCTCCAGTTGTTTGCAAATCAGTTTTAACACTGATTTTGCCAGTATTGCCAATTATCAAATCACTAAATTCCTTGTTTGTGATGAGAGCCCTGTAAACTAGAAGAAAAAGCCCCATGGGAATTAGGAATCCTGCTACAAATGCCTTAGGTTCAGAGATTTGAAGAATTCCAAAGACCCCCCATAAAACCAAGGCATATGGTAACCCAAAGAAAAACCCGACAAAGAACGGGATTTCCATGTCAGCGAATTCATTTAATAGGAAAAATCCAATTCCAGCAATGATCAATGCATAATAGAATTCGATCATATAGACCACTTGTCTCTATTGAGATTATTTTATGTGAGGAAAAATGAAAATATAAATTTATTGGATGTAAGATTCGCAAGAAAATTAATTTTTTTTACGATTTAAGAAAATCTTCAAATTACATAGGAAACGAAATTTTTTTTTGCAAAATATATTCCGAAATACGAAAACACATTTATCAGCAAAGTCAATAAGGTATTGTGATACACTTCTTTTTAGTCTTGGATAGGGAGAAATCAGTAGGAATGGAACTATTCAATGATGGGCATTACCAAATATCTTCAGAACTGCTCATTTCATTAATACAGACAATATTGCTTTTGGGACATGAACTTAAGGCAGGCAAACCAAAGGGAGAGTTGAGGGAAGTTGAAATTGGAGATGTCCAAATAGCAACTCTTGAAATAGACCATTTAGCCTACATAGTGATTCAGGACACATATGACAATGAGCCCTTCACAAAGAAGACTATTGAAGAAGTGACAAATCGCTACCATAAAAAACTATTGAACATTGATTTTGTGACAGGCATTCCAGATGAGGAAAAAATGAAATCGGAAATTGCAAAGCTCATTACAACAATGAAATTTCCCGAAGAGGCGTTGGGAGATGTGAACAAGGTAATAATGAATCTTCAAGGAAAACTGCCAAATCTAGATACAATATTTATTGCAGACCTCGACGATGGCATTATTAAGGTTTGGAACAAGGGCAATGGAAATGTACTGACCTTGTTGATGGAGATCCTGAGTGAGATACCGTTTGAAAGAAGCTGGATTGGTGAAAGCAAATTAATGGATTCAGTTAAAATTGGAGACAAAAATTACATCAATGAAGCATGGTTAATTCATAGGATAGGGTTAACAGATTTTTGCCTACTAGGAAGGGTATATTACAACAATACTGAAAGAAACAGGGTATTAGAAGAATTCGAGAAAGCAGTAAATGAAATTCATGGAATTATTCTCCAATTCTTAAATTGACTTGGTTCTATCGAAATATCCTTTGTTTTTCCAGATAATATTGATGGAATTCATCCATGCTTTCAAAATCTTCCACAAATTTGCCGTTTTCAATCAGCAATATGCGATCAACTATTTCAAGGATTTCCCATTGGTTTGCGGTGCAGACAATTGTTGTAACTTTTTTAAGTTTGGTCAAGAGGTTAATCAAGTGATCTGTTGTCCAAAAATCAAGCCCCAATAAGGGGTCATCCAACAAGAGGAAATCAGGATTTGTAATGAGTATCCCTGCTAAAGCAACCAGTTTTTTTTCACCAAAGCTTAATGAATTGATCTGTCGATCCAGAATATCAGCAATTCCAATTTTTTTTGAAACTGAGATGACTCTTTTGTTGATTTCACCCATGGGGATCCCAAAATTTTTTGGTCCGAAAGCAATGTCATCAAACACTGTATCGAGAAACAATTGATTTTCAGGGTTCTCATGAAGGAAACCAGTGATTTGTGAAAGTTCTCGTGCATGGTATTGATTTGTTGACTTTCCCTTAAGAAATACATCTCCTATTTGTGGTTTTAAAGAGCCATTACATAACTTAAGAAGTGTTGTCTTTCCAGAACCAAAAGGACCAACTAAAGCAACAAATTCTTTTTCGTATATTCTATAATTAAAATCTTCAATTACCTTTTTCCCCAAATATGTAAAATTCACATCATTAAAATGAATGGCCAATTTTTTCTTTGTCATTTCTTCACCTACATCCAAAACCTGCTTAGCATTATAAGCAAAGACATGGCGGATACAATACTTGCAATTGTTATTCCTTCACTTGTGATTGGACTTAAGTTGATTAAGAAATCTCCGCTGAATCCTCGTTCATCAAGACTGTCACTGATTGCTTTTGAATAAGACTGTCCTTTCTCGAACAGACGACCGATCAATGTAAAATGAAGGGAAGCAACTTTAAACCAATTTGACTGGAAACCAAAATTCAATGCGGCTCCACGTTCAATTGCTGCTTGTTTCAGCAAGTTGTAATCCTGCCAAAGCAAATTTGCCATTTTTAGAGCAATTAGAATAGTGTTCACGATTGATTTGGGAATGCCCAAACCACGCAAGGCTTCCAATATTTTATAGTATGAATCTTCAGATTCTAGAAGGAGAGAAGAATGCATTATTGAGATAAAATATCGGAATCCTAATTTCAGTGCTTGGGCGTGTCGATCCTGTTGAAATGCAAAATAAAGAAGAATTGTTATAAGTATCGCTACGGGAATTGCCATTAAAAGCCTTTTGAAAAACCTTTTAGAAGGACGGTAAATTAAAGCCATGGGGAAAATCATGAAAAAATAAAACAATTCCTGATATAGTTCAAATGAAAGTGCCAACCCCACCAAAATCGCGGAACTGGCGATAATCTTGCTTCTAGGGTCAAGGCGACCATATCTTCCTAAAGGGTCGTATTCAAGTTTGAAGGCTGTTTTTTCTCTCAAAGCTCTTGGTAATGGCTTTTTGGCTTTTGATACATCAAAACTGATTTCATCCCCCTCTTGAATCACCCTGAAAAGAAATGAAGTAAGAAGACCCTCAATTAGTCCAATCACTGAAATTACAGCAAGAAAGGTAAAAGTGACTGTTAAATTAAGAAAAATATTGGAAAGGAACATTTCAAGGGAAATAATGGAACCTTCAACAAAAATGAAAAGCCATGTCACAAAAAAAATCAATACTCCTCTCACAGTTTTATTCTTTCTATTTCTGATAAATAAGCGAGTCGGCAACAATACAATCAATGAGGCAAGCACAACATTCATCACATTGACTCCAAGGGACGCAAAATTTCCGGGAATTAAAAATCCAGATAAAATCAAGCTTGCAGTTGTGGCAAACAATCCAAGTCTGAAACCCAATGTAAGGACAGTGAACGGTATACCAGAAAGTCCAAGAGCAATTGGAAAGTGAAAAAGGGGGATAAGAACAATCTGAAGGATAAACTGCAGGGCTGTAAAGGATGCAACACGAGGATATGTTCTATTTGTCAAAAGAAAGTTTTGACGACCCAGATAGACAATCCAAATAATAAGGAAAATCCAGCCGAAGATAATTAAATATTGCGCCAATAGCCCATCAGGTATCCGCATCTATTAGGAAAACCATTATGGATGACAAAAGGTTTTTTGTTTATTGTTTCAATTTTGCATTTTAATTTCCTGAAGAAGCGCATTGCTTACAAATTGGAAGCATTCTTCAATATTTTCCCCAGTGAGGGCAGAGGTTTCATAATACCGCATCTGGTTTTTCTCCAACCCGTATTTAGTTCTAAGTTTCTCAAAATATCTATCAACTTCTTCTGGCTTTACAGTATGTTTCTCAAGATCGTTTTTGTTTCCTAAAATAGCCACAACCATGGATTGATTGGGACTGGCAGCCCATAATTGGGAAAACCAATAGTCTAGATTTTCAAATGTTTCACGTCTCGTAAGATCAAAAACAAGCATAACACTGCCAGCACCCTTGAAAAAACGTTTTCTAAGGCTTTCAAATCCAGGTTGACCTGCAAGATCCCATATTTGCAGTTCAAGTTGGGTATTTTCATCAATCTTTATTCTTTTAATGGCAAAATCAGCCCCTAGTGTAGAGAGATGATCACGGATAAATCCATCTCCAAAATAGGTTCTTCTAATTGAGGTCTTTCCGACTGCAAGATCACCACATAGTACTAGTTTTGATACCAACCTTTTCATCATTATGTACAATTTATTATGACGTATAGTTCTTTTATATTTTTTCACCATCAACCATTATTTTGGACAATGAATTAAAATTTGAACAATTTAATTTATGAGAGGATTTATTTTGGTGAATAAGAATCGCATTGTTTCACGTTGGGGTAATCTTTCTTCAGAACAAGGCAAAGAAAACTTTTGCCTTTGAATTTGCAATTCATGCAGAGAGAGTCCAATGCAACTATGTTTTCTCTCGCTTTATCGTATTGGGTAGGGGTTAATATATTTACTGTTGACATGATATTTTACCTTTGAATCGTCATTTGATTGATTCAATAGGTCGCAAACGATTGCTCGTCCATAGATGAAATGGATAATAACTATCCAAGTTTACTATTGTCGTTGGAAATATAAGGTTTCTTCTATTGATGTAAAAGTCTATAGCCAGATAATAATTGACTAAACATTGGTACCTTTCCAAAGCTTATTTATCATCAATGTCAATCCGAACTTGTGACTATAATTATAGCAGGAGGACAATTTGGAGACGAGGGGAAGGGCAAGATCGTTTCATATTTAGCAAGAACAATGGAACTTGATGCCATTGCCAGAGCAGGAACGGGTCCCAATGCAGGACATACTGTGGTACACAATGGGAAAAAATACAAATTAAGATTAATCCCATCTGGATTTTTCAATGAAAACGCAAAATTGTATATAGGGGCAGGGGTTCTTGTGAATCCAAATGTGCTTCTTCAAGAGATTGAAACAACAGGGGTAAAAGGAAGAATATTTGTAGATTACCAAACAGGGATTATTGAGCAAAAACACATAGAACGGGACAGGAAAGACAACTATCTTCAAGAGATCGTTAAATCAACAGGGACGGGGTGTGGACCTGCAAATGAAGACAGGGCACGTAGAGTGTTGAAATTGGCCAAAGACATTCCGGAATTGGAACCTTATCTTACAGATGTCTCAGATGATTTGAATGAAATAATTGAAAATGGGGGAGAAATATTGATTGAGGGGTCACAAGCGACACATCTTAGTTTGATACATGGCACTTACCCATATGTCACATCCAAAGACGTGACAGCGCCAACGTTTGCAGCTGATGTTGGAATAGGTCCAACAAAAGTAGACGAGGTTATTGTGGTATTCAAAGCATTCACTACAAGAGTGGGCAGTGGTCCCTTAAATGGAGAGCTTCCAGAAGAGGAAATAAAGAAAAGAGGGTGGGTTGAGTTCGGAACAGTCACAGGAAGACCAAGAAGAGCGGCCCCGTTTGACTTTTCTTTGGCGAAAAAATCAGTCAGGCTCAATGGAGCTACCAGTTTGGCGTTAACCAAAATGGACATCCTATATCCTGAAATGAAAGGAAAAACCAAAGAACAAGACATTCCAAGAGATGCATATGAATTCATAGAAAAAATTGAAGATGTTGCAAAAGTCCCAGTTAAATTTATATCAACTGGACCAAGTTCAGAAGACCTTATTGTCAGAGATGTCTAAGAATTTCCTGCAATTTCCTTACTGAATTTTGAGACCAAGGTGCGGAAAGGATAACACCACCGATCCCCATTTCTTTCAAATGAATTATGCGTTGAGAAAGATGTTCCAGATGGACTTCCACATCACTGCGAGTTCGCTTGCCTACCATCCGGGAAACCCACGCGTCATATGCCTTTTTTTCAGGCAATGGCAATCTGGGTAGGTAAACAGGCAAATACGCGATTATCAATTGTGGATCGATAAGTCCAATAGCAGATTGAATTTCAGAAATAGACCCTGAATTGAAGATTATGCCAAAATCGTTTTCAGATGCAAACTTTATCAGTGGAGGATAAGAGGTTGCAATGTAATTAATGAACGGGTATCGGGAAACAGACTCTTTCAAATGAGAAACAGACGGCTTGTATTTTTTCAAGCGAAATCGATCACCAATTCCTACGGAGATTTTAACATCTGGGTTTTTTTGAATTAGGGTTTGCAAATCGGCAGAAAGATCTTTTAAGAAAAGATATGAAATTGTTGCAATCCCAATCCTATGGTGAAGACTTGTGAGATTAAGGAGATATTTGAGCAAACACCATTCATCACAGGCATTTGATGTGCCATACCATAATCTCAGATTGAGTTTTGAGAAAATCCATGAATCTTTCCGAGTGGATACCCCAAGTCCAATTTCAAAACTCATAGGTCACTTTCTGATCAAATCAATGGAATCCTTGTCAAAACCCATTTCTTCAAGCAAATCAAGTATCCTGAACTCATGATTCCCCTGAAGCTCGATGTTTTCCCCTTTTACAGTACCGCCACAAGCCAGTTTTGTTTTCAGGGTATTGGCTA
Source organism: Candidatus Heimdallarchaeota archaeon (assembly GCA_015523565.1). Taxonomy (GTDB): domain Archaea; phylum Asgardarchaeota; class Heimdallarchaeia; order Heimdallarchaeales; family Kariarchaeaceae; genus WAKA01. The sequence continues at coordinate 11,131 of WAKA01000046.1, read as the reverse complement.
TCTTTTTCAGGTCAAATTCCTTCGGGTCAAGTCCAGAAATTATAGTGTAGACCTTTCCCCATTTTCGTTTTTCTAATATTACCTTAAGCCTTGCCTCTGTTTTTGCTACTTCTGTACAGATGCAAAGGTCATCAGGCAATCCACATGTTGAGCAGGTTTCAGTTTCATCATCGAATATTGTCATTCAACCTCGTCTAATTGATTTTAATGGTTCAAGTTTTCTTGAACAAGCAAATTTATTGAGGAACACAATTTAAGTATTTCTAATTATTCGATTACATTTGTAAGTCATTGAACATTTCTTTTGTTAGATTTTTATAACTTAGTCAATACCTCAGAACCATCTTCGGTAATCATTAAGGTATGCTCATGTTGGCTAATAACCGCGTTTTTTTCTGTTGCTCTAAGGACATGGTATTCATGGAAGGCACCTGCTTTTCTAAGCTCCCTCATACCCACACGAATCTCTGCTTTTGACAATCCCATTTCAAGCAACCATCTTTCTGCAAAAGGAAGACCGCCAAATTCATAGATTGCAAGTTGTTGTATTCTCTTTGCAGGCTTTGTTCGAAGTGGAACCCGATAAGGGAGTATCCTGAAGATATTGACACGTGAAAGGTCTTCTTGCAAACCACCCAATGCAGTGGTTGCAAAGGGTTCGATTGCAATTATGTCACCCGTTTCCATGGTATCTCCTTTTTCTACATAGACATTGGGTACAATTTTTTGCCCGTGAACCACATATCGTTCAACAGAATGACCCCTTAATTCCTTAACAGGAGTGAAACCATGTTCCTTTATTGTTTTTTCAATGACCCCACCAATAGTGCCTGTGTTTGCACCAGGTCGCATCAATTCAATTGCGGCCTCCAATGCTTTTTCAGTGGAGGCAAGAAGCTTTTTGTATGAACCGTCAAGATCCACGCTAGTAGCTGTATCAGAGATGAATCCATCTATTGAAACTCCAAGATCAATTTTTACAACGCCCCGTTTGGGAAATCTTAATTCATCATTGATAGGAGACGTATAGTGTGCTGCAATGTCATTAATGCTAATATTTACAGGGAAGGAAGGCTTAACCCCATACTCTTTGATTAGATCGTCGGTGTATTTACAGACGTCCCATACCTTTCCACCAGCCTTGACTTTTGCAGCTACTTTTTCACGTATTTCTGCACCGATTCGACCGACTTTACGCCACATTTCCACTGCTTCTTCATCAGAATATTCCTTGACCTTAATTGCAGGATGTTGGATTTCCCCCTGCATCAATAACTTTCTTTTATTCCCGCTTAACATCTATATGATTTACTGATCCATGAAATTAAAGTTTGTCCAAACGGTCCTTGTTTTAGAATTATCTTGCCTTGATTTTATGGACAATTTCAGGTCTTGCTTTTTCAAGAATACGGTAGCCACAATAGGTGCATTGAATACGTTCCTCAACCAACTCACTTGGATTGATTCTCTGCTTGCAGTTGACACATCTATAAAGAGTCATATGAGATTCCATCTTTTTCGGACTTTATTTATTTTTCAGTAGTGGCTTTATTTCTTGGATTTCTTGGATTGACCTTTCTTTTTCCCTTTTTTGCCTTTCTTTCCTTCAGGGTTTTTCTTGGCTTCTGTTTTTTTCCCATTCTTGGGGGAGGGTTCCTTATCGGAGCCATGTTTTTTTCCAGAATTGATTTCCTTGAACTCATTTTTAAGGTCTTCAAAAGTGAGGACATTGAAAATCAATTCCCTTATGACATCACTAGCTTCTGACATTGGAATACGGTATTGTTTAGTTGTATCCCTATCACGGATGGTAACAGTTTCATCATCCAATGACTGGTAATCAACAGTGAAGACAAAAGGAACACCAATTTCATCTGCTCTTGCATATCTCTTGCCAATTTGTCCTGATTCATCGTAAATTGCATCGATGCCCTCATCTTTCAAATCCCAAAAGAAATCATAAGCTGCTTCCTTCAATCCGTCTTTCTTCATTAAGGGTGCCACAACCACCTCATAAGGAGCAACAGAGTAAGGAAATTGGAACCATGTCCATTCCCTGTCACCTTTTCGGTAAGAACTGAGAAGGAGAATGTAAAATAGACGTTGCACACCGAAGGAAGGTTCAATAACGTGGGGAACAACCTTCCTACCATCATCAGTAACAATTTGAAGCTTTGTCTTTGATTTTTCGGCATGTTTTTTCAAATCATAGTCCGTCCGATACGCGTTACCGATGCACTCAACAATACCAAAGGGAAATTCAATTTCCAGGTCATAATTTGCCTTGCTGTAATGTGCCGTCTCAGATTCAAGCAAATGCCTGAACCAGAATTTGTCTTCTGAAACACCCAAAGACTTGACGAATTCTGATTCTAAAGCCATAAAATAGCCAAAAAATTGATTGGGGATCAACCCTTGTTTCAATGCATCCTCAACAGAAATCATAATGGCTTTCCCACCGTTCTTTTGTGCATCGCGGGTAAGGATTGGAATTTCCATTGTGGACACTTCATCCCATCTTGGATGGGAATTCATATGTTCTGGATCCACAAACATCTCAATTTCCATTTGCTCGAATTCCCTAAGGCGAATGAGGAAGTTTCTTGGAGAAATCTCATTCCGGTATGCTTTTCCCACTTGAGCAATTCCAAATGGCAATTTGGAACGCATACTATGCGAGATACGCCGAAAATTGATGAATATGTTTTGGGCGGTCTCTGGACGGAGGAACCCCCGAATCCCACCAGATGGGCCAATTTTCGTCTCAAACATCAAATTGAATGATCGGACATCACCCAATTCCCCTTTACATTTTGGACAAACCAAGCCACTTTTTTTCAATTCTTCAGACAATTCATCCAAACTCATGGCATCGTAATTTTTGGAGGGATCAACATTTTCCAGCAAATGATCCACTCTGAACATTGACTTGCATTTCATGCATTGGGTCAAAGGATCATTGAATGTTTCCAGATGACCACTTGCCTCAAATACTTTTTCGGGAAGGATTGTTGAGCCAGAAATCTCATGAATATTCTCCTCTGACTTTATGAAATGATATCGCCAAAGGCTAATGAGATTTTGACGAATAAGCTCACCAATAGGACCGAATTCATAAAAACCAGAAGCGCCACCATAAATTTCAGCAGTCGGAAAGATTATCCCCCGACGTAGGCAAACATCAATTATTTCCTCTTGCAAATTTTTATAATCCTTTGCCATTTACCTTTGTTCCGTGCCATCATTATTAATTCCTTAGGTAAGTTTCAATGCCTTTAGTCTCATTGCCGTCAAGATGAATTGGCATCAAAAGGTTTTGATAGAAATAGACGTATCAAAAAACAATGAAATCGAAAAAACATACAACTAGAGTCGTATTTACATGTCCTGTTGACCTTGCCCAAAAATTAACTGAAGAGGCAATGCGCCAAGGAATTTCAAAGACAAGACTTATTGTTGAGATACTTCAAGCGGCGATGGGTGATGAAACCCTTGCGCAGGCACAATTGAGAATGATGAGGGAAATGGAGAAAAAAATTGACCAAATATGGAAATGGTATCTTGAAGAAAGCAAGAAGGGATCTTAGCAAGAAGGAATCTTAAGATTTGTTGTATTTATGAGCCTCTTTTCTTAGGGCATCATGTACGTCATCATCATCAAGGATCTCCAGTTCATATCCTCGACCAACCCTTACGCCATTCTTGAGCACAAAACCTGTAGCACAGATACTGTGTGCTTGGCGTGTTGCAGTTCTCCTTGTTATTAAGCTGGCCCCATCCGAAAAGTACAGTTTTGCAAAGCCATTGTGCCCATCAGGGATCAATTCCAATTTTGCATCATAATCATTTGACTCTGATTCGACAAATTCTCCGTCTATAAATTTTAGAACAGTAGGCATATTCTTAGATTTGTTTTTATCAAATAAAAGTTTAAAGGTGAAAAATACCGATATTTTTGTTGCATCTTCCCCAACCATGAAATATGGTTTTGAACCAAGGGGAATCAATGGTGACTTTTGCAGATGCGCACTGTCATTTACATGAGCCTTGGTTTCCTGACAGTGAAATACCCACAGTATTGAACAGGGCGAGGAATGAGAATGTAAAATTAATTGTTTCTTGTGCATCTGACCCAAGAAACTATGACCAAGTCAGAAAATCAGCCATGCACAATGAAATTTACACAACAATAGGCATGCAACCGACAGAAGTTCCAAAATATAGGAACATTGATTTTCATGACCTTTTATCCAAGCAATTGGACAGCCCGTATGGCAATAGGATTGTTGCCATTGGTGAGGTTGGGTTGGACTATTATTGGGTTAAAGAAGAAAAGGAACGAAATTTGCAAAAAAAATATTTTGAGCACATTATAGCAGTAGCAAACTCGATAAATTTACCACTTGTAATTCATTGCCGTAAGGCAGAAAATGACACCATTGATGTCCTTGCCACCCATGCAGAAGTACCAGTATTGCTTCATTCATTTGATGGCACAGCCGACGAAGCAAAGAAAGCGGTAGACTTGGGATACATTGCAACAATTCCCACTAACTTGACACGGCGGAAAAAAAGAAGGAAAACCGCAAAACGATTTGGTATTGACAATATCATGCTAGAAACAGATTCGCCATTCTGTAGTCCTTTTGATAATGATCCCAGAAATGAACCAAAAAATATTCCAGTATCTGCCAAACGATTGGCTCAAGATTTCGAAGTAGAGCTTGAAGAACTAGCAAAAAAAACATTTCAGCTTACAAGGAGATTCTACGCCATTTAGACAATAAATGCATTTGATTCAATAACTGACCGAAATAGTTAAAGAAATTGGAAGAAGTTTAAATTGAGGGATACAAAATACTGTGCCCAAGGTGTCATTCATATTTCGTAAGGTTTCCATGTCCCGAATGTGGCTTGACTGAAGAAGAAGCATTAGATAAGGGGTTTGTAGTTAACAATGAGACTGAAACATTGGTTAAACCAAGTGAAATTCTATCCAAAAAGAATGAAGCTGATACAACCCCATTTGAGGAAGAACATGTGGTTAAGCCATCAGAACGACTGAAGGTAGAAAGTCAAAGGGAAACAACCTCAAGTGATGAGGAAAGATTAGTTAGACCGTCTGAAAGATTAGCTAAATTGCAACAAAAAAGTGAGACCAAACCAGAACCATTGACTAGACCATCAGAAGTGGTAAAAACAGTGATGTCACGTAAAGAACCCAGTGATGGTGAAAAACTGGTAAAGCCTTCGGAAAAATTCAAGGAACAAACAAGCATTCAGTCAGAATCAGTTCTCAAGCCATCTGAAGTAATCGCGTCGAAAAACAAAGAACTCAGTCATTCCAGCCGTATGCAAAGGTCTAGCGTCTTGCAGGTACCAAAGCCAAAAGAACATGATTTAGGGCAACAAGAAAAACATAACGATGATCCTGATGAGTATAAAAGAAGAGTTAGAGAGACATTGGAAGAAGTAGTAGGACTTTTAGAAAGATTAATGGAATAACGTTGAACTTAAGCTAATTTTTTATATTATTAAAGTTTACAATCATTTGTTAAGAATGTTTTGGAAAAAGAAAAAGCCCAAAATGGACAAGGTCGTGAAAAAGACTCAAGACGGCTCTGAAAACTATTTCATCAAACTAGTCCTAATGGGGGACGGGGCAGTCGGCAAAACTAGTTTAAGACGAAATTATTTGGGAATGGGGTTCACGGAAGAGCATATCATGACAATCGGGGCAGATTTTGCCGCTAAAGATGTCAGTTACAACTTCAATGGAACAAATTATAATATAACCTATCAAATATGGGATTTGGCAGGACAAAGTACCTTCAATAGTGTTAGGTCCATGTATTACAAGGGGTGTTTCGGTGGTCTCCTGGTATTTGACCGAACAAGACCCACATCTTTTGAAAACATAACGAATTGGCTTAATGAACTCAAGAAACATAGTTCAAGGGGAAAAGTGCCTATAATCATCCTTGGAAACAAGGCAGACCTCGTGGAAAATGCAGATCCAAGTACAGTTGTTCCTGATGAAAAAGTGGAGGAACTGGTCAAGAAACTCAATGAAGAATATGCTGATGAACGTTTCCATATCATATATCTTAGTACATCTGCCAAAACAGGATTGAATGTTGACAAGGCGTTCCATTTCATGGCCGCTTCAATTTTATCATGGCTTGGGGTATTGGATCATCCCCCCCGATCAATAGAAGAATTGGAAGAAGAACATCCTATTGAAGAAAACAATAAAGAAACCGACCAATGAATTTACCCATTGTGTGATACTTATTAGCACAAATTCATTCAAGAAATCATGAATAAAGACAGAATAACTCTGTTAAGTGTAGGAATAGATATTGGGTCATCGACAAGCCATCTCGTGTTCAGCAAATTGATATTGGCAAAAAATCTGCAATCATATTCCCATAGATACGAAATTGTTGAAAGACGAATAATCTATAAATCAAAGATAATTGATACACCACTAATTGATCCAAAAACAATCGACATGAAAAAATTGAAGGAATTTATTAAAGAGCAATATAACAAGGCAGGAATAAAAAAAGAGGAAGTTCAATCTGGTGTTGTAATTGTCACTGGTGAAACTGCGAAAAAAGAGAATGCCGCAGAAATTGTGAATAGCATTTCTGAAGACGCAGGGAAATTCGTTGCCGCCACAGCAGGACCAAATTTTGAATCGGTTATTGCCGCATTTGGAGCAGGGGCGGTCAGTCGATCAGAAGTGGAAGGGAAAACAATCCTGTCTTGTGACATTGGAGGAGGAACATCAAATATCGCCATCACAAGTAATGGAAAAATAATAGGAACTGCATGCATATCTGTAGGGGGAAGATTGCTGGCATTTGACAGTGAGAATATAATTACAAGGATAGATGAGCCTGCAAGAAAGGTGATAAACTCATTGGGGTTGAACTTTCAAATCGGGGATCAAATCACAGAAAAGCAAAAAGGACAAATTGCGGAAACATTTGCAGAATGCCTTATTGATTTCATCAACCAAAGAAAAAATCACTTAATGCAGGAACTGGTGATGACAGATAACAGACCCAATGTGAAAATAGATAAAATTGTGTTTTCAGGAGGAGTAGCGGAATGGATTTATGATGATCCAAATAGGGACAACTATTGCGACATAGGGAAACTATTGGCAAAATCCATCAAGGATAAATTTGAAAAGTTTAACGCACCCGTCATAGAACCTGAAAACAAGATAAGAGCCACCGTGATTGGAGCAGGTTCCTATACATTACAAGTTTCCGGATCAACTTGCTTTTTGGACGATGACAGCCTTGAATTCCCATTAAGGAACATTCCCGTCATTGAGGTTGACGTCGAAAGAAATAAGTTGACAGAAGAATACTTGGAAAAACAAGTAAAGCATGCCTTGAACAAATTTGACATAAACGAAGGAGATGAAATCTTCGCACTTTATTTTGAAGACCCTGTAAGATCAGCATATCAAAAACTCAAGACATTTGCAAAGGGAATTGAAAGAGCTCTGCCAAACAGCATTGCAAACAATACCCCAATCATCCTCATATTCAAAGGAGATATAGGAAACTCAATTGGAAATGTCATCAGAAGGGAAACATCCATCAAAGACAATCTTGCAAGCATTGATGAGATCGAGGTTAAGGATGGAGACTGGATTGACATAGGTGCACCCTTGGTAAATGGCCAAGTAATCCCCGTGACGGTCAAATCATTGATTTTTTCGGGAATAGAGTCATAAAACACATTAATGTAAACACTCAGGGAAAATTATGTCTACAGTTTTGGGCATTGACCCCTCTGTAAGTGGTGCCGCGGGAGATATGCTCGTATCAGCCCTTCTTCCATTGGCAAAGAAAATAGACCCCGAAATAGAAAACAAGATCCGAAAAATCTTGTCAACTGAAATTACCAAGGATTTTGATTTTGAAATTTCAAATGTCATGATGAATGGCTTCAAGGGATCTAGACTTGTAAAACTAGAACCAAAAATGAAACTGACAATAAATCAACTTGAAATGTATTTTGCAAAATTGGCGGAATGGTTGAAGAATGAAAAAATATTGAAAGAGGCGTGGAAGCTGATAAAGGAAACAGAACAAGAGGTTCACGGTAAAAAGGACATCCATTTGCATGAGTTGGGGTCTTTTGATACAATTTTTGATATCTTTGTAACATGCTTCCTTATTGAGACCATCAATCCAGAATTTATTCAAATCTCACCTGTAAATGTCGGTACAGGAACAGTCAAGACATCCCATGGTGTCTTGCCAGTACCGCCTCCAGTTACAGAAGGAATTCTAGAAAAGACCAAATTGCCCACCATTGCACAAGGAAGGGGAGAACTATTGACACCAACGGGAGCAGCATTGATCGGGGCAATTCAAAATGCATTCCCAAAAACCGAAACAATTGTCTGGGAATCCTCAAATTTTGGGTTTGGAACAAAAAGTTTGGATGGAAGGATCAATGCAGTCAGAATTCGAATTGGAAAAGCAGATTCACCAAATGCAAAAATTGCATTGCTTGTCACCAATGTTGACGACATATCAGGAGAAATCCTTGGAAATGCAATTGAGGAATTATTGAATTCTGGTGCCATCGATGTTAGCTATATCCCAATCACAACCAAAAAAAACCGACCAGGATGGCAAATCCAAGTAATTGCCCCACTGTCAAAAACCAATGATTTGGCAGAAAATCTGATGAAATTGACAGGATCACTAGGTGTGCGCATCCAAGAAATTGCAAGGCATTTAGGAAAAAGAGAGATCAAGAAAATCAAAGTCGAAATTGATGGCAAGACCTTTTCTGTTCGATTGAAAAAGGGACCATACAGCTCCAAAATTGAATTTGAGGATTTGCTTTCACTTGCCAAGCGACTCGGCAAATCACCACTCATGATCCAGAGAACCCTCAAGATTCTGGATTGACAGAGAAAACAGAGCCAAATTCGTTTTGCAATGAAGAAAGATGCCCCAATAATTTACTTGCAAACAAAGCCGCCCCAAAACCATTGCCTATGTTCACTGTAACAACACCTGCACTACAGGACTGTAATGCACTCAACATTGCCGCCTCACCCCGTCCCCCAAGACCATAACCCTGAGGACTTGGAACTGCAACAACAGGAAGACGGGTAATTGAATTAATGACTGAAAACAATGCACCCTCAAAGCCAGCCACAGCAATAACCAGTTTTAAAGAAGACCTATGCTCATTCAGTTTCTTCAGTGCAATTTTCAAACGCTCTAGATTGGCAACGCCTATGTCTACTGCATGAATACTAGGTATACCATGATATGAAAGGGTAATAGATGTCTCCTCAACAATAGACAAATCAGAAGTCCCCCCAGATATGATAAGAACTTGCGGGGCATCATAAAGCATCCTCATTTGACCAGAGCCAATAATGGCAGTTCTTTGATTCGTGTCCAACATCCTTACAGGGATGCCCTTGTTTGAAAGATAATTGAAATGATCGCGATTCATCCGGGTTACCAAAAATGTCTTATCGTTCATCAAAGGTACCAAACTGTCCAAAACAATGGCAAATTCCTCCAATGTCTTTCCTTCTGCAAAAATTGCCTCTGCAACACCTATTCGGGATTGCCGATCCTCATCATAGTTGACAAATTGGTCTTCCATTAAATGTCACTACTCAACCAATTATCTAAATCTAGAGATATCTTTTAAAAAGCTTTAAGAACAATAGCAAAGATGGAAACCACAAAACTATTTATTTGTAAAACATAGAAGTATGTTGTAAGGGATAACTATGACAAACAATCCGTCAATGTCAGATTGGTTTCTCCTTTCAGAAAAAGACAGGGTATTATACTTGTCCAGCAAAGAGGAGATACCAAAAGAAATTTTTGTTGCCGCTTCGAAAGACCCATCCCTAGTTGTAAGGACAACGTTGATTACAAAACTTCAAGATCTTGCAAAATCAGATCATGCCTGGATCAAACTCATAAAGATATTGGCCGAAAAAGATCCAGAAGCAATTGTAAGAAAAGCCGCAAGAATTGTGCTCCGAGACCTGTTTGTGGGAAGTTAAAATTGAGCGGATTAAAATGAGACTTGTTATTTTTGGGGTTGATTCCCTTGTTGGCGCAAGTGTTGTAAGGTATCTTATCGATAAGGCAGACCCCGAAAAACTAATTCTTTGCAGTCCAAGAGGATTCAGGCCGAAAGGAATTTATCACAATATCTCGGTCAACATTGCCGATGTCAGATACCCTGACAGCTTGAAGAGGATTGTCCAGGAAGGAGACATTTTGATTAATGGACAAGTAGATATTGGCATATTTCAAAGAGATACACCCATAAACTTGTTGATATTACATTACCAAGGAATTGTGAACCTCCTTAAAGTTGCAAATGAGAAAAAGGCACAAAGAGTCTTGACATATATTCCTGCAATTCTATCGTGGGATGAATCACAGACACCATTAAGTGAACATTCAGTGCAAAAAAGTGAAGACCCATTACATATTACATTCATGAGGGCATTGAAGGTTTGCCAACTGTATTGGGAAAATAAAGAATATGGAGAGGAGGCGTCGCTGGAAGAATGGACTGATTTTGAAAAACCAGAAGAAAAGGAACATGAAGATAAAAAAGAAGGAAGTGATGAAACAAGTGAAAGTTCAGATGAAGACACGAAAGAGTTAGAAGCCAAGACCAATACCCCTAAGCTCAATGCAAAACCAAGCGCACCTAAGCTCGATGCAAAACCAAGCGCACCTAAGCTCGATGCAAAGCCAAGTAGCCCTAAGCTTGATGCAAAACCAAGCGCACCTAAGTTTGATGCCAAGCCAAGCGTCCCTAAGCTTGATGCAAAGCCAAGCAGCCCTAAGCTTGATGTCAAGCCAAGCGCACCTAAGCTTGATGCAAAGCCAAGTAGCCCTAAGCTTGATGCAAAGCCAAGTAGCCCTAAGCTTGATGTCAAGCCAAGCGCCCCTAAGCTCGATGTCAAGCCAAGCGCCCCTAAGCTCGATGCCAAACCAAGCGCCCCTAAGCTCGATGCCAAACCAAGCGCCCCTAAGCTCGATGCCAAACCAAGCGCCCCTAAGCTCGATGCCAAACCAAGCGCCCCTAAGCTCGATGC
>WAKA01000045.1 GCA_015523565.1 Candidatus Heimdallarchaeota archaeon | reverse complement strand
CTATTAGGTGTCTCCGTCACAACAATGAGGAGGTGGGATAGAAGCAGGAAATTTTCTGCAGACAAAAGGAAACCATCGTAGATACCTGCTCTCCCGTTTCCATCAACAAAAAGGAAATGACAGGGTGGCATTTGGCTATGCTAGAGTCAGCAGTCATAAGCAAACAGTCATGAAAATGCCGCAAAAATGCTGGTCAAATATTACTTAAGCTCTTCAACAATCCAGCAATTCCTCTCGTCGCTTACCGGGAGAAAGTCCTAACGGATAACTGGTCGATTTGGCTAGATTTAATGTAATGCGTTGTACTGACCAATGGTCTGACTCCAAGGGACATTCTTTTTATTGCAGTCGCTTCTGTGGAAATCAATGGAGAGACAGCCTTTCTACAACCCATATGTTGAACCTTATATATTCTTCTTCAATTTCTTCATAGGTATCCCTTTCATTCTCTATCAATGGGCATCGGATACCCGCCCCAGTTCAACCTCTGTGAATGTGGCTCTGCTCTTCTCCATTATCATTGGCGGTGCTTTTTACCTCCCCCGATGGATTTCAAATATTTTCAACATTGCAGGCGGGACTTTAACCAAACGAATGCTTCCCCTCAACCAGATCCCCAGTTGGAGAATGAAGCTTCCTTTTCCCTTTTCCCAGTACCAGATGATCAAGGTCATGTTTTTTGGGATTGGCTCAATTTGTTTCAGCCTCTATTATTTCCGTACCATTGCCTCTGATTTCCCCTTATTGATACTCCTTCTCCTTTTTATGGTTCCCATCATTCTTGTTCGCATTTCTACATCTTCTGAGGAAACCACCGATGGGATATCCATCGAAGAAAGAAAGGAAATCGTCCGCAGGATGTTGAATGATCTTGATCCTGCTGTATCCATCTCCTTCTTCAGTTCTCCCTTTTCAATTGCCTATGTCAAAAGGAAAAGGGTATTCATCTCTGAAAAGGCATTGAAACTTCCAATAGGTGACTTGAAAAGGCTTGTCTTCCATGAATATGCACATACCCGTCAAAAGACCAAATATCTCTTTTTTATACTTGTCTTTTATTTTCTGTTGCTTATGGGCATCATAATCATCCTCAAAAATATTTGGCTGCTCTTCAGCATATTTCCCACGGCATTGTATTTATTTATCTTGTCTGGAACTCAATACCTTCTTCTATGGTATCTACTGTCACTTCCTGTTCCCTTTTTCATTGCCCGCTGGATAATCTGGAAAATGGAATTGGATGCAGAAAAATGGGCATGCCATCAATTGGGAAGTGAGGAATACTCAAAGGCAGTCAATAAATCACTTGAACAGTTGAAAACGTGGCGAAAGTTCCATTCACGAGTGCCTTGGCTTGGGTTGGAACGGTTCTACCTTTATTATCCCCCTATCATCAACCAGATCCTCAATGCATTGAAGGAATGCAAAAGTCAATAATTCACCCTCTTCGATAGTGGTTCCCAAACTTTCAATCATCTTGTGGATAAATAACGCCCTTCATCAAAAAAAATCATCTTATTCAAAGTAATAATATTTCCTCAATATTGTTCGATTTGTATAGATTGGGATCATCTTTTGTTAAATAAAGAAAAGAATCAATCGATCTTGCCACCTCCTCAGTTGGAAGTGTCAATAATACAATCTGGGATGTTTGGGCAAGATCAATAAGGAAATTCATGATTGTAACTTTCCATTTCGTTGAAAAATATTCCAAAATCGAATCGAAAAGCATGAGTTTAGCATTCTTCAATGATTGAATTATCAATCCAACAAGAATTTGTTCAGAATTTGAAAGGTTCTTGAAATCCAACACTTTTTACTCGTTGTTTTGTCTCATTTTGATTACCTTTTTCGCCCTATTGTCAATGGACAATTTAACATCCAAATAATTCAACAACAAATTTATTTCGTCTATTTCTTTGGTGTCAAAGGTTGAGAAGAGGTCATAACCCAATTAGCTTAATGTATTTGGTTCATGTATTGCCAATTGTTTGGATAATATTTCCACTATTTCATCTTCCATAATCGTTTTGAAGTTACTGAAATTCCCTTCTTTGGTGGTTCCTGTTGATTCCTCCTTGTAATGTCCATCTCTCGAATTTTCCAAAAAGTACCGTTTATTGTCGTTGTATCTTAATTCAATACTGTAGCTTTTTTT
>WAKA01000044.1 GCA_015523565.1 Candidatus Heimdallarchaeota archaeon | reverse complement strand
CAATATACCTAATTAAACAAATAAAAGAATTATAATAAATTTTCTGTTCCCACACAATATACATAAGATAGTATTTAATTTTCGTTCAAGAGAACCCAATAATTAAAAAGCAAAGATAAGACATCCAATAAACCGCTAAATCCAACTGGTTTTACGATATATGAGTTGGCACATTTTGCATAGCAAAATTCGATATCGGATTTTGAGTTGGAAGTTGAAAAGACTACAATAGGGACAGACATAAGTTTTTTCATTTTTCTGAGTTGAACCAAGACCTCACGACCATCGAGCTCAGGCAGATTTAGATCCAGTACAATTAATTTTGGCGTTTCCGGAGTTGTTGCAAGGAATTCCAGAGCGTCCCGGCCTTTTTGGAAAAATTTTGTGTTGGGATTGATGTCAAGCTGCCTAAATCCTTCTTCAATCAATAGGATATCTTCAGATTTATCTTCAATAAACACGATTTGAGGCGAGTCATCTTGCATTTTGTTAATTTAGTATCCATTGGTAAAAACCATTTTGGAAGGATTGTTTAATTTTTATTTTTATTTTCAGGAATATTATGCAATTCCATGATGAGATTCAACATTTCGTTAGGTCTACAAAGAAAAAGTATGTTTCCATTTCCCTTGATGGCAGAAACATATGATGAGTTCATATCAACCATCGGAGAACCCAATAGAAGTACTGCAGAGATTGGATTGACTTCAAGGTATTCATCAAGGGGCAAGTATTTCAAATGCTGGTGAGAGATGACAAGTATCAGTTTTGATCCAATGATACCAGAGTAGTATATGGGAAATTGGAAGGATGAAACAATGTCCCCAAGTTTTTCAAGGGATGCATTGGTTTCGGGATATGAACAAGAGACTTCAACCAATCCTTCCATGAAAGAAATGACGGGACCCGTTCCTATAGATACGGGAAGAATCGTTGTTTTGGATGAAAGATTTTGGAAATCCCGAATTATCAAGGGGATGTTTTTGGACTTCAATGGTTCAAGTGCCTTTGGATGTATTAATTTTGCACCATAAAATGTTAACAATGCAGCGGTCTCATAATCCATGGATGACAGTCTTTTTGCATTTGGAACTATTTTTGGATCTGCGGACATGAATCCGGGAACGTCTTTCCAAATCGTCAAGGATTTTGCCTGCAATATATTTGCAATGCAAGCGGCAGAGTAATCAGTTCCAGACCGACCAAGCAATGTGATTTCGCCTTTTTCATTTGCACCATAATAACCAGGAACCAAAATGATTTGATGTTCATTTATATAGGGGGTAAGTGTCTTTTGTGCCAACTTTTCAGATTGAGGTAAATCAACGGATGCCTCATAAAAATTCCCATCAGTGATCAGAAAAGTTTTGGGATCAACAAGCAACACATCATGCTCATAATATTGAAGCATGCTGGCAAGAAGGAATGCAGAGATTTTTTCGCCAAAGGAAAGAATGGTATCTTTGACACGAGCCGTTAATAACCCCGCATAGATTTTCCCTAAAAGCAATGATTCCAGCTTTTGCAGATATTCTTCAAATTCATGTCGCTCTTTTTCTTTTAGAGGGGAAACTAGAACACTTTCAATTTGATTTTTCAGTTCAATTAATTTTCCCTTAAGGATATCCTTGGATTTGAGATCCAAGATTTGATGAAGCAGGTCTGTCACGCCAAAAAATGCAGAGACAACAACAACCAAGGGTTTTGGATCATCTAATATGATATTGATTGTCTGTTGCATTGTTTGAGGTGTCTTGAAACAAGCCCCACCAAATTTATAGATTTCAACCATTATTATCATCTCTTGGTAGATAAAGAATAAACCTTGTTCCATCATTCCGCGTTTCAACTTCAATTTTGCCATTATGTACCTGAATAATTTTTTGGGAAATGGCGAGCCCCATGCCACTCCCCTCATACTTGCTACTGGGGTGCAGCCTTTTCAGAACTTTGAAAATTTTATCTTTTTGGTCTTCAGGAATTCCAATGCCGTTATCCTCAAAAATGAGCTTGAGCATTTGGTTGTCATCCTCAACATAAATATCAATTGTTGGAATTTGTGATTCATTAAACTTTATGCCATTTGAAATTAGGTTTTGAAAAAGAGTTGTCATAAGTGATAAGTTTCCGTATATTCTTGCATTTGGGTTTTTCAAGTTTACCTTTGCATTTTTTTCCTTGATCAGGGAATATAGGTTATTGATTGCGTATCTAACAGGAATTCCCAATGGAAACGTGTCAAACTGCAATTTTTCCCTTCCAATAAGGGAGTAGTTTCTTAAATCGGTTATCAAGTTCCGTAATCTTTTAGTGGAATTGATGACAGTTTGGAAAAAGCGATATGTTTCAGATTTTTCATCGATTTGCAATCTTGAAGAAATTAGGTCTAAATACGTGATGATTGTCCTTAATGGCTCTTGGATGTCATGTGATGCGGCATAGACGAACTGCTCCAAATCCTCATTTAAAGAGGAAAGTTTTTCTGCCTGTTCCATTAATTTTTGTTCTGCAAGCATGCGAAGGTTGAGTTCTGATTGAAGGTTTTCGAGAATTTTGAATTTCGAATAAGTCAAGTCAAATAAGTCAACAATGCTTTCAAATTTTCGGGTATTCAGTTCAGATAGTAGGTTGGGGGAATGGTTAAACATTACAATGACCCCAATAGATCCACTTTCTTCAGAAAATGGCGCGGCAAATATGGAATAAACATCCCTTTCCATGATATTTACTACATCTAACCCGACCAATGGTTCTAACTGACCTTCACCAAGCTTTCTGACCAACACCTCATTTTTCTCCAGCACTGTTTCAAATAATGGAAATTCATAGAAAACACCCTGTTTGAATGGACGGACTTCTTCGATTCCATCACTTTTTTTCATAAGTGTTTCAACACTAAATCCACCATGTGGGTGTTTAAGGATAAACATTATAGTACTGTCAAAAATAGAGATAAGGAATTCACCAGTTCTTCTAAACAGCTCCTCTTTTTCAAAGGAAGATCGAGCCAATATCTCATTGAATGAATTGAGAATTTCATATTCATTAATTAGTGAATATTCCAAAGTCACATCGGTAAAATATAGCACCAGCCTTCGTTGGTCTGGGAAAATTGAAGGCAAGAACACTCCTTGCACCTTAAACTGTAAAAGTCCGTTTTTCTTTTTGTAATTGAATTGGATTGTATCATCTAAATTTTTAGTTTCTACCATTCTGGAGAGAACTTGATGAAAAAACTCAGGGTGTGTGGTAAGAAGTTCTGATGAGATTGTTTCGAAATCATCATCAACCATGTTCAATCCAAAAATGTCCCTTCCAGCTTTGTTGATTGAGGTAATTTTAATTGTTTGCTCATTTAGTTGGTTTTCCGTTATCGTTATTTCAATCAGTCCAACAGGTGCATTGTCAAATAAGAACTGATATTGCAGATCCCCCTGTTCAAGGGCCTCCTCAACAATTTTTTGGTCGGTAATGTCTTCAATTATGGCAATGGAAAGCCTATTCCCGTTTTTCAGGTCATTAATGCCTCTAACCTTTAATCGTGCCCATATTTCCTCTCCTGTCCTCCTGATATATTTCTTGATTAGCTCTGTTTCGTCCAGTTTTTCGTTGATTATTTTCTGATGGATTTGAAAGTCTTCCTCAATGAAATTGGGGTGGGTGAACTCAATAAAGTTTCTTCCAATCAACATATCCGATTCATACCCAAGAAGATTTGAGAATTCTTTATTCACAAAAATAAACTTGCCAGATTGATCAACAATACTTATTGCCATGGGGCTGTTGTCGAAGAAAGTATAAAATGCCTGAAGTTCAGTTCGAAGCTCGTTTAGCATCAATTCCTGATTTGTGATATCTAAAAGCACGGTAGAGGCGAATGCAGGAAAGCAAGACTCAGAAAGCCAATTCACACGGATAATTTTGATGTTTCCTTTGATGGTTCTTATTTTTGTGAATACATCATAGTCATGGTATCTTTTGTTTTTGACAATACGCATCAGTTCAATAGTACTACTGTTTTCATATGTGTGAAAATTCTGGGACAGATAATCAATTAATTCCTTTGCACTGCCAGCTTCGTAGAGTCGACATGCATTTTGGTTGACGTGAAGAATTCTCAGTTGTTTGGCGGCAAGTTCAACAACTTGTGGATGGAGTTTTAAATAAGCGACCATTTTTTCTGAATTTTCAAAATTCAATGAAAAAACAAATTCCATGAATTGACGAAGATCAAATGTGACAATTGCTATGGGGAGAGTTTCAATTGATTGAATATGTGTGTTATTGAAGAATTGTGAGACAACATAATCATCAAAGTTATTGGTCAGGATTTCCAATGAAATAGGTTTAATGATGCCAGTGGTTTCAAAAATTTGCCGCATTATTTCATCAGGAACTGGAGAAAGAACGAAACCTCTTGATTGCTTTTGACCAGCAAAGATACGTTTGATTTCGACCCACTTTGAGGGGGAAAAGACGAGAAAGTCCTCTGGTCTGATTACAGTTTCTGCCGTGTAGGGCTTTACATCCAATATTGTTTCTGGATACGGCACATCAAGTATCCAGACTGTTGGCATAAGTAGCCCTATATTTTTATTACATTTAACTCTAATCACAATTGTATTGACAAAAAGTTAAGTGAATGAATAAAAAGACATTCAAAGTGTGATTGCTAAGTTGGTCTAATGACAGAATGGCTATTCCAAGCCTCAGTCAAGATGCCAGAGAAGCAATACATCGTCTCGTCAGATACAATCATCACATACTATCAGGCAGAAACGTATGTAAGGGGAATAATGGATTTTTTGATGGATAATGGGATTTCCAAAAAAATGCATGTTGCAATTTTTTCAAAAAACAATGTCACCTACATTCTTTTAATTCATGCACTTGCCAGATTAGGGACAACTATCATTCCGATTAACTATCGACTTGCAACAAGACAGATTGAAGACCAATTGAAACAAACAGATACATCAATTCTAGTGACGGACAGGGAACTTGCAATTCCAGGAATTAAACAGATACAAATGCAGGACATAAAAGGGGCTTTTTTAAAATATAATGGGGAGCCCATTTCAAATTTTGCGGATTCTTTGGCACAGTTCATATTTTTTACATCAGGGACAACTGGAAAATCCAAAGCGGCATGTCTGACAATGGGAAATATATTTCACAATGCGGTTGGGTCTAAAACCCGTTTAAGGATAACAGATTCGGATAAATGGGTATTATCGCTTCCTCTTTACCATGTGGGAGGGATAAGTATTGTTTTTAGAACAGCCATTTATGGAATTACTGTAGTACTCGTTAAAAATGCAGAAATTTCCAATTTACAATGGGCAATTTCAAACCAAAAAGCCACAATTTTATCATTGGTTCCCACCATGCTTTATCGATATTTGAGAAATGGGTTTGGGGGAATTTTGTCACAATTGAGAGTATTGCTGTTGGGAGGGGCAAAAACCACAGAATCACTGGCAAAGATGGCGTTGGAGAATTCAATCAACCTTTATACAACTTATGGATTGACAGAAGCCGCGTCACAAGTGGCAACTGCAATTCCCGATGAAGTAAAGAAATACCCCCAGACAGTGGGAAAGCCAATAGAAGGAATGGAGATCACTATTGCAAATTCAACCAACACACAAGGTGAGATACTTGTAAGGGGACCTTGTGTCATGAAAGGATATTATAAAGATCAGGAATCTACTGAAAAAGCAATCGACAAAGAGGGATGGCTTCATACAGGAGATATAGGCTATATTGAGAATGGTTTGCTTTTTACACTAGGTAGGAGGAATGACTTAATTGTATGTGGAGGTGAGAACATATATCCTGCAGAGATTGAAGCACATTTGCAGACTATTGAAGGTATCAAGGAGGCTTGTGTCATTGGGATTCCAGAAGAAGAATGGGGGGAAATTGTTGTTGCAATAGTCGTTCCTGCAAAGGGCAGAGACTTGGATCATTTGAAAATGGAAATTGTTGAATCCACAAAAAAGAGCTTGGGAAGTTTCAAGAAACCACGAGAGATAATTTTTTTGGATTCCCTGCCAAAAACAAGCACAGGAAAGATCATTCGAAAGAAATTAAGGGGAATGATCCTAAAAAATCGGAATTCGCAATCGGAAACCCCTAAAAAAGGGGGATGACCACCTTAACCCAACCCATAAAATTATTTATGCACCTATCTGAGACAGAATTGTATGTTTCAGAATATTGGAAAGAGATTGCGTTTCCGTCATTTAATAGACCCCATATCTGGGGCAATCATAGCAGTGCCATTAGATCATGGGTTTACAATGGGTCCAATCAAAGGGATTGACACCCTGAAAAATACAGTCAACAGTGTATTTTCTGGAGGGGCGTCCACAGTTATAGTACATAAGGGAAATCTTCGGGTTTTGACATCCCTTCAAAATCTAAAAGGGATGATGGTTCATATTTCCGCATCAGTAAGCAGGTCACCTCATAGCAATCAAAAAGTCTTGACCTCAACAGTTGAAGAGGTTGTAAGGCTGGGGGCAGACGGAGTTTCAGTTCATGTGAATGTTGGAGCCACAGGCGACAAGGAGATGATATATGATCTAGGGAAGGTTGCAAATGAAGCAGACAGGTATGGTATGCCTTTGCTTGCCATGATGTATGCAAGAAATGATGAAGGGATTGATGATACATCACCAGAGGCGTTGGCACATATTGCGAGAATTGCCCAAGAATCGGGGGCGGACATTGTCAAAATCAATGCCACACCAAATGGGGAGGATTTTGACCAAGTGACACAAGGTATCGATATCCCCGTTGTCATAGCGGGCGGTGCAAAGACAGGGAATTTCCAACAATTTCTTAAAACTGTTGAGCAATGCATATTGAATGGAGCCGACGGGATTTCCATCGGTCGGAATATTTTTCAGGCGGATGACCCCAAAGTTGCAACAGAGAAAATTGTTGCTGTTGTAAGAAATGCGATGAAGGAGAGAGCATGAAAGCGATAATAAATGGAGAACATTTGGACGGAAATACAGTTCAAATGATCCTTGACAGATATGGTGACATTATTGTTGGAGTTATTTCAGCAAATGAAGTGCCAAAAAGGATAGTTCGTGAAGGGAACCGTTACCTCAACACGTCCAATGAACAAATCGGTCTTCATTTCCAGATAAAAGATCAAGTAGACATGGAACAGGCTATGGAATTGGAAGCCTCTGATACACTGGAGTTTGTTGTCTTTGAAACAACTGATTGGAAAATCATTCCACTTGAAAATGTCATTGCAAAATTCCATGATGCAAAGACAATGGTTGGATCAATAGCCCACTCTTTGGAAGACCTGCAACTGATGGAATCAATTCTCGAATTAGGTGTAGACATTGTACTGCTGGAAGGAGAAAAAGAAACGATTGTTGAAATGTTGAACCATATAAGTCCATTGCAGGGGAGTTCAATCCCCCTTGTCGAATTGGAAATAACAGAGGTCAAAAAAATAGGTACAGCAGACCGTGTTTGTGTCGATACCTGTGCAGTGCTACAGAAAGGGGAAGGACTTTTGATTGGCAATACCAGCAAATTGTTTGCATTGATTGAGGCAGAAGTGGAAGAAACAGGTTATGTTGCATCCCGACCGTTTAGGGTAAATGCAGGGGCAATTGCGGCATATGTCTTGAATTCAGAGAAAACAAACTACCTCTCTGAGCTGAAAGCTGGAAAAAAGGTGATGATTGTTTCAAAAGATGGAAAGACAAGAGAAGAGCTTGTGTGTCGTGTGAAAATTGAACGTCGCCCAATGGTGTTGGTTAAACTGAAGTATGAAGAAGATGAAGCACCGATTATCGTTCAGGATGCCGAGACAGTACGTTTTATAACCCCTAATAAGGCAGTCAGCGTAAAGGACCTTGCGGTAGGCAATACTGTTTTAGGAGTCCATCAAAGGCGAGGTCGACATTTCGGAATGGAAGTTGATGAATACATTGAGGAGCACTAAGGTTGCGGCAATCATATCGGATGCGTCTAAACTGCAGGAGATAGGATATGACAATGGACAGACACTTATAGAATTTCGAGTTGACCTAGATCCAAGTTTAATGGATTCCCTTGCAGGTTTTCCGTTGGATCAGACAATTTTGACATATCGAAGTGCAGAAGAAGGAGGAAAGGGAGAAAACACATTTGAAAAAAGAAAAGCAATCTTGGAAAAATTGGTTCAATTCAAGCCGTATCTCATGGATATTGAACTTAATCGGGATTTACCATTTATAGAGGATAAAGAGGTTCTCGCAAAACGGTTATTGATTTCTTCACACGACTATTCCACATCGATGGAAGAAGCAAGCAGAAAATATTTGACTGCAATTCTAGCTCTGCCCAAAATATTCAGGGATAATGTAACCTTCAAGTTTGTCGGCAAGCCAACGGATGCTCTTGACTTTTTCTTGGCATATGAAACATTAAAACATCTAAAGAGACATGTGGTTCTGGCAATTGGAAGAAATGGGGAAGCAAGCCGTACCTTAAAGCTCAACCAACAGTTTGTGTTTGGCTCTTTAGAGGAAATGGAAGGAATATTGAGGTTCAATATCCTACAGAAACTCCATACCTCAAAGGAAAATGTATATTTGGGGTTAATCGGAAAGACACTTTCCCATTCACTTTCCCCATCCATTCATTCAATTTTTTTGGATTATGCAGATAGGACTGGGTATTACCATCTTTTTGAAGTTTCAACTGAAAAAAGATTGGAACAAATTCTTCCATTGCTTTCAAGGTATGGGATAAGAGGGATAAATGTGACATTTCCTTACAAGGAGAAAGTGGTGGAATTGTCAGATGTGCGGGATAAATGTGTTGATGAGACAGGAAGTGCCAATACATTGAAATTTGAGGGTGACAAAATTTCAGCATACAATACGGATATCTCTGGTTTTATTCAATTCATGGATGACAGAAACCTTTCAAAATTGGAAAATGCAGTAATTGTTGGAGCTGGAGGAGCCGCAAAATCCATTGCATATGCACTAGTCATGAAAGGATTTTCCGTCTATGTTTTCAATCGAACGAAAGAAAGGTACAATGCATTTCCAAACACATTAAAAGAAAAACTCCACTTTTTGCATTCAAAAGATGAGCTGAAAAAGGCAGACCTGTATATCAATGCCACACCAGTGGGACTTGATGGGACATCATCGCCTACAGACATCTTCCCGTTTCCAAAAGGTCTAACAGCGGCAATTGACATTGCATATGGAACAAATGAGACAGGGCTTCTCAAGGAAGCAAACAAATTTGGCATTTCATCTTATGATGGAAAGGAGATGTTGTTTCATCAAGCGGCAGATGCTTTTGAAATATGGACAGGCGAAGAGCTTGAAAGAAAATCACTTATGGAAAAATGGCTGAAGGAGATTTCAAAATGAAGGCAATTGAACAAATAGGAGGGGCAATCACCATTCTGAATGCTGTTGCAACTGGTAAAGGCGCGGCGGCAGGAATAGCAACTTACTCTAAAGTTAAAGTGGAACCTGCAAAAGGGGTGATTTTTGACATTTCACCAGCATATAGCGATGGGAGACTTTTGGAAGCATGTTTGACACTTTTCCAAGAAATTACAGACATTATTCCCGAAAATTTGAAGATCACAACAGAAAGTCCCTTTCCACCCGAAAGAGGATTGAAAACTTCAAGTGCAATATCAACTGGTGTTTTTCTTGCCCTTTCCAATTATTATGGTGTGAAAATGGACGTCTTAAAGGCACTAGAATATAGTGCCCAAGCCTCGGTAAACGCAGGGGTGTCCATTACTGGAGCCTATGATGATGCGGCAGCATGTTATTTTGGGGGGATTGCTTTCACGGACAATACAAAAAAGGAAATACTAGGTTTATACAATTCACCAAAAGGGTTTGATGTCATTCTTTTGATACCAGCGGAAAAGCTGTCAAAAAAAGAGGTGAATATTGAAAAAATCGACAAGGAAATCTTAAAGGAAGCATTGGATGCATTTGAGAACAAAAGGATTTTCGAGGCGATTTACTACAATACAATTGCATATGCTCCGCTTCTTCACCCACATTTCGAACATATTGAGCGGCTAGAGGAACTGGGAGCAGAAATTGTGGGAATGAATGGAACGGGGCCCTCCTTGTTTGCAATAATCAAACCAAGCCTTTCATCAGAGTTTATAGAAACAGTTGAACGCACAGGTCATTACGAAACAATTAAGACAAAGTTTAGACCATTAAGCCACAAAGGTCTGGAGGTATTTTACAATGTTAACCGTGAGTAGATCCAATTTAATTGGAAAAGTCACTCCCCCTTCAAGCAAAAGTGTAACTCATCGGGCATATATTATCTCATCAATTGTCGGGGAGGGATGTAAA
Organism: Candidatus Heimdallarchaeota archaeon; assembly: GCA_015523565.1. GTDB lineage: Archaea > Asgardarchaeota > Heimdallarchaeia > Heimdallarchaeales > Kariarchaeaceae > WAKA01. Next base: position 25,265 of record WAKA01000044.1, on the reverse strand, counting down.
ATTACAAATCCCTTGATTTCAGAGGATACAGATGCAACATTGGAGATCCTGAAAAAAATGGGGATGAAATATAAAGAGAGCAATGGGGTAAAAATCATATCAAATAAGATTGAACACGGGGCTGGATTTGCAGACTGTAAAAATTCAGGCACCAGCATGCGACTTCTGACCGCAGTTGCCGCGTGTTTCAAGGGACAAACAACATTTACGGGAGACAGTTCATTGGTACGACGACCCATTGCAGAACTGGTCGATGCACTTCGTGAATTGGGGGCAGATATCGAAACGAGCAATGGATTTCCACCAGTCAAAATCAAGAAACCTGTCAAGGAAATTCGAAAATGTATGCTGGATGCATCAAAAAGCTCGCAATTCTTGTCAGCTCTTTTGATATTGGGGTCAATGAGAAAGATAGGGATTGAAGTTGAACTGATTGAATCATTGCCGTCAAGACCATATGTGGATTTGACGGTTCAAATGCTTCAAGAGGCAGGGGCAAAGCTTACAATTAATGATAACATATATTCTGTTGACCATCCCGCATCTAAACCAGTGTCTTTCAATGTTCCAGCAGATTTCAGTTCCGCGGCATTTTTTGTGGTTGCAGGGGCCTTACGGGGCAATTCAATTTCAATTGAAAATATTGACTATAGCTATCCCCAAGCAGATGCCGCAATTGTAGATATTGTAAAACAATTTGGGGCGGATGTAAAGGAGAATGGAGACAATCTTTTGGTAAAGTTCAAGGAACTGAAAGGACAGGATATTGACCTGAAGGATTCACCAGACCTTTTCCCAATTCTTAGTGTACTTGCTGGTCTTTCTGATGGTGAAAGCAACCTTTATGGGGCATCACATCTGAAATACAAGGAAACAAATCGCATTAAAACGACTGGGGAACTTATTTCAAATATTGGCGGAAAGTTCAAGGAAACTAAGGAGGGGGCAGTCATTCAAGGGGTTTCACAATATTCTGGCAATGCAACAGTTAACTCATATGGAGATCACAGAATTGCAATGGCCGCAGCAATTGCAGGAACCCAATCAATCCTGCCCATTAAAATCATGGGATATGAAGCAGTTTCAGTCTCATACAGGAATTTTTTCAAGGATCTCAAGACCCTTGGGGGAAATGTAAAGGAGGAAAAGAAATGAATATTTTTGGAACAAATTACAGAATTATGTTAATAGGCTCTTCCCATGGCAATCTAGTAGGCGTGGTCATAGACGGGGTGCCAGCGGCTGAAGAAATAGATATAGGGGAGATTGAAAAAGACCTGATGCGAAGGGCACCAGGACAATCCAAAGTGACCACCCAGCGCAAGGAACGTGACAAATTGGTCATTGAGGCAGGAATTTTGAATGGAAAGACAACAGGAGAGCCCATTGTCGCATTTGTAAGAAACAAGGATGTGGATTCATCCTATTATGATGAAATAAAAGATACGCCTCGCCCAGGACATGCAGATTACCCTGCTTTTGTCAAATACAAGGGAGCCAATGATTATCGGGGCGGAGGAAGGTTTTCAGGACGGATGACAATTGGCTTGGTCATTGCAGGATCAATAGCGAAACAGATCCTAAGAAGAAAAGGGGTTTCCATTCTCGCATATACAAAAGCGATAGGCTCAATAGATGCAGACGTAAGAGAAGAAAATCTTAAGCCATCAGTTGTATATGACCAAGAGAACATTGTCAGAAGTATTGATCCTGAATTGGTCAGTCAAATGACAGAGGCGATATCAAATGCAAAAAAAGCAGGGGATAGCTTAGGGGGAATTGTCGAATGTCAAATCCGTGGGTTGCCAGTGGGAGTTGGTGAGCCTATTTTTGATTCAATTGAATCCAAGCTTGCCCATATTGCCTTCAGTATTCCAGCTACAAAAGGGATTGAATTTGGATCAGGGTTTATGGCCGCTCGCATGAGAGGCAGTGAACATAACGACCCCTATATTATTGAAGACGGGGAGATCAAGACATTGTCAAATAATGCAGGAGGCATCTTGGGGGGACTGTCAAATGGAATGCCCGTGGTGTTTCGGATTGCATTCAAACCCACATCCAGCATTTCAATTAAACAACAAACCGTCAATCAGTTGACAAAAGAAAAGGCAGAATTAAAGGTTCGTGGAAGACATGACCCCTGCATCGTTCCACGCGCAGTTCCAATCGTTGAAAATTCTGCCGCAATTGTGATGCTGGACCTGATGTTGGCGGGAGGGTTCATTGGAGCGTGATAAACATGAAGTGTGTTGTATTAGGTGCTACAGGATTAATAGGACAGCAGTTTATCAGAATGTTGGCAGAACACCCAAAATTTGAATTGGAAGCAGTATTCGCTTCGGAAAGGTCAGCAGGAACAAAGTTGGGGGATATTTGGAGACTGCCAGATTTCCAATGCCCAGAAAAGTTCAAGGAAATGGAAATTCAAAAACTTTCAGAAGTAACCACTGCCGACCATAAAATTTGTTTTTCGGGATTGCCATCAAAAGTTGCTGGAGAAATCGAACATGAACTGAGGATGAATGGCAAGAAGGTTTTCAGCAATGCCTCTGCACATAGGATGGACCCAGATGTGCCAATTCTCATACCAGAGATAAATGGAGACCATATCCGCACTGTGAAAAAACAGATGGAACGCTGGGGAACCGATGGATTCATCATAACCAACTCGAATTGCTCAATTTCAGGAGTTGCCATGTATCTGCATTATGCATCAAAAGTTGGCAAGATAAAGGATGCAGTCGTAAGCACATACCAAGCAATTTCTGGGGCAGGATTTAAAGGGCTTGAAAATCCAAACTTTCAGAAGAATGTTGTCCCATATATTCCAAGTGAAGAAGAAAAGATGATAGCAGAAGGACAAAAGATATTGGGTACATTATCTGACACATTGGAATTCATGCCATCTTCATTGAACATCATTCCAAACTGTGCAAGAGTGAGTTCTGTCAATGGACACATTGCATCAATCACAATTTTCCATGAACCTTGGGAAAAAGAGAAGTTCATCAACACAATGAGGAATGCCACTACACCACTTATTGGAGATGAATATTTTACGGCACCTGTCAACCCAATCATTCTTTTGGATGAAGAAGACCGTCCCCAACCTATTTTGGATTCATACGCAGGGAGTCCAAGCGGTGCTAGAGGGATGGCAACAACTGTTGGAAGGATTCGGATTGATAATGGCATAACTCGGGCATTTGTGCTTGCGCATAACACGATACGGGGAGGAAGTGGTGGCTCCATTTTAAATGCGGAGCATGCAATGGCAAGTGGGTTCCTTTGATTCATTGTTTGAATATTTCAATCTTGCAATTTTCATGCCCCATTGCCATGCAATGAGTTTCCTTGCCAGCATATTTCCTTGCCTCTTTGAATAGGCGATCGTAAAGAATATCATCCAATTCAGGTTTTGTGGAAATATCTGCATGATAAACCAAACTCATCAAGGCAATGGAGGCTCCCAAAGCAAGATAGCAGGTGGGATGATCTGCATTTTCACCATATCTCCTGAGATATGCATCTGCCTCATATGAATTCTTGATTTCAAGAACCAGTTTTTCTTCTGAAACTTCTGCAATGGAATACACGCCCCATCCGAGTACATTTATGATGGCAACCATTCCCCTTACCCAATCTTCTTTTTCTTGAATTAAAGGAAGAACAACAGCACCCCATTCTTCGCTTTTCATGATGCCGCCAAACGTGTTAAAACCACAGACATGACCTGCCTCAATCAATAGCTGTCTCGCGGCCTCCAACACCTCAGGGTCATCCAAGCCATCCGCAAACATTTTTTCAAACTCAAAGGAAATTTCTGCGTAGTAATCTCCAAAAATCTTTGTAAGGTAGACACCAAAGGCAGGAATTAGACCATTCTCATCGTTATTGATCTCTGCTTTGCTGAATTGTTGGGTTACATAGTTCATATCAATCATGTTTTCACCTCAAAAATGCAATTCTCAAATTTTTCAGGGTTCATGGAAACACACTGTGTCTCAACAAATTCCTTCCGTTCACCAGTCAATATTTGGTAGGCGGCTTGTATATATCCATTGGCAAACAGACAAGACCCCCCTTTTTGTTCTCCGAATTTATAATAGCAGTTTAAAGCATAATGTGAATTATCAACAATTGCCTTTCCTTGTTCGATATTGCTCAGATCCAATATCCCCAAACCTAAATTTGAGAAAATTTCCTCAATTTCTTCCAATTTATTGTCTACATCTTGAGTGACTTTTCCAAGCATCTCCAAGTTTATTTTTTCACTAATCGAAATTTGTACAACGGTCATCTTTTCGCCCATTGCATCTATCAATGTCTTTTGAAGAAAAGTATTGTAATGATTGCAATGGAAAACAGATCTCTTGCCACCAATAAGTAGCTCACCTTTTTCTAGATTTAATTTGAATTCTGCCATTACCTTTTCCGCCTCCTTATGAAACTTGCCAGTCTAGCAAAACGAGACTTTGATCTTTGGGGTTCTATATACACAAAACCCAATTCCACAATGTTTTTCTTGACCAATGAAATAAGTTCAGGATCGTCCTCTATTTCTTTAGCCCTGTTTTTTGATATCTTGGTCTTTACAACAAGTCTGTAAAGTCCAATCTTACCATATTTTTTCTCAATTGTTTCATAGATACTTTCCAATTCTTTTCCCATTTTTATTCCTCCAAAAACCTATGAAGAAATCCCTCAAAATCCTCGATCAATTCTCGATTCTTTTTCGGGAATTTGTAGGTTACAGTGATCGAATGCCCTCCTATCCTACCAGTGATATGTAAATCCTTATTCTTGAAAATATAGAGTACATCTCCAAAAACAGTTAATTTTCCGCCATATGCCTGTAAAATTGTCTTAAAAACATCATTGCCTCCAATACCTTCATATCTAAATTTGGCAAATCCGAAGCAATCTTTCAAGGAGTTTTTTTGTAAGGTTACCAATTGATCACCTTTTCGTCAATTTGATTCCCATCATCATAAATTAATGGGTTTGCTAAGCCCACCAATTTTTTCATGAGTTTATTGTCAAACTCTTCCGTTTCTAAAACAGCATATGGATCGGCACCTTGCCTTATTTTTAATAAAATATTATCGACGGATGACCAAAGCCTATCAAAAAGTGTTGTCAGGTCATACATTGTTTGTTGGGCATCATGGATCGATAATTCTTTTATTTTCTCAATCCAAAACCTTAATGGCTTAATGGAAGGGTAAAGATCTATTTTGGTCATATCAAGGATGGGGTATCCCATCTCTTTTGCGATTTCCCTGTCTGTCTCTGTTAGGAGTATCATGATGCGTGAAGGGGAATCTATATTGAATTTTTTTCCAACATCATAAATATGGGTCACAGAAGATAAAAAGTAAGCAGTTTGAATTACCACCTCCTCTGTTCCGAAAATCCCTAATGGCTTCCCTTCAACGAGATATGTAAAAATTGACGGGAGAACAGGTTGCATCATTTCAATAAACAAAGGCAAATCAGTTATTTCCACTTTGTCCAATAGTTCAGGAGTCAAGTTTTTTTCGAGTTTTGTGGACAACTCATGTAAAACTTTTTCTGACAGCATTACATCCGATGGGTCTGCATTCCAATATTCACCATAGGACTCTAAGTGCTCAAATCCAAGGATTACAAATTTATGACGGAAAGACAAATAGTCAATAAAATTAAACTCATCTGTGACAAAAACGATAACCTCTGCAATTTCATCTTTCCAAATAACAACACCTATACACCGTATATCCTCATTAATGGGTGCATAAAAGATATGATTAAATGGCTTTTGGATCTTTGAAAAATGGCTGGTCAAAAAACTATCCACTAGTTTGTTTCCTTGGAATGTAACTTCTTTTAGACCCTCACTTTTAGAAAAAATGTAGATGCTTGGGACGAGTTCATCCCGAGAGAAAATTTTGAAGAAATCGTTAGAAATGCTGTCTAAAAATGCTATGACAGCCTCAGGAAGTTCTTCACCATTACTGGGAAATGCTTCCAAAAATAGTCGAATGTATTCCAAAGTATTTAATGCAAAACGTTCTTTTGTTCCTTGCCCCATTATAAAAATAATATAATCATCCATTTCCCTTGCGTATATCATGTGCCGGTTTGTGATAATCCGTTTTGATTTATTCTTGTCAAACTCACTCATCACTTGATTTACAACTGTCATTAAACTGGAAAATAAATAACCCTTATCTTGTTTTTCAACACTAGATTTTAGGTAAACCGGCACATTTCTTTTTTTATCCACCACAATAAGGTACAGTTCTTTCATTATCAGAATAAAGAATAATATCCTTTCTTTTTTATTTTTCCACGAAGACAAACATTTTTTTTAATTTTCGATAAAGTTTTATTCATTATTGCCTTCGTCAAAGTTTTATTTTTTGATCAATTTTAGGCAACATAAGACAATGATTTTGGTGAAGATTAGTGATAAAGGCAAAGTATGATGATCATTTACAAGAAATACAAAAAAAAGGGACGTATCTATTGGTAATAAAGAATGAGACAAACAAAAAGTTCACTGTCGGTAGGTATAATGGAGGAAACGCAGTAAAATTTGAAAAAGGAATTTATCTTTATGTTGGTTCTGCAATGGGAATTGGTGCAACAAGCTTGCCAAACAGGTTATTAAGACACGCAATCAAGAAAAATGGGGAAAAACACCCTGTTTTTGAAGAATTAGTTGATTTTTTTAGGGAAAGAGGGACTCCTTATAGGAAACCTTTAAGGAAAACACTAAGGTGGCATATTGATTATATTCTTGAGCATATGCTGTTGGAAATGATCTTTTTTGATCTATCATCGAAACCAAAAGAAAAAAATTGGGCGAGAAAATTAGCATCAAGTCCTCAAATAAGGACTGCATTTGCCAAAATAGGTTCTTCTGACGATGGAGGCTTCCCACACTTTTTTCTCTTGAAAAAGGAGAAAATATTTCTTGATCAAATTGTTGAGGTATTGGAATGATTGTTGAAATTTTGTGATATATTGGGAGATGGTTTAAAAAAATATTTAACAGTAAATCATATCAAAAATTAATGCCAAACAAGGCGATACGTCTGGATAATCTCCCAAAGGAACAGTTGAAGGCAGAAATAGAAGATGCATTTCACAACCGGGGATTTTCTACAGAGCTGAATGAATTTACAGAAAATAAACATTCATGGCTTGTTAAAAGAAAGTTGTTCAAGACGTATCTCATTTTAGAGAGAAAGCCATCACGCCCCTTGTTTGTCAATGTGATAGCGGATCATGTCATTTATCCTGTAGAAAGTACGGGACTTGTTGTCAAGTACAAAAGAAAAAAAAGTAGTAACCGACAAAGCAGGCCATTCCTTTTTTATTACCTGTTATGGTTTTTGATTCCTATCATAATTACCATTTTCCTTTCATTTTTGAATTTCATTGTATCCACAGACCTGCCAAATATCCTTTTTTGGGTGTTTCTTACATCCATCATTGTCTTTTTTGTAGGGAAGTTCATTTGGGGAAAATACAGTGCTAAAGAAATACAAAAGCTAGATAATGACGTATTCAATCTCGCGACGGCAGTTCTGGAAAATATTGCAGATCGCACATTGAGGGCGACACCCACGAAAAAGTGTTGGAACTGTTTTTCAGAGGTTCCTTCTGAAAATGAATTTTGTGAACAATGTGGAGAAAGTCAGTTCAATATTGATAACTGAAGCTTAATATTGAAATAGTCACAATTTCTTGATTTGGTATTGAAAGGTCAAGTAGTGTTGTTGGAAGTAAATGGAAAAGAGATTCTATGTGCTGACGAAACGGGATCCAAAATAAAAATTAAACTAGAAGACCCATGGGTTCAATTCTTGCCGTTTTTAAATAAGTTGGACATGCTCTATGTGGAGGCAGAGAACAATGTTATCTCTAAAGAAGGGCTATTGGTCATTGAACCCCATTACCTTGTGGCAGTGACAAGCGTAATAGATGCAATATCCTGTCCTCGAAAAGTTTATGTCAGGACAATGGGGGCGGAAAAGGTAACAGATTTGAATGTCCTTAAGAGAATGCTGCAAGGGAATCTCCTCCATGATGTCTTTTCCTATAAATTGGCTCGAGGGATGGATGTGACCAATGCAATCGATTTAGCACTTCAGGACGCCAAATTGGATCTGTTGGCAAGTGATACAGATGAAAACGAGGCAAAGAAATATCTTGAAAGGGATGCTGGGGCAATTGATGGAGTAGGAACCAAGGGATTGACAGAATTGGACTGCCAAAACTGGAATCTAGGCTTGCATGGAAAATTTGACGGGATCATCAATGACCAGATAATAGAACTCAAGTCATCAAAAATACCGCAGGGGACACCATGGCCCAATCATAACATCCAAATGAACATCTATTTGCAAATGATGGAGGAATATGGGAAACATATGGGAATGGTTCTTTATGTCAATGATGGGGAGATGGGATTTGCATTGCCCACACATTGGGAAAAACATAGGACAGTCATTGGGAGGAATTATGCATATTTGGTTCAATCAGGACGGTTACTTCCCAAAGTGCTTAGGGGAGATGATGCAAAGGCATGCAGATATTGTTATGTAAAGGAGGGATGCTGGCAACTTTGTGCAGGGATGAAAACACAGCGTGATTGTGAAAATTGTCTTCAGGCACCAATTTGTACAAAAGAAGAATGGAAGGAACCACACCAGCAATATTTTGACCATTTCACGCAAGCGCTTATGGCTGAGGAAAGGGACAGTCTATCTGAGTCATATCTCTATTCACGAGTTTGTTCAACAGATAAACGGTTCCGAAAACGTTTAGTCGATGATGGGTTTGCAGTCATCACCACTGAAAAAATTGATGAACAGGAACATGGAAGTTCAATAGTTACCACTTTTCGGCAGGTGTCCAACACCCCAAGGTTTAGAAAAGGGGATTTTGCCATTGGCTACGATCTTAGCAAGCTACACGATACAACCACACTATTCTATTCATTGACCATTGTAAACCTTGACAGTGAGAAGATAACGGTTTCCTCCGTGAATCCCTTACCAGAAAACATGGGGATTGTACCCACTCGTTTTACATATGGGTTGAGAGGGGGAAGGAAAGCAGTCTTTTATGCAATGTTCATAAAAAATCCATTATTGGATATTATAATTAAATCATTTTCTGATTCAGAGTTTAAGCTTGAACCTCTTCCAGAAGCCCTTCAAAAAATCAGTAAACCCAAAATGCCCTATAATGAGGTGCAGGAAAAAGCAATCATGCAGTCAATGGTGACACCTGATTTCTTCATGATACAGGGACCAGCAGGAACAGGAAAGACAAGTGTAATTGTAGAATTGGTCAGGCAGTTTTTGTTTAAGGGAAGAAAAATACTTTGCACTGCCTATACAAATATGGCGGTTGACAATATCGGGAAGAAACTGCAGGAGGCAGGAATTGATTTTCTTAGACTTGGAAATGAGTGGTCAATGCATGAATCGTTGCAGGTGCATTCGCCTTTTAATAAGGAAGACCTTTTCAAGTCAATGTTGGAGAAAAAAGAGCCATTGGTTGTGTTATCCACAACAACCACAATAGGAAATGACCTTTATGAACAGGTCTTGTTTGATTACGTCATCCTTGATGAAGCGGCACAAATGACGGAACCAGATGCACTTAGACCGATCCTACGTGGAGAAAAGGCAATTCTTGTGGGAGACCATGCACAGTTGCAACCGATAGTCACATCTCCGGAGGCACGGGAAAAAGAGCTCCATGTCTCCCTTTTTGAAAGGTTGGCCGAAAGGTTTCCAGAACGTTTCATTAGACTAACAAAACAATATCGAATGAACGATGAGATACTTTACTTCCCGAACAATGAGTTTTATGATGGTCAATTGGAAGCAGGCAGTCCAGAGATTGCTAGGCAACAATTGCCACAGTTTGAGGGATTGTACATTGGCAATAAACCCTATGAGGTTTTAGTTATAGAGAATCCAACCCATAATGAAGTTTCACCTTCAAATAATGCAGAGGTTCTCGCAACATTCTATTGTTTCATGGATTTGATGAACACCAATGTTCCTCCAAAAGCCATCGGTATCATTGCACCATTCAGGGCGCAGGTAGCCTTGCTCCGAACCATTCTTCCCTATCCCGAAGTGGAGATAGACACTATTGACAGATATCAGGGATCAGAACGTGAAGTCATTATCTTGTCAACAGTGACATCACATCAAGTGCCATTGCTTACGGATGAGAAAAGGATAAATGTAGCTTTGACTCGAGCGAAGAAAAAATTGGTCATACTTGTGACAAATCCCGATTTGGAACACCCTAGACATTTAGTAGACAGGATTGCCATGGATGCAATGAAAAGAGGATTGATACAGAAAATAAGGGCAGATGAATTGACAGAAATTGGTTATGCCAAGGTAAAGGAATGGCAAGGGCAGATTTTTGAAAAATTAGGGATGACAGCACCTGAGTTTCCAAAAGAGTTGTTTGAAAAGGAAGAGCTTATTGCTGAGGAGACAATTCCAAGCAAGTTGTTCTTTTCAACATTCCAATTGGAATTGTCGGTTCCCACAACAATAACCCAATGCCTGATTTGTATGAAAGAAGTTGAAATCGGCATTATGTGTCCAGGATGCCAATATTGGTATCATGAAGATCATTTGCTGGAATGGGTTTCGAAGCGACCGTATTGCCCACTTTGCAAACATAGTATTGTTATTGAGACTTAAAGTGCCTTAATACATCTCTCCAGCCGATATCTGTCCTGAAATGCAGTAAATTATTTTCAATTGCCACTGTTGAGATGGCACCGTATGCGATTTTTCGTGCGGAAAGTACATTATCACCCTCACCAACAACAGAGAAAAGCCTGCCACCGTTTGCCACGGTTCTTCCATCCATGTCCCCCAATCCTGCACTAAATAATTCTACGTCATGCAATGCTTCAAGACCATATACCAGTTTTCCTTTTACATCGGAATAGTCCTGTGGATATCCAAATGAAGCACCGACAACACATACACGAGTTTTTCCATCAAATTCAACCTGTATTTCTCCGAGATTCCCGTCCAACGCTTTTTTCACCAAAGAATAATAATCCGTTTTCAAGCCTGGAAGGATGGCTTGGCATTCTGGATCACCCCATCTGGCGTTGTATTCAATTGAAAAGATTTGGTCATCCACCAGAATGCCACTGAAATAGAGAATGCCAACATATGGATGACCTTCTTTTTTCATGCCTTCAAGAACGGGATGTATGAAATTCTCTGAAATTTTATCTTCCAAGCTGGATGTAAGACCAGTAGGAGCAACCACCCCCATTCCACCAGTTTGGGGACCGCGATCATGATCCAACAGCCTTTTATGATCTTGGGCAGACATCAACGGGATGTAGTTTGTTCCATCACAGATGGCATAAAATGAAAACTCCTCACCAACCAATCCTTCTTCAATTACAAAAATTTCACCTGCCTTGCCAAATGTTTTCATTCTGTCTATGCATTCAAGAGCCTCTTGAAGAGTATGAGCCGCCAATGCTCCTTTACCTGCGGCAAGTCCACTAGCCTTGACAAAAACATACGAGTCGGGATTTACTGAATACAGTTCTTTAACATAGCTTTTTGCAATATTGGGATCATCAAAGCTTTTGAATTTAGGGGAGGGAATTCCATATTTTTTCATAAAGTCCCTGGACCAAGATTTATCCCATTCTATGCGTGCCGCGGCTTTTGTGGGACCAAATGCAGGGATGCCATTATCGAGGAGCAGATCTACAGTCCCAGAGGCAAGAGCGTCATCCTGTGCAACATCTGCAAGATCAGGGCTGTACTTTAATGCAACCTTTAACATGCTTTCTGCATCTTTTAAGCTACAGGAGCGATCTACCTGAATTCCGTCCCTTTTCATCCATGTGTTACCAGGAGCAACAACAACCCTAGATACTAGATCACTTTTTAAGTATGCTTTCGCCAATGCATGTTCTCTTGCACCCGCACCAAAAATCAACACGGTATCGCCCATCACTTATGCCTCCTTGGTCGTAGCTATTTTTTTGAGGTTGGCAGATTCATAATGGGTAGTGCTTTCAAGCAACAATCCCTCTTCCGACAACCTTTGTAACTGCTTTCCAAATGGTGTGGGATAATTGCCGTCAATACAAGCCAAGCAAAGGTTTGGTAGGTTTATAGCTTCCTTGAGAGATTCGAGTGAAAGATAGGTCAATGAATCTGCACCAATTTCATACCTTATCTCCTCAACACTTTTTTTGGAGGCAATCAACTCACTTTTAGTGGTAAAGTCAACACCATAGTAACAAGGATATCGTGTAGGTGGATTTGTAATTGCCACATGAATGGAGTTTGCGCCTTTCTGCCTGAGGAGGGAAATCAGGTATTTAAGCGTCAACCCCCGGATTATTGAATCATCAACAATGAGAAGGTTTTTGTCTTTTATCAGTTCATCAATGAAGAGATATTTTGCACGGGCGGCAGATAACCTTTCATCTTCAGCAGGCATGATGAAGGTTCTTAGGGAAGAACGATTCTTCAGGATTGCATCACGTAATGGAATGCCCAAGACCTCACTAATTGTTTGAGATGCAGTTTTTGAAGTGTCTGGGACAGGAACAACAAAATCAATATCCAAATTCTTCTTACGGATTTGTTGACCAAGAAACTTCCCCAATTTTAGCCTTGTCGCATAAACACTTCTTTTTTCAATAGTTGAAGCCGCAGATGCAAAATAGACAAACTCAAACATGCAGGGGGACGGGCTTTTCTCATCAAGTCCAATTATTTCCGGCTCATTTTCATAAATTAAAAGGTGTCCTCTTGGCACTTCATGATATTCTGTAAGACCAGCCTGTTGCAGAACCAATGATTCAGAAGCTACAACAAACACATTGTCTTTCATCCCATATACCATAGGGCGTATACCATTGGGATCCCTTAAGGCAAACATTTTGCCGTCATAAATTCCAACAATCGAATATGCCCCGTCCAAATTTTTCAATAAAGTACGAGATGCTTCAATTAAGCTTTGTTTTTCATCAATAAGCTGTCCAAGGTATTTGGCAATGAATTCAGCATCACTATGAAACTTTTCATTTGTCAAGTTACCAATATTGGTAATCTGACCATTATGGCAGATCGTCAATGAACCATTTGTAGTATTATAGGTAAAAGGTTGGGCAAATTTTTCAACATTCACCTCACCTTTCCTGTTGCCATAGGTTGGGTACCGGGTACTTCCGATAATTGATGGCGAAACCTCTCCGTTGATGGGGATTTGGCTTGGCTGTCCTTTGACTTTTGAAAGTCTGTGCATCCCGTTTTCATCGATCCACGCCAAACCTGACGCATCCTGTCCCCTATGAACCAAGAGTTGCAGAAGGGACTTGGCGTGTCTTAACTTGATTTCCTTTCCACAGATGCCAATTACACCACACATCAGGCTTTGACCTCCATTGGAATTTTCAGGCTTCCTTCAGATATCTTTTGCAATACCTCTGGAAACAACTGATGCTCAACAGCTAAAATTCTTTGGCTTAGGCTTTCCTCAGTATCTGAATCATAAACAGGGACACATTTTTGACCCAATATTCTGCCGCCGTCAACTTCTTCGTTCACTAAATGAACTGTAGCACCAGACACTTTCACACCATACTCCAATGCCTGCTTTTGGGCGTGGAGTCCCTTAAAGGCAGGCAATAGGCTGGGATGTATGTTCAGGATCCTGTTGGGGAATTGACGAATGAAATAACTTGTCAGGATTCTCATGTATCCTGCCAAAACGATATAATCAATCGTATAATTTTGTAGTAATGCCACAATTTCTTTTTCATGCGCCTGTCTGGTGTCAAAATTGTCACGAGGCACAGCAATCGCAGGTATTCCATATGATTGTGCCTTCTCAAGAATAGGGGCATCCTGCTTATCAGAAATGACCACGGAAACCTTTGCTTCAAGTTCTCCCGCAATGATTGCCTTTTGTATGGCTTCGAAGTTACTTCCCCTTCCAGAGCCCAATACTGCAAGATGGATCATGTATACCTCCTCCTTTCAAAAGCATTTACAGTATTGGACATGAGCATTGCGATTGTCATTGGTCCAACACCACCAGGAACGGGAGTGATTTTGCTTGCTTTTAATTTTACAAGTTCAAAGTCAACATCGCCCACAAGACCATTTTTTGTTCTTGAAATGCCCACATCAACAACAACAGCACCTTGCTTGATCATGTCGGCAGTGATGGTTTGCGGTTTGCCCACTGCGGATACCACAATGTCAGCATATTCAGTATACCGTTTCAAATTCCGAGTTTTGCTATGGCATAGGGTGACAGTGGCATTTTCCATTTCCAGCATCCTTGCAAGGGGTTTGCCCACCAAATTGGATCTACCTATGACTACTGCATCCTTTCCTTCCATCTTGACATCAGACCTTTTTAACATCTCAATAACACCAAGAGGAGTACAAGGATTGAAGCCTTCAAGTCCCATGTGAAGTTTTCCAAAATTGATGTAATTCAAGCCATCCACGTCCTTGTTTGGGTCGATGATGGCAATTGCTTGGTTTGAATCCAGATGCTGGGGCAGTGGGAGTTGCAAAAGGATGCCGTCGACAGTTTTATCTTCATTGAGATCTTGAATGGTTTCATGGAGTTGTTCCTGCGAAGTTGAAGCAGGAAGATTGATCACTCTTGTATTTATTCCAATTTCCTTTGCTCGTTTCTGCTTCATTGATACATAAATTTTGGAAGCAGGATCATCACCAACCAATATTGCAACGAGTGTGGGAATGCCGTCCAATCTATGGATTTTGGTTTTCAATTCAGACAATATGGCAGATGAAATTGCTCTGCCATCTAATATCTTATTTTTGGTCATCAATATGGTAGACATGGTATTACCTCCTATTTGGCAACAGGGTTAAATCCCCGATTGTGACTTTATTGCCTTTCTCGATAGTTCCAATTCTAAAAGAGGGATAGTGTCGATTAAGAATTTCAAGAGTGGTTTCTTCGAACGCTGGATTTACAATGACAACAAAGCCGATACCCATATTGAAGGTGGAGTACATCTCAAATGATGCGACACTACCCCTTTCTTGAATTTCATTGAAAATAGGGGGGACGTCCCATGAATCAAGTGAATAATGATACTCGCCCATTCTCAACACGTTTCTAAAGCCACCACCAGTTATGTGTGCCATCCCCTTAATGGGAATTTCATTGCTCAGCAGTTCCATGATTGGTTTTACATAAATTCGGGTGGGAGTCAACAATTCATGCAACCAATTCTTTTCTGTTTCCTCAAACAGTTTTCGTGCCAACGTCAATCCATTAGAATGGATACCACTTGATTGAATACCAATAATGACATCGCCATGCCTGATTGCACTACCGTCAATGATTTTTGTTTTGTCCTGAATGCCAAATGCGGTTCCTGACAGGTCAAAATAATTTTTCCCGTCTGCAAACAATTCAGGCATTGTTGCAGTCTCACCACCTAACAGGGGAATTTCAGAGATATTGCATCCCTCAATGACACCAGAGACGATTGCTTTGATTTTGGACTCATCAGGTTCCCTAATGGCAATATAGTCAACAAATCCCTTGGGAACAGATCCAATGGTTATGAGATCATTTACATTCATAGCTACACAATCGATACCGATTGTATCGAATTTTTCAAGGGTTTCTGCCAATATTACCTTGGAACCAACGCCATCCGTGGCAAGACTCAGGAAATAATCGCCAAATTCAATGCCATTCGCAAAAAAGTCCCCGAATTTTCCTTTGAAACTTGATTTTTGCTTTATGATGCCCATTATTCCATAGACAGCAGTTTCTTCTTTTGTTCTATCCACCCCAGCTTCTGCATAAGTGCTGATCCTTTTCATTTTTTGACCTCCAAGATTCTCAAGGCAAGATGAGCGGCATTTGCCCCATTGTCAATTCCAACAGTTGCCACAGGAACACCTTTGGGCATTTGTGCTATTGAAAGCAGTGCGTCAAGCCCCATCAATGCGGAAGATACGGGGACTCCAATCACAGGAAGATTCACTTTTGAAGCAACAACACCAGGCAATGCAGCAGAAAGCCCTGCAATACAGATAAACACCTTTACACCGTTCTCGACCTGCTCCTTGACTATTTGATCCAATAAATCGGGAGTACGATGGGCAGATGCAACAAATGTTTCATATTTCACCCCGAATTCATCCAATACTTTTGTAGCTTTTTCGACAATGTGATTATCGCTTTTTGAACCAGAAATGATGCAAATCATATCATCAATGCCTCCATTATTGGTTTTGAGAGACGTTCTTTTATTTCACCCATTTGAATGGCAAGCCCTTTTGCCTTGATTTGACTTCCACCAATCACCCCCAATTTTAAATGTTGAATATTGTTCATTTCCAAATGTTTCTCAAATGTCCTTTGGTTATTTTCAGATACCCCCACGAGATATCTTGGTGCATGTTCACCAAATGAAAAATGCAGATTCGTAAAATCGATGTTGTCTTCACAAGTTATGCCAACACTCTCAGTGACAAGAATTTTTGATAAGGTAAGTAGCAGACCCCCACGTCCAATATGATATGATGATTTAATGGAGTCAAGGGATATAAGGAAATTTCCAATTCTTTTTTCCTCGGCATAATCAATTTGTGGAGGGGTTTCTTCACCGATGCCATAATATCGAAGCAACTGTGAGCCATAAAGATGCCCGTGCCGTGAGCCGATTAGGTAGAAAACATCACCAACTTCCACAATGGGGCGATAGGGTTCCCCAGAATTAAGTCCAACAATCCCCACAAAAGGGGAGGGAAGGATTTTTGTACTGTCTGTTTCATTATAGAGAGAGACATTACCCCCAACAACAGGAATGTCAAGCTTATGAGACAAATTCCCAAGTCCCCTTATGGATTCAACAAATTCAGTGTAGGATTCAGTCTTTTCAGGATTTCCAAAATTCAGGGAATCAACCATGGCAAGAGGTTCTCCTTTTCTTGCCCAAACCTTCCTCACGATTTCCAAGGTTGCCAACTCTGTACCCACTCTCGGATTTAGTCCAACAAGATATGAATTGGTTCCAGCCGCCAAGACAAGGCTTTTGCCATTTGGCAACATCAAGGAAGTGGCTCCAGTTCCAGGGGAGACGATTGTATTTCCTTGAACGTGTTGGTCATATTGTTGGAATACACCTGTTTTTAGTGCCAAGTCAGGATTCGAAGACAAATTAAGCAAGACATCCCTGACATCCAGTATGACATGTTTTTCAAATGTTTTCCTTGTTTGGAGCTTGCCTATCGTTCTTTCTGGTTCAGGAAAACCATTAACTGTGAAATCAACGGGAATGTCGGCAATTAACTCATCATTATGCCAAGCACGAAACATGCCAGTATCAGTCACTTTTCCCACAATTGCATTGGCAAGGGCATATTTTTCGATGACCGATTGAACCTCATCAATATGTTCAGGAGGGACGACAGCAAGCATCCGCTCTTGTGATTCAGAAATCAGGATTTCCCACCCTTTCATCCCCTTGACCTTTAGGGGAACCTTGTTGAGATCCAGTTCAACACCCGTTTTTCCTTTTTCCGCCATTTCTGCGGCGGCACATGCAAGACCACCGCCACCAAGGTCTTGTAGACCAGAAATAAGCTGTTTGTCTCGCAACTCCAGAACTGCATCAATTAGCAGTTTTTCTGTCAAGGGATCCCCAATTTGAACAGACCCCCGTTTTTCAGAGTTGGGTTCCTCTTCAAGGATTTCAGATGCAAAGGTAACACCCCCAATCCCATCCAGACCAGTCTTTGAACCGAAAAGGAATAATAAGTCACCAGGGTTCTTGGCAATTGAACGGATTACCTTGCCCTTTTCAACAATTCCGACACACATCGCATTTACCAGCGGGTTTGTTTCAAATTCCTTTGAAAACTCGATATCCCCACCCAAATTGGGTACACCAATGCAATTGCCGTATGATGAGATTCCCAATACAACCTGATCCAGTAGAAATTTTTGTCGATGGGATGTAGGCATTCCAAATCTCAGACAGTCCAATATTGCAATAGGTTTACATCCTTGGCTTAAAATATCCCTGACAATCCCTCCAACACCAGTTGCGGCACCATTGAATGGGTCAACAGCAGATGGATGGTTATGGCTTTCCAAACCCAGACCCACAAGAAGCCCATCCCCCACATCAATCAGTCCAGCCCCCTCACCAATTCCAAGAGCAATTCGCTCATTCTTGGTATTGAAAAGGTGGAACCATCGTTTACTTGACTTATATGAACAGTGCTCACTCCAAAGTGCATCGAAAACTGCATATTCCGCAACTGTTCCATCCCGTCCCAAAGTCTTCCTTATTTTCGCCATTTCTTGTTCAGTTAGCATTTCACGGCCTCCAAAAATGAATTAATGATCAATCTGCCATCAGTGGATCCCTGATAAGGAAAAACAGCTCTTTCGGGATGCGGCATCATCCCAACAATAACCCCGGTCTCGTTTGAGATCCCTGCAATATTCCCTAGAGAGCCATTGGGGTTTGATTGTGGCAATACATCCCCTTTTTCATCCGAATACCTTGCAACTGCATACTTCTCCAGTTCATTGGAAGAGGGATGCCACAAATTCCCTTCAAAATGGGCAATGGGTAATTTCAACACCTGCCCCTCCAAGCCAGAAAGGTATGAATCGTTTGTTTCGATCCTCAAATGGATGAATTTGCATACGAACCTCGTGGTATTATTGGGAAGAAGAACCCCTTCCAACAGGGAAGACTCAGTGGTCACTTGGAAGCCATTGCATATTGAAAGGATGGGGGTTCCCTCCTTTGCTTTTTCCTTTATTAACTGCATAGTTTCCGTTGTGGCGGCAATGGCACCAGCCCTCAAGAAATCACCATAGCTAAAGCCCCCAGGAAGGTAAAGCCCATCAACTTGATTAACCAGTTCATGATTCCATACGTCAATTAAAACAGGAGTGACACCATCAAACGATGCCAAAGCCCTTATCGTCTCATGCTCGTTGTTTGTCCCAGGAAATCGAACAACACCAATTTTCAAATCATTGCACCTCAATGGAGAAGTCCTCTATCAATGGATTGGCAAGAAAATTTTTACAGATCTCATTGACCTTTTTTAGCCAGTTTTTCTCCGCCATTTCATTGGTCAAGGTAATTAAGATCGATTTACCAACAGAAACAGCTTCAGTGGCAGTCAATCCCATATTGACAATGGCTCTTTTGACGACATCTCCTGCAGGATTGGGGACATCTGCTTTAGGCATGATTTCAATTTGGAGAGCCATTGGTTGAGAAGAGGGATTAAATACAACGTTATTTAGCCGGTCATATATTTCCGTATAGCTTTCAATTACATTTCCAAGATCCTTTCTGAATCGGTCTTTATCAAGGATTTCAAGGGTTTCGACATCCCAAACACGCATTGAGTCACCCGAAATCTCATCCGCGACAAAGAGATTCCCCTCAAAGTCCTTTCCAATCTCTATTTTGAAATCAACAAGAAGCATCCCTGCCTTCCTGAAAAAATCACGTAAGACCTCGTTCACCCTTAAAGCAAAAGATTCCATCCATGAGATCTCCAACTTTGATGCAAGCCCTAAATTCAAAATCGTCGATTTCATGATCAATGGATCATGCAAGGCATCATCCTTCAAAAAGAACTCAACTAATGGTTTGTCGAATGTGGTTCCCTGTTGAACGCCATATCTCCTGCAAAAGCTACCTGCTGCGATATTACGGACAACAACTTCTACAGGCAATATTTTCAGGGATTTGACCAAAAGTTTGTTGGAATCCAACTGTTTGATGAAATGAGTGGGGATTCCAGCAGCCTCCAGTTTTTCAAAGATCATTGCAGTTGTTTTACAATTTATTGCACCTTTCCCTTCGAGCATTTCATGTTTCACCCCATCCCCCGCAGTGATGTCATTCCGGAAATGCATTATTGCAGTTCCATCTCCCAAATCCTCAACAGATTTCACTTTTCCTTCATATATGCTTTCACTTGCGCCAACCATGGTATCACTTTTTTAAATGTTAATGCAAACATCCCACGATGATTTATTAGCATTACCTTAATTTCACAAAAAATTACAAAAATATGTAAAAAACGAACAGTGCAATAAGAATTTCCTAAATTCAAACCATAAATTCCGACAAAATTTACAATTTATTGTAAAACCAAATGTGTTGAGCGCCGTCGGAAATTATTAATCCCCCCAATTCAGATCAGATTGTGGACAACGAGCATTTTACAATCATCTCTGTTGATGTTGACCGAGATTATCCGATAGCGGTTGCAGGAAGGATGGAAGCAAAATCAGCAGTTACTGAGGATACACCTGCGGAACCCGCTGTTAAGGCAACTGTTAAGGGAATGCGAATCCTGTTGGATTTGTTCGAAAAATTTGACATCAAGGCAACATTATTTATTGAGGCTTCAATCCTTCCGGCAATCAAACGTTTAGACCAAACCATCATCAAGCGTATGAAAAAGCACGATTTAGGGAACCATGGATATGCCCATGAAGATTTTACGGGAAAGGGCACAGGAATTGTCCCAACAAAGGACAAAATTTCACAAACATTGGACAAGGCAGTTGAGATCATGAAACAATACATAGGGAGACCTACCGGGTTTCGTGCCCCGTACCTGAATTTTGACAATAACCTTGCCAATATAATTTCCCAGAAATTCAGTTACGATTCATCAATCACGATTAAAAATGCAAGAACTTTGCAAATAGAGAACATGCAAGGGCTAACCATTCCAGAAGTCCCATTGACCACAGGAAGGGACAAAAACAACAAACCGATCTCCACATACCTTTGGCAGCTTCTTGAGGGAAATCGTGAGGTTGAAGAATATCTTGATTTATTGAAGGGACAATCCGCCAATCCACAAATACCATTTACAGTGTTTGCAATCCATCCATGGCACATTGCCTATCATATTGGGTCAAGAAAGATCAATGATGAACGGAAGATTTCAGAAATCAAAAAGAGACTTGAACACTTCTTTTCGAGATTGGACAATATTTCACCCATTTCTGAAGCGATCAAGATACAGCGACAATACAATTCAAAAAGTGGAAAAATCTTGTAAAATTGATTTCTTTTTCCCCTTTCTCCTTAAATAAGAAACCATCTGAGAATGCATGATGACAACCACCACAGCAGACATGCAAACGCGGTCAGCCCCGCTGTACATGGTTCCGATAATTGCGTTAGGGTTTGCAACCACGGCACTGACATGGACAATCTTCAACAATGCCATTCCAGTCTATCTCCAAGATGTTTATGGCATGTCCCTTGGCATAACAGGCTTCATCATGACTTGGGACAACATAATCGCTTTCTTTTTCCAACCCTATATTGGATCCCTAAGCGACAGGACAAGGACAAGATTTGGAAGGAGAATGCCATACATTATAGTCGGCATTTTGTTGGCGGCTGTTTTCTTTTACCTCATCCCCTTTGCCAAAGAATTCCCAATCTTTGTGTTTTTAGGGACAATCGTGTTGTTCAACTTTTCAATGGCATTATATAGATCACCTTCCGTCAGCTTGATGCCAGACCTTGTGGAAAGCAAGGATAGGAGCATAGGTAACGGAATCGTCAACCTGATGGGAGGCATATTCGGTGCATTCGCCCTTTTTGTGGGAGGGGGACTGTTTAAACAGGGAAAAGACACAGAAGCATTTGGGTTGATGTCTGTCGTCATGGTAATTTCTTTGGTCATCCTTGTGTTGGCAATCCGTGAACCCATGGATTTTGTGGTAGAGGGTGAAGACGAGCACACCAGTTTTGAAATATTGAAAATACAGGTCAGAGACATGATCAATGCCAAAGACAAATCAATGCTCTTCATGTTATTGGCGATCTTTTCGTGGTTTATGGCTTGGAATGCAATTGAAGCATTCTTTTCAACATACGTATGGAAGGTCTATTTGGCAAAGGAGTTCCCAAACAAAAGCGCCTCAGAACTGTCAAACCTTGCCATTGGAGAAAGTGGACAGATACTTTTCATTTTCCCCGTGGTTTTTGTGGTGTTTACTGTTGTGGGAGGGATTGTCGGGACAAAATTGGGTCGCATAAAAACCATGAAAATCGGTCTGACGTTGTTCCTCCTGATTCTTGCAAGTGCCCTTTTTGTAGAGAATGAACGATGGATGGGCATCCCAATAGGTTGGAGAACAAGTTTCAAGATTTTATTTGCCATTGCCGCAATGGGTTGGGGATTGATCAATGTGAACAGCATAGTAGTTGTATGGGAACATGCAAATGATAACGGGTCGGGAACAGGAGTCTATTATGCATTTTCCTCAATGGCCGCAATTCTTGGGCCGACCATTTCAGGGGCTTTAATGGACATCTCTGCCACAAACTTGTTCTATTTTTCATTGGGGTCACTAGTGTTGGCCATCGTGTTCCTGTTCAACGTCAAAACAGGGGAGGCAGGAGATAGGCAGAAACTATTTGGGAAGGATACCGACCAAATGTTGGGAGACGCCATGTTTGAAATGATGGATTAACAGATTGCCAAGAAAACAGTTACTGTCCCAAAATACATAGGATGATAGTATACTTCACTCCACCCCGCTTTTGCGATCATTTTTGCAAATTTGGGGGCAGGGGGAAATTGCTCAACACTTTTGGCAAAATAGTGGTAGGCATCACCGCCAGGTGACAGGAACTTTGCAACAAAAGGAACTAGCCTTGAAAAATGGAAGTTTGCAATGAAACGTGCATATTTCGATAAAGGCGGAGTGGCTTCCACTATTAGAAAACGACCCCCTTTTTTTGTCACCCGACGAACCTCACGCATTGCAGTGACAGGATCTGGGACATTACGGATTCCATATCCGATGGTGGCAACATCAAATGTATCATCGTCAAATGGCAAATCATAGATGTTCCCATATTGGAAATCCACATTCTGGAAGGCAAGTTTTGATAATCGATATCTAGCCCCAGCAAGCATTTTCCTTGAGATGTCAACACCAATTATTTTCCCGTTTGGGGCTTTTCTTGCCAAAAGAAAAGCGAAATCGCCCGTTCCAGTCGCTAAGTCAATTGCCGCTTGACCATCATGGAACTTAGAGAGTGCAACAGCCAATTTTCTTGTCCTCCTGTGACTGAACCCAGTCATCAAATCATTCAATAGGTCATAGCGGATTGCCACCTTGTCAAACATATCCGCAATTTTTTCAGGAGATTTGTCAAGAGTCACTAATATTCCAGTAAATTCATGGCTTAATAACTTCAAGTTAAATTCACCCAGAATAGGAATAATTTGTAAGATATCTTATAGAAAACGAAATTAATAATAAAACACATCACAGATCAGAATAATGGAGTTATTTTCGTATGTGAAATAATGTATGATATCAAACATAATCATAAAATTTAAATATGATAGAATTATAACATATATTGACAACAAAATAGCAGTTGTAAGACATCTTACAAACATTAGTTGTCACATAGGATAAGACTACACACGAGGTGAAAAAAATGAACAAAGACACGAATGAAAATATTGAAGAAGAAGTTGTCATGGATGAAAACCCAAGAGTGTTCATGTTTAGAAGAGGACACGGCAGACATGGAAAGCACTTTGGACCACCCCCATTTGTATTCAAAATGGGGAAAGGATGCTGTGCCCCAGGCCAAATGAAACATCGATTTGCAAAACACGACCCCTTAGACAGTGTCTTCCAAAAAGTTGTGGGAGATACATTGAAAGTAGCCATAATTTTGCCAGGAATTGACAAGGAAACCTTGAAATTAAGGGCGAAATCAGATTCACTCATTCTGGATGCGACTGGCAGCAAAAGATTTGAGGACGTCTTAGGAGAAAGAGAATACTCCCTGAAGGTCAACCTAATTGAAAAAATCGATCCTGCAACAGTCAAGGCAAAATATGAGGAAGGTATACTCCTGTTGGAGGCACCAGTCGAAGGAGTGGAAGAAATCAACATAGAGTGATGCAGAAGACCCCGGTATGATTGCAACATTTTTCAGCAATGAACATATTGGGAGTATGGAGTTCACAACATGTGGATAGGCATTTTGAAATTTGAAGACAAGCCCCTTTCGTCTGTGGAGCTATTGGTATTGGTTACAGTCCCTGACAATCAGCTTATGCCTGTTTCCACATTGATCGATCAACTAAAATCATCTACAATTTATTGGACACCAGAGCGAGGAACAGTCTACCCTGTGATTAGAAGATTGGAGCATACAGGATTGCTTATCAGGGATCGTTTAGGCAAAAAAATGGCAGTGATGAGAACTGCAAAGGGAACATCGTTTTTGCGGGCAAGATTTCCAGAAATTGCCATGCAATTGAAGGCAGTCGCAAAATATTTTGAGACAATTGTTGAAAGCACGTTGGCAATAGATCCAATAAAAGCAAAGGACTTGCTCAAAGAGGCGGAAACAATCACGGCCCAGATGAGCGGAAGGCTCAGGGAATTACAGAAAAGAGCCAATGAGATCATTGTGGAAGAAGGATGGACAGAAATACAAATTGAGTGATTTAAAGGCAAGAAAGGGGGTCATAATACTAGTAGTATTTTCATCAGAGGGAATTTTGGAGTTGCATGTACAATTCGTCAATATTTTCCATCCCCAGTTTTCGAGTTCCATCTTCAATTTCCCGAACCATTTTGTAGATGGCCTTGTTTGCAGGCACTTCAAAACCGATATCAGCCGCTTTTCTTGAAACATAACCGTTCAGGAATTCAATCTCTGTCTTTCTTCCCCGCTCTAGGCTTTGAAGGCTACTTGATTTTATGTCACCATATTTGCGACCGACAATCATGACCAACCTGTCTTTAATGAATCGCTTGAATCTGCTGGAATCTTTGGGAATATAAAGCAGATAGGGATTTGTCACCACTTTTTCAGGTCTGATGCCTTGGGCATTTGCCAAGTCAATGACTTCTGAATAGACCCTCAAGAAGATCTCCCTTGCTCTTTTTACGGAGAGGGTTACCCCAAGAACCTCACCAGTAATAACCCCCACAGAATTTATCGAGGAATTGATGGCAAGCTTTGACCATTTAACACCCACAATATTGTCAGTGATCCTTGTTTTTGAGTTATATGACATCAGTGTTTTCAATTCATTTATTCGAGGAGTGATTTCTCCATTTAGCTCACCAATGATGTTCACCCCATCTGACGTTCGCTTGTACATGCCAGGCCCCAACAT